>CAYZIC010000005.1:14264-55482 GCA_964478335.1 uncultured Lentisphaeraceae bacterium | reverse complement strand
ACTCCTGACATCTTGCATGCCATGCAAGTGCTCTACCAACTGAGCTATACCCCCATGATAGATAATCTTTTGATGGCGCGCCTGGCAGGGCTTGAACCTGCGACCGCCGGATTAGAAATCCGATGCTCTATCCAACTGAGCTACAGGCGCACAAGCCTCTTGATCGCAAACCACTTGGATGAATAATGGTGGAGGTAAGGAGATTCGAACTCCTGACATCTTGCATGCCATGCAAGTGCTCTACCAACTGAGCTATACCCCCAAGATAAACGACTTGGTGCGTTCAAAAGAATGGGGAAAATATATCAAATCTTGCGGAGGAATGCAAGCGTAAAATGACAAAATAGATGCTTTTTATCGCAAATCCGCCCTTTTTTGACGCAAAAAGGGGTTCTTCTTGGCTCTTCTTCGATCTAAATGGGTAAAACATGCTCTTAGCCTAGCACTCAGCGTCACCGATAAGGGCGCGAATAAACCTTAGGCAATCCTCGATTTGAGAGGCGGCTAAGGTTTGACTCGCCCCTTAGGTAATCCCTCAAGCCTGATTTTCCCACTAAAATTATATAAGAGCTCCCTTTTTTAATTTTAACAGTAAAAACAAGCTGGGGGTTGCGCTTCCTAGTGTACTGTGAATAGAGAACAGCCCCAGGATGCTTCCTGCATCCTGGAAATAGTTAGAGACTTAGGTCAAAACTGGGCGTAATGGACTGCAGCACCACGGGAGGGCTCGCTGCGCTCGCCCGCAACAAGCATCAAGCAATAAGAGGCAGGCCCCCTGCCTCTAGCACCAGGGATTGAGCTCGTAGGACTGCCAGCATAGACATAGGCACTAGGTGCACAAATCCCAAATCCCAGACTCCAAATCCCAGACACCTCAAGTGACTGCGGCGTAGCAATCGGTTAAGTCTCTGGTTAAAGGACTCGTAAGCCAACCCAATCCAGCAGCACACCCTGCACACTTAATGATTAAGCAAAAAGAGGCCGCCTGCAACAATCGTGTAGATACCAAAGAGCCAAAAACGGTTCTTATCGAGGAGCTTGACCATGACGGCGACGCTGAGATAGCCAACAATTGCCGCAAGTGTAAAGCCAATCGCCATGTGGCTCATGGGGATTGGTGCCTCACCTACTTGGCAAGCTTGAATGACCTTGAGCAGGGTCGCACCGAGGATTAGTGGGATGACCATGATAAAGGAAAAGGCCGCCGAGTCTTTGGCGTTCATCCCCAAGATACGTGATGCGGTAATGGTCATACCCGATCTGCTGACACCTGGCAAGACGGCAACCATTTGTGCGAGTCCGATAAGGATGGCTCTGGGGATTGAGAGAGATTTATGGGCATCAACTTTGGGCGAGAAGAGCTTGCCTAGTACGAGGACACAGCCACTAAAGATGAGTAGAGCAGCGACGTAGGTTGGCTCCTCGGAGAGCTTACTAAGATAGGCCTCCCCCGTGAGGCCAAAGATCGCTGCTGGGATCATGGAGAGTGCGACACACAGGGCAAAGTAGAGAGAGGGCTTGTCAAATCGCAGGCATCCCATTGCGATGTCCCAAAGTTTGCGATGGTAGTAGGCGATGACGGCGAGGAGGGTGCCTGCATGGAGGAGCACCTCAAGGACGATGCCCGGGCTCTGAAAGGAGAGGAAATGGCTCCCTAAAGCGAGGTGGCCTGATGAGCTCACAGGCAGGAACTCTGTGAGCCCTTGGATAATGGCGAGGATGGATACGTCAATAATGTCTGGCATAGTACTCTAATCTAAGAAGTGCATTCTTGTATCACGCCCCGAAGAGAATTGCGGGGCGAGTGGGATGATTACATACCGCCAAAAAAGATGGAGGTAAAGGTCGTAATAGGTGCGGTGTCGCGCATATTGTCAATGATCTGTCGGACGTCCTTAACTGCACCTTCGATTTCGACGGCAATTTGATCATCCTTGGAGAGTTTACCGAGCGTGCCCTCGCCTGCTTCGAGACGTTGTAATACGATCCGGAGGCTTTTGGCGGAGGATTCAAGATCTTTGAGCAGAGAGGCATCATCACCCGAAAATTTCGTTGTAATTTTATTAAGATTCCCCATCGTTTCCTTGAGGTCGCCATAGAGCGAGTCGTCCGCAGAGAGGAGCTTGCCGATGGTACCTTGGCCAGCTTCGACGCGATTGAGGATGATGCGTAAGCTTTTGGCTGAAGCTTCTAAGTCCGTAACCATGGATTGCTCCCCCGAGAGCTTAACAGAGAGTGCCTTAAGATTAGCCATGGTCTCTTTAAGGTCTCCGTAGAGAGTTTCATCTGGAGAGAGGAGCTTACCGATGGTGCCTTGGCCAGCTTCGAGGCGGGTCGTGAGGGAGGAGATTGCACTACTTGTGGTGCGTAGGTTGGTGATAATGGTGCGGACATCCTCAGGATTAACGGCCTGGCGCAAATCAGAGACAAGCGCGCCGACCTGCTCCATCATATCAACAGGCGACTCACCTGTGAGTAGAGCTGTTGTAGGGAGCGGTTCGCCCGATTCTGATGAACCCGCATCGATATCGAGGCGGCTACCACCCAGGACTGATGCGCTGACAACTTTGATGGAGTAGTTTTTGTAAATCGAGACCTTTTCGTCGATAAGGATGGTAGCTTTAATACAGCCGTCGTCGAGCGTGAGATCTTGCACGCTACCGACTGGGACACCTCGCACAATGACGCTGTCTTGGACGCGCAAGCTGCCGACATTGTCAAAGCGCACCGTGCGCTTGATGCGGTTGCGTCCGTGTAGTAAATCCATACCGGAAATAATCACGGTAAAGAAGATGAGGACAGCAAATACCGTGGCCATAAAAAGGCCCACGACAACTTCTTGTGTGTAGCTACGATTAACTTGACTCATAATGACTCCAATCTAAAGAAATGGATAAGTGGGATTAAAAAATAAACTGAGCATCCTTAAAATCTTGAAATGCCTGGGTTTGAGTATGGGCAATTTGATCCGGTGTGATGATCTCGGCGAAGGCACCCTCGCGGAGCATGCCAATGCGATCGGCGTAGTGTAAGGCTCCAGTTAAGTCGTGCGTCACCACCACACAGGTCATGCCATACTTCTTATTCAGAGACAAGATCAACTGATCAATGGTGCGCGACATGACCGGATCCAGTCCTGAGGTGGGTTCGTCAAAGAGGAGGATTTTGGGTCTTTCGATAATGGCGCGAGCAAATCCAGCGCGCTTAACCATCCCACCTGAAACTTCCGATGGGTATCGGTCACCCGCCTGGCCTAATCCAACATCCTCGAGGGCTTCTTGAACCCGTCGACCGATCTCCTGCTTGGAGAGCTTGGTGTGCTCTTGGAGAGGGAGGGCGACATTCTCTGCTAGCGTCATCCACCCCAGAAGTGCTCCACTTTGAAAGAGGTATCCGATTTGTCCTCTCAGGGCAGCCAAAGCCTCCGAGTCTAGCTCAGAGAGGTCTTGTCCCATAATCACGACCTTACCAGAAGTGGGTGCCATTTGGCCAGAAATCAATCGCAGAGTCACACTTTTACCAGTGCCAGACGGCCCGATGACGACAAAGAGCTCACCTTGCTTGATCTGCATATTCAGATCGCAAATCACCGCCCGGCCGTTAAAAGTCTTGACCACATGAGTAATATCAATCATTGGCACTCCTTAAAAGACGTAAAAGAATCGTGTAATAAAGTATCCCACGATCAAGACGATCAAAAACGAAACCACCACAGCCAACCGCGTGGACACCCCTACCCCAGCAGCACCTTGCTTCGTGCTAAAGCCGATTTTACAAGAGATCCCGCAGATGAGGATACCAAAGATGAGCGCTTTGAGCAGGCCAACGTAGAGGTCTTTGGTCTCCGCTGAGACAATCGACTCCTCCATAAATTGCATAAAGGCGATATTCAGCTGCGTAGCCCCAACCAATGCCCCACCGAGCAATGCCACGATGCAGGTGTAAAAAGAGAGTAAGGGCATCATCAAGAGCATCGCCCACATACGCGGCGTCACCAAAAAGCGCACAGGATTGATTGCCATCATCTCCAATGCACTGATCTCCTCATTGACCGTCATCGTGCCCAACTGCGCAGCCATGGATGAGCCCACACAAGCTGCAATGATCAAGCCACTCATAAAGGGGCCCATCTCACGTAGCATTGTATAGGTCAGCGCCGTTGCGACCATCAGCTCTTGGCTAAATTGCTTAAAAGCAAGCCCCAGCTGCAAGCTCAAGATCATCCCCGTAAAGAGCGCAACCACCGAGAGCACCGGCAGTGAGCCGATACCAATCGAGTAGAGCTGACGGACAAATTCACCTCTTGCTTGGCGCCTGGTGATTAAGTGATGCCAGGCAAAGAGTGCCTCTAAGATGATAAAGCTCGTCTGACCAACTGCTGATAAACCATGCATCACAGACCTAAAAAAGGCTTGGACAACAGATGCAGGCGGATCGGGGAAGCGCGGTTCTCGAGTTAGGATCATTGTTTTACCTCGTGTGACAGGTCGACAGACTCATCAAGAGTCGTCGTCCATTTGATGAGTCCCCAAAAGAGCTCATGATGCTTAGTGCGCGAAGCCGCCTCTCGGCGATTGTGATAGAGCGTCCAAAAAGAGGCCCAGTTGCGCTCGACTCCGCGCGAATAACGAATAGGGATCAATTCAAGCATGCGGCATGTCTCACCCCCATCTGCGCTATAATCCTTGGAAATAAATGGCCACACACGCCAATAGCGCGATGACAAATACCACGACCCCGAGAGTCTTGCGCGCTTGACTTGATCGGATGCATACAAGGGGAAAAAGACAAAATGCTCACTCTGGATGTTTACGGTGTGCTGTTCGCGGCTCTGCACAATTGGATGCAAGATCCACCATCCTCGCCGTGTACCTCTGCGCATCTTACCAAAAAATCGCCAAAACTTCCAAGTGTCTTCCACTGGAGAGGTGAAATGCTCAAACGGCCATGGGAATCGAGTCAGTGTTGCCCCTTGAGATGTTTTAGAGTGGAAGAAAAATGGAGGCAAGATACCCCATCCTTGCTCAGTATCGGTATCGATACGTTGGTAAAGCGGCCACAACATCCACGAGTGTCCATTTTTTAGCCGCGAATGGTTATCTTGCTCCGTCCAAAAAGGCCAGAGGATATAGCGACTATCGAGGTCGCGTTCACGCTTGGAGCCATAGAGCGGCCAGAGGCCCCAGCGCGTCACATCTGGGTCATGCTTCATCGAATAGAGCGGCCAAACGAGGTAGTCACGCTCGACATTTCCCTTTTTATTCGGGACCTCATAATGGAGATAAAGGGGAAAAAGCCCCCACTGCACATTCTCAAGGAGCAACAATCTCGGCAAGCGGCCATAGATGGGGAAAAGTCCCGCATAGCGCTCAGTATCCCGATGGCTACGGCCATGCGTCCAGATCGGCGGCAAGGTGTAATTCCAACCAATAGAGCCGTCTGCGTAGACATTTTTGTGATAAAAGAGCGTCAAGACTCGGCCACTATAGCTCTGATCGAGACGATCAAAGTGTGAGAGCGGCCAGACAAGATCGGTCGAGGTCGAGCGCTTTGTGGCATTTGCCTCCTTTGCATAAAAAGGCCGAATCGCCAACCTTGCGAGTTGTCCATCGCGCGAGCCATACTCAAAGAATGGTCCAATGCGAAAATGGACCTCATTGTCCGGTGTCGGCAAGGGCAATTCCGTCAGCCCTGCATTAGCCACAACCGTCATCATCGAGATGGCGATTGTGGTCAGGAGATGATTGAAAGGCCTCATACGCTTTGCCTTATTAGATATGGTGCTCAGCGGCATAGTCTAGGATGGTCTTTTCGCAGCAAAATGTCGCAGCGATCAGAGCCGTGCGCACCCACATGCCATTTCTCATTTGCCGCCAATACTTAGCACGCGGGTCATTATCGACATCGCTCGAGATCTCATCACGACGTGGCAGAGGGTGCATAATTGCAGTCGTCGACTTCATCAGTTTGAGCTCATCCGCCCCAATCTTAAAGCTCGAGGTGTCAATTGCGGCACTCTCACCTTGGCTCTTGTCCCATTCATCTTGAACACGCGTCATATAGAGCGCATCAGCAAGCGGAAGCACCGCCTTTAGGTCATCAGAAACCCGATAATCAACGCCCTTTTCTTCGAGCATATCGAGGATATCCTGACCGATTTGCAGAGCCGGAGGTGCCACAAAGATCTGCTTGACATTGTCAAACAGGGTCAAGAGATACGCCAAAGAGCGCACCGTACGTCCACGCAAGAGATCTCCACAAAAGACGACCGTCTTATTGTCAATGCCGCCGAGCTTCTCAAAGCTTCTTTGGAGCGTGTAGATATCCAGCAAAGCTTGAGTGGGATGTTGGTCCTTACCTGAACCAGCATTAATAATGGGCACCTTACGCGTCGACGTACCCAAGACATACGACATGCGCTCAGCCAACCCCTTGGATTGAGAGCGCATAATGATCAGATCAAAGTAGGAGCTAAAGGTCCTGACCGAGTCCTCCTTAGTCTCCCCCTTAAGCTCAGACGAAGTTGCCGCATCACGGACTTCTCCAATCTGCATCCCCAAGATCTCACAGGCCGCCAAGTGCGAGAGAAACGTTCTCGACGAAGGCTGAGAGAAATAGAGCATCGCGCGCTTGTGAGGCAAGAGGTTGCGCAAGAAATCCGCCCCCTCGCGTGATTTAGAAACGCGCCGAATCGTCGTGGCCAACACTTCGAGGCGTTCTAAGAGTGCTCGGTCAAATTGTTGAGTAAAGAGCGTAAAATAGGGCATCCCATCACGATGGGTTAAATAGGGTGCTTTATCTGTAGATGAGAGCGCATGAAAATCCTCCCACCCAATCGCATTCATACTCTGTTGCATATCATTTCCTCCTCATGATCAAAACGAATTAAAAAGCGCGCGTATCAGAGAGCGCTGAGACAAAGAGAGCCTTAATCGTGTGCATGCGATTCTCCGCCTCATCAAAGACCTTAGAGAATGGAGCCTCAAAGACCTCATCAGTCACTTCCAGCGCCCCCGTCTCACGCGAGACATCGGTATCATGATTGTGAAACGCCGGCAAGCAGTGTAAAAAGATAAATTCCTTATCTGCGTTACCCGTTGCATCGACCAGTGCCTGATTGATTTGGTAAGGACGCAAGAGGTTTAAGCGAGCCTCCTTTTGATCTTCCTCGCCCATCGAGACCCAGACATCGGTGTAGAGCACATTGGCCCCCTTGACACCAGACTGAGGATCCGTTTCGATCTTGACGGTGGAGCCATTACGCTGAGCAATCATGCGCGCCTCTTCGACCAGCTCATCAGCGGGGAAAAGCTCACGCGGCGTGACATTGACGAAGTTTACGCCAGCTTTCGCACAGCCAAACATCAACGAATTGGCCACATTATTACGTCCATCACCCACATAGGCCATCGTCTTGCCCTGGATTTCGCCAAAGGCCTCGCGCATCGTCATCAAGTCTGCCAATAGCTGCGTCGGGTGGGAATCATCGGTCAGGCCATTCCACACGGGCACCCCAGAGCAGCGCGCCAATGTCTCCACGGTATTTTGCGCAAAGCCACGGAATAGGATCCCATCAAAGAGCCTGCCCAAGACCCGCGCCGTATCCGCCACGGACTCCTTTGCACCAAAGTGAATATCAGGACGCGTGAGGTATTCGGCAAAGCCCCCCTCATCCTGAGCAGCAATAATGGACGAATTGCGCGTACGTGTCGAGCTTTTCTCAAAAATTAAAGCGATATTCTTGCGATGGAGTAGCTCCCCACGGATCCCAGCCTGGCGACGAGCCTTAAGCGCCAAAGCCAACTCGATCATTTCGAGCATTTCATGATCAGTTAAAGAACGGATATTTAAGAGGTCTCTCCCCTTAAGAGAATCAGAGATTTCAAACATAGTCACAAAGCCTTTATACAAATATTAGGCCACTTAGGCCATTAACAATAAGATAAAGATACCACAGCTACCCATTAACTGCAAGGACAAAAGGGTACCAAAGAGCAAAAAATAGAAGTATAAAGCCCTAAAGCTAAGATTATTTTCTTTTGAGCCTCATTGTGCTTGCCGAATGTATCGAGCAAACTCGCCGTTTTCAGATGCCTACGGTCGAGCGTTTGTGCTCGCTCCTTTCGTCACGTTAAGACCAAACACGCTGACCACTCTCGTATCTTTAGTGCGAACGCAAACAATAGATGATTTGCTCATGCCATGAGTCTTGCGAATATAGCACAAGTACCCTTTTTGTCCGCCCCTATCATTTGACGGCCACATTTGCGTCGCAGATGCCCTATTTGCGAGGTTGCTAGCAACATTCGAGGATTTTGGCCTTGACTTTTCGGCTCCTTTAAGGCATACTTATTTTCATACTAAATATGAAAACTTCGATTTCGAAAACTCCATCTTTATCTGGACAGGCAATGGCTGAATTAATCATTGCTCTGTTTCTCTTTTTGATTGTCTTCTTTTCGGCGTTTCAACTTTTTGAGATCTCTCGCTCTCGGCTAGAGGTACGGGAAAAGCTACGGGTGTCGTTGGCAATGGGGGCATTGGCAGAGAATCTCCCTACAGAGGGAGATAACGACGATAACTTACCTCTGGTTGGCAATGATGAGGGAGAGGTGGTTTTTCTCAAGGACTTTGATGAAGCCATGCTCGGTGAGCGTAGCGGGACTTTACCTCAAACCTCGCAGTTGAGCCATTCTGAGCTGGATGTGCGTGTGGCAACCAATGCGCAACAGGATCTTTTTGCCTTACGAGGTTATCGGGTGTCGTCTCGCTTAAAGCTGGATGATTTTTTTGCGGATCAGATCTATTTTAAGGAAACGCTCTTGATTCGGGATCGTTATTACTATCCATCGATTGGGGGTCTTAAGTGATGCGATCTCGTTGGTGCTGGGCTTTGGTAGTCTTGTGTATACTCTTGGTTTCTGGACTTGGTGCCCGGGTTTACCTGCGTATGCGGGGAGATGTGTCGGGCCAAATTGAGCGGGCTGGCGGGGTATGCCTCGATTCGCAAGAAATGCTCATCAATGGCAGTCATGCCCAGGTCGAAATCTTTGGCTTTTTGCGTGATGGTGCTCAGCTGGCCAATGAGTTGCCTTTTTTGAAAATGCGTGGCTCGTCGTCTTTTTCGACGCTGGTCAAGGGAGATGGGCTGATTTCGCTCCTTGTTCCACTGAGGGGGGCAACGATGCTCTTTGTCTGCCGAGGGGCGATCCCAACGGTACCGACCTACCCGACTACCTTGCCACGTGTTAATCAAGCGCAGCCGATTTTATCTATCGAGGGGCGGTCTGTGACCTGTCTCTCTGCTCATATTCTAGGCACAAAGGCTCTCATTTACCAGGAGGTAGCGCAGCAAATGGCGGCGCGGGGATTTAAACAGATTCTGGCCTCAGAGCCAACATTTGTCAAAGGGCGTGAGTCGCTGGTGGCGCATGTCTATGAAGATGCCAATCAGCCCGAACATAATCGGCTGATCTTATTATTAAAGGAAAGAGGAATCGAATGAAGCAAAAGGTTATCCTAATCGCCTCGGTGATCATTGGTCTATTGGCGGCATTTATCTCAAGTCAGTATATCCGCTCAAAGGAACAGGCCCTCTTAAATGAAAGGCTCAAGCTCCAAAAGCAGTACCAGCAGATCGAGGTCGTGGTCTTGACGGCGCCTTTGGTCGAGGGGACGGTGCTCAAGATGTCGGACTTGGGGCGGGCGAGCTTTCCGGAGCGTTCGCTGCGTGGGGATGTGATCCGCCTAGAGGCCAACATCGCCCTCAATTTGGTGGGGCGGTCTTTAGCGCAAGGAGTAGAGCGTGGGCGTCCCCTCCTCTGGACAGATATCGAGGGTGGAAACCTTTTTGATGGAGGCCTCTCGACGCAGCTCAAGTCTCACATGCGCGCAATCTCTATTAATGTGGGGGGCGCATCGGCTGTTTCGGGCATGGTGCGTCCAACCGATCGAGTCGATGTGATTGGGACATTCTCCCTCCCGTCTAAGGCCAACCCTACGGAATCTGAATTGGTGACGATGACCATTTTGCAGGATGTCTCGGTCTTGGCGACGGGGCGCAATACAGCCTATTCGGCCAATCAAGCTGCAACGAATTACAGCACATTGACTTTGGAGGTGTCGCCACATGAGGCCGAAGTCTTGATCTTTGCTGAGCAAATGCGCGGTCGGTTGGCGGTTTCTCTGCGCAATCCAGAGGACATGTCTTACGAAAAGGCTCTACCCGAGGTGAACTTCACCCATATCAGCAAGACGCTTGAATCGCTCAATGATATTCGTCAAAAGAAGATTTTACGCAAACGACAAGCCAACTAGGTGTCTCAAGGAGCGAACTATGGACTACATCATCACCTTGGCCGTATTGGGTCAGCACATTGTCGAGAGACGTCTCACCGAGGGGAGCACGATCTTAGGTCGTAGCGACCAAGCTGACGTGACAATCAAAGATGCCAGCATCAGCGAGCAGCACGCACGCTTGATCGTAACGCCTGACTCCGTTTGGATCGAGGATCTCAATTCATCCAATGGCACGCAGGTCAATGGAGCCCCTGTCATTGAGCCAATGCGCCTAGATGCGACGGCGCTTGTCTCGATTGGTGATTCTGTTTTTAGGGTATCCCCCGTAGTAGCCGATGCGCTGCCCCCCAGTCTGGAGCCCGCCACGCCCACTAAGGCCCCCACCCCACCCGCGCCACAACGAGTCCCCGAAGCTCCCAAACTCTCCCCGATGGAGATAGCCTTGCGCAAGCGGCGAGTCGCAGTCAAGCATCAGATTCATGACCATTTGATCCAACGTCTTGAGCTCAAGCGCTTAACGGCCTCAGGGGTGACTACTGCCGAGCTCGAGCAACGGGTACGAGACATTCTCAAAGAGATCGTCGATAACATCGTCAGCAAGGGCAACTTGCCTGCGGACATTGATCCTATCGAGATCCAAAATGAGCTCTTTAATGAGTCGATGCGCTTGGGGCCGATTGAGGCCTTTCTTGACGATGACTCCATCACAGAAATCATGATCAATGGCCCAGACCGAGTCTATGTCGAATCCAACGGCAAGCTCACGCTCACCAATCAGACCTTTATGGATGACGAGTCGGTTGTGGCAGTCATCGAGCGTATCGTCGCCCCTCTCGGACGACGGATCGACGAGAGTCAACCTTATGTAGATGCGCGCTTGGCCGATGGCTCTCGTGTCAATGCGATTATTGCGCCGCTCTCTTTGATTGGTCCGTGTATTACGATTCGTAAATTCGCCAAGCGCGTCTTGACGGTGCAAGATTTTATCAATTATGGCACCTGGACGCAATCTGCGGCGGATTTCTTAAGTATCTGCGTCAGAATGCGTAAAAATATCATCGTCTCTGGCGGTACTGGCTCTGGTAAGACCACCCTACTCAATCTGCTCAGTAGCTTTATTCCCTCGACCGAACGCATTCTCACGATCGAGGATGCCGCAGAATTGCGTCTCAATCAGCCCCACGTCGTACGGCTAGAATCACGCCCCGCCAATATCGAAGGCCGCGGAGCGGTGACGATTCGCGATTTAGTGCGCAATGCACTGCGTATGCGCCCGGATCGTATCATCGTCGGTGAATGTCGTGGCGGTGAAACGCTCGACATGCTCCAGGCAATGAATACAGGCCACGATGGTTCACTGACAACCGTCCACGCCAATTCCCCGCGAGATGTGATCTCGCGCATGGAGACGATGGTCTTGATGTCTGGGATGGATTTACCCAGTCGAGCGATTCGCGAGCAAATCGCCTCTGCGGTCGATATCATTATCCAAGAATCTCGCATGAGCGACGGTTCACGTAAAGTCGTAGCGATCAGTGAGGTCGTCGGACAAGAGGGCAACCAAATCGTCATGCAGGACCTCTTTACCTTTGAGCAAACGGGTCTCTCTGAATCTGGTAAGATCATTGGGCAATTTAAGCCAACAGGAGGCGTGCCGACATTCTTTGACCAGCTACGCGCTCGGGGCATTGAGCTCGATGCGGCGATCTTTAATCCAGACGGTGAGGCTTTGTCATGATTTGGCTCGCATGTGTCCTCTTTGCGCTCTCGCTTGGTGGGTTGGCTTACGCCATCGCCCAAAGCTTTGTCGAGGGTGCGCAAAACTACAATTCCACTTATGAAGATGCCATCGACAAATCGTTGCAGGATATCTTTCTTTTTATCCCGGCCAAAAAGCTCGTCGAGCTGAGTTGGGCGCTGGCTGCGGTGGCGTTTTTACTCTTTGCAGCACCGCTCTTTAACCCCAGTACACCTGGGATGCTCCTCTTGGGGCTTGGCTTGGGTACGGCAGCAGGTGGGGGGGCTTTTCACCTACCCAATTACGTCATCAAATATCTGACCCAAAAGCGCCGCAACACCTTTAACCTCCAGCTCGTCGAAGCGCTCGCAACGATGGCCAATGCGCTCCGTGCGGGCTTTAGCATCAACCAAGCGATCGAAGCGATCGTCGAAACCGGCAACAACCCCATTGCCCAAGAGTTTCAAGTCTTTCTCCAGCAGCTACGTGTCGGGGTAGGCTTTAGCGATGCCCTCCAGAGTCTAGCAACACGTGTGGCTAGCGAAGATCTCGAATTGGTCGTGACCGCGATCGACATTGCCCGCAAAACAGGTGGCAACCTCACAGAAATCTTCGACACGATTGCCGAGACCATTCGTGGCCGCCAGCGGATCGAATTGCGTATCAGGACCTTGACTGCCCAAGGGCGTCTCCAAGGTATCATGCTTAGTGCGATGCCATTTTTACTCGGTCTAGGCATGCTCTTGATGAAACCGGGCATGATGAAGCCATTTTTATTCTCCACTGTGGGGGTCTGCGTGATCGGGGTCATTGTGATCTTAGTGGTACTCGGTGGCTTAATGATCAAAAAGATCGTCACGATTGACATTTAGGAGTGGATAATGACTGTACTGAAATACCTTGCACTATGCTTTTGGCTCATCTCATCAGGAGGCCTAGGCTGGTATATCCTCAAGCAGGCGACTGAGATCACCTATGTGACCCTTGCCGACGGCCGCAAGCAAGCGCGAGCACTACCACTCCTCTTTAAAATACTTTTACCCTTTGTGCCCAATCTCAATCGCCTCACGCATCATCCCTCGATGAAAAAGAGTGTCGAGACGGCCAATTGGCAGCTCGTGGCAGCAGGATTTGAGGGGTTACTCACGGGGTATGAATTCATCGCGCTCAAGCTCCTCATCCCATGCGTCGGGGGGATTGTCTGGTTTGTCATCTTACAGCTATTTACCCTCATCGAGTCGCTCGTCTTGGATAGCCCAGCTGATGCCTTGATCATCTCAAATAACTGGGGGCTCTTTTTATCCATTGGCATCTTGGCGCTCTGGGTGCACCCCCTCGCCTGGCTGCGGCAAGCACTTAAAAAACGCCACAAATCAATTTTGCGCGCCTTGCCCTTTGTCCTCGATTTGCTCACGCTCTCCGTTGAGGCCGGTATGGACTTTATCAGCGCCTTGCAGCGCAATTGCAAGCATCGTAAGCTCGACCCACTTAACGAAGAGCTCATCCGGATGATCTGCGAGATTCAGATTGGCACCACGCGTAAAGAGGCTCTGCACAATATCGCAACCCGCATCCGCCTCCCAGAGCTCAAAAGCATCTGCACGGCACTCATCCAAGCCGATGACTTGGGCGTCAGTATTGGGGCAATCCTGCGTATCCAGTCGGCCCAAATGCGTCAGCAGCGGTTTGAACGCGCCGAAAAGCTCGCCAATGAAGCGCCCACTAAGATGCTCGGGCCGCTCTTGCTCTTTATCTTTCCAGCGACAATCATCATGTTGCTTGGGCCGATCATTTCTCAAGTCTTAAAGTCCATGGTTTAATGCCAGAATTAGAGGAACCCTGTTGATGAAAAACTACATAATCACCATTACTCGCGGTCCAGATGCGGGTAAGACATTTGATGTGCCACAAACTGGCGGCGAGCTCGGTCGACTCGACTCGGTTGCCTTTGCCATCAATGACCTCTCGCTCTCCAGAAAACACTGCCGATTTAGGATCGCGGCGGACTTTCTCTTTGTCTCGGACTTGGATAGTGCCAATGGCACCTGTGTCAATGGTAAAGAGATCACGAGTGAAACGATTCTCTTGCCTGGATGCGTCATTAGCGTTGGCGAGACCGAGCTGCAAATCAGCGAGAAAACGAGCCCACTCAAACAAACCATCTCCCCCAGTGCCCCCCCCACGCAAAACCCCATCGAGGATGCGTTCTCCCAAACCTCCGACATCAATTTGGGTCTCAATGAAACATCCCAAGAGGACGACCCCAAAAAACAGACCATCCGTCCGCTACTCTATGCTCTAGGTGCAATCGCACTCATTGCTCTGGGATCGGCATTTTTCTTTGCTCGTCCAGCACCCGTTGCCGAGCAAACGCAAGTAACCCCGATTAAGCATCCAGATCAGGATAAAATTGACCTCAGCTATTCACGCATTAAAGTACGAGAGCACGAAATCTTTGATTACCGTCTCTCGCTCACCAGCGATGGCAAGATGGCTGCCGACATCTACACGATTGCCGACAAAGGCCGCGAGCACCACAAGCACTGTGCACTCTCCAAGGCTGATGTCACCCGCTTCATCACCGAGCTGACCAAGCTCCCACTCAATACGCTCAAGCCTCTCTACGCAGACCACCCGCAAAACCTAGTCAACATCGACAAGCAGTCTCTTGCTTTGGCGATCGGCAGAAACCTCTACACCTCCACCAGGCTCAACCGCGCACAAGCTAAAGCGTTTAAAGAGATCTGTGATTTTATCGAGGCTTTTGCAGCTGACAAGCTTGATATCTGGAGCCTCTCACTCTCCCCTGTCGAGCTCCTGAGCAGAGCCAACAAATCATACCAATTGGCAATCCGCTATTATGAGCAGCGCAAAGCCAAGCCAGAGAGGCTCTTTGAGGCGATCAATTCTTACAAGCTTGCCATTGCAGACGCCGAGGCTCTCACACCCAAGCCAACCTTCCTCACACCAGCGAGACAAGAGCTCAAAATAGCCGAGGACGAGCTTACCGAAAAGTACAAAGCCTTGCGCTTTACGGCCACCCAATCGCGCAACATCAAGCGGTATGATGAGGCATGCCAAGCGCTAAAATCCATCCTACAAATGATCCCTGATCGCAATGACGATCGCCATATCCAGTCTGCGCTCGAGCTCAGCCGTATTAATGCGATGAATACCAAACGCCCCTAAGGAAGCCAACTATGAAATCACGATACACCTTACTCCTTATCGCCCTCATGGCTGCCTCGCAGTACCTTTGCGCCGCAGTATTAACGATCAAGACCAACGTTCCGACCTCCTGCTTGATCAACTATCAGAGGCCATCCCCCAAGATCGAGACGACACACACCTTTAAAAACCTCAGCGCATCAGCCAACCAAATCGTCAAGCTGATTGCCCCTGGCTACCAACCCTACCAGGCGATTATTCCACTAGACGAGGAGCGCCCCACCCATCTCAAAGTAACCCTCATCCCAACGTGTGTGCCATTTTTGATCACCTCCACAGTCCCGGCTAAGATCTTTAAGGATGACGAATACATTGGCGACACGCCCTTTTCTTCTCTCGAATACTCCGCCGACAAGCACTACTTCACCCTGCGAGCGGATGGCTTTTTGGATACGCGCACCTTGGTCGATCTGACGCTCAACAAGCCCGTTCACAAAGCTGTTAACATGCTCACCAACTCTGGTAAGATCACCTTTGACACCATACCACACGGTGCCACCGTCATCGTCAATGGCGCACCAATCGGCACAACGCCTTGCGAGATCAACAAAGTCCCCGTCGGTAAGACCACCCTCGCGATCCACTTAGAGCATTACGAGCCCCAGACGCACACCGTCACCCTCAATGCGGGTCAAGTCATCAAGATGGACGCCATTACCTTGCGCCCCAAACCCTCCGCACTCACCATTCACACCATCGAGCCCCAATGCAAAGTCTACGTCAATGGCGAATTTAAAGGCGTCAGCGATTTGACCCTCAACGGCCTCAAGCCTGGTGCCTACCGCCTCCGTGTTGAAAAGGCTGGCTTTGTCCCCATGTTTAGAGAAATCACCCTCAAGCCCAACGCCTCTGTGACTGAAGAGTTTCGCATCGCTACCGATCGGGGCACACTCTATCTCCAAACGATCCCCCAAGAGGCAACCCTCTCCATTGGCGATCACGTCCTCGGCAAGACCAAGGCGGGAAACAATGACACATATTCGGAGCCAACATCCTTTATCCTCACCTCTGGCAAGCACGCGATCAAAGTCTCCGCCCCTCAACACGCACCCACCATGATCATGGTCGACATTAAACGCGGTGGAACCATCTCGAAAAAGGTCGCCCTCAAACGCATCTTTACGCCAGACTACTTTGTGATCACAGCCCAGCGCACCCGCATAAATGGAGTCTTGATAGAAAAGACCCCCACCGCAATCAAACTCGAACTCTCGCCCGGCGTCATTCGCGCCTTTAAACTCACAGAACTCCGCCTCGCCGGTCCACTATTAAAAGACTAGTTCCCCCCATGCTTATCGATACCCATGCCCACTTTGCCTCTGCTGATGCAGAGGCTCAATCTCTCGTCACCCACGCCCTCCACGACCATATTGCGGTCATCGCCGTTGGCGGGTCTCAATTGGCCAACCAAGCCGCGCTTGGCCTCTTGCCACACTTTGCTAATAACTTCTTTATTGCCTGTGGTTTTGACTGGTCAACCCTGTGTCAAGATTTTGATGCCTCCGCACCCGCAGCCCAGTGGCAAGTTGATGGCACCCCAGAATCTGACGATGCCATCTGCGCCCACCTCTCGACGCTCGCACCATCGCTCACTGCAATCGGTGAGCTGGGGATTGATTGCCACTACTCACATGACCCACACGAACACGACACTCAAGTAAACCGTTTTTGCGCGCAGGCGGCGTTGGCAGACAGCCTCAAGAAACCCTTTATCCTGCACACCCGCGAAGCCAATGATCTGACCCTCGCCGCGCTCGACCAAGTCCAGCCTCAGACCCTCTCACTGGACAAACGCGGCGTCGCCCATAGCTTTACTGGAGACAGAACATTTGCCCGGCAGCTCCTCGACCGCGGACTTTACATTAGCTTAAGTGGGATTGTGACATTTCGCAATGCTCATGAGCTCAGAGATTTGATCTCATACATCCCTAAGGATCGCCTGCTCGTCGAGACCGATTCGCCCTACTTGGCGCCTGTCCCCATGCGAGGCAAGGTCAATCAACCCGCCTACGTGCGGCACACCGCCCAACTCATTGCTGCGCAACTCGCGATGACCAATGAGGCATTTGAAGCGCTCACCACGGCCAATGCCGCCACGCTATTTAACCTCACTCTAGCCGACTCATTAGCCTAATCAGCCCAATCCCGTGCACCTCAATGCATGCGCCAAGCGCCCTTAAAGAATATCTTGGGCGTGGCTACTCGAGAGTGTGCGCATGATTTCCTGAGCAAGCAGCGGGGTAATACCAGGCTGGGCAACCAGCTCAGCCTCGGTGGCTTGGGCGAGCTTACCAATCGAGCCAAATACTTTTAAGAGCTGTGCTTTACGCTTGACTCCTATGCCTGGAATCTCGTCTAATAGCGAGGTTCGGATTGCTTTGGTGCGCAAGCTGCGGTTAAAGGTAATCGCAAAGCGGTGGGCTTCGTCTCGTAAACGCATGAGCACGAGGAGTGCCGACGAATCACGTGGGAGAAAGAGCTCTTGCCTCTCAGGCTTGTCAAGGACGAGTACTTCGAAGCGCTCTGCGATGCCGATCGAAGGGATCTCATCGAGATTGAGAGCATGCAAGGCCCGCCGTGCAGCGCGTAGCTGAGTAATGCCACCATCAATCAAAATCAAATCAGGCAATGGATTGCCCTCATCAAGTTGCCGCCGATAACGCCGCCCAACGACCTCCTCAATGGCCCGAGGATCGTCAATCTGGTCAAGACTCTGGATGTGAAAGCGACGGTAGCGGCGTTTGTCAGGCACGCCATCGACACTCACGACCATGGATGCGACCATGTGCGAGCCACCCAGGTGCGAGATATCAAAGCACTCTATCACATGGGGGGGCTGAGGCAGGTTGAGATGCGTGACTAGCTCGGCAAGGCCAGGCTCTGCATCGTTGCGATGCAGTGGCGTGAGACGTGCGTGGCCTCTTTCTTTAAGGAATCCTTTAAGGGCTAGCCAGGTGTCGCGAAGAATGGCCGCCCTTTCAAACTTCTCTGCCGCCGCGGCGGTGATCATCTCTTGGTGAACCTCCTCGATGATTTCGGGATTTTCTCCGCGAAGAAAGGCACACGCCGCATCGAAGCGTTTGCGATAGTCCGCTTGACTGATGCGACCCAGACATGGTGCACTGCAAAATCGAATCACGTCAGCCAAGCAGTGGCGGTGAGTTTGCTCGGAGGGTACAATGTCACGACACTTGCGCAGACCGAAGCGCTTTTCGGTAAAATCGAGCGTTGCTTTGACAACGGTAGCAGATGGGAATGGACCAAAATAGAGCGCACCATCATTGCGAATCAATCGACACGTGGTTAGACGGCCATAGGGCATTGTTGGGTCTGCTCGGAGGGCGAGGTAGCGCTTGTCATCGCGCAATTCGATATTAAAGTGAGGCTTATACTGCTTGATGAGCGCACTCTCGGTGAGGAGGGCTTCGGCTTCGTTGCGCACGATGCGGTACTCAAGATCCTCAATGTGATGAATCAAACTGCGCAGTTTGGGCGGGGCGGTCTTAAGCGTCGAGGCTCGAAAATAGCTCTGCACGCGTCGGCGTAGATTGATCGCTTTACCGACATAGATAATCGTACCTTTATGGTCACGATAAAGGTAACACCCCGGTTTCTCAGGGAGATGACGAAGCTTTTCTTGCAGGGTGGGATTCATAAGACGGAGGCTACGCCTCCTTGAAGGTAGATTGTGGCATGCAGACTGTAGGTCTTACCATAGGCCCAAAGGCAAGACCTACTCGCACAGCGATCAACTCGCTCAATCGAAATGGATACGCGGGTCAATCAGCATATAGCAAAAGTCAGAGATGAGGTTACCAAAGAGCTGAATACTCGCAGTCATGACGAGCATGGCCATAAAGACCGCATAGTCGTGGCTCGTGATAGAGGAGAGGGAGAGCTGCCCCATACCGGGAATTTCAAAGAGCGTCTCGATGATGATTGACCCCGCAAAGAGCAAGCCCAGCACCGAGCCAAACCCAGTCGCAATCGGGATCAACGCATTGCGCAAGGCATGGCCCCAGATTGCACGACTACGAGAGGCACCCTTCGCCAAAACCGTACGCACATATTCTGAGGAAACTTGATCCATGAGGGAGTTTTTCATCATGATCGTCAGCATCGCAAAGCTTGCCATAATATAGGAGATAATCGGCAAGACCATGTGATAGGCTCGGTCTAAGAAGAGCGTCAAACCGCCCGCCTTAGTCGCTTCGATCGATTGGAATCCACCAATCGGAAAGATATCCCACATGGTGTCAACCGTCCCAGAGAGGCACATTTTGAGCAACATACCAATAGCAAATGCAGGAATCGCATAGCCTATAAAGACCACAACGCTGGACAAAAAGTCAAAGGTCGAGCCATGACGTAGTGCTTTGGCTATCCCCAAGGGCACGCACACTAAATAGGTTAAGAAAAAGCCCGTCAAGCCAAACCACAGAGATACTGGAAATCGCTGACTGATCAATTCCCACGCCGTCTTATCGGGATACGAATAGGATTTCATCGCCATGCCAAGCTTATTCTTATACGCCCAATTCCAATACTGCTTATAGATGGGCTGATCAAAACCATACTGCTTGTTGAGGCGTTCTTTTAGATCGGCGGACACCATCACAGAGGATGCACTACCGCCGCCTTCGCCGCCACCGCCCATGCCACGCAATTGCATCATGCGCATTTCAACAGGTCCACCAGGCAAAATACGCGTCAGCATAAAGCAAATCAACGTAATCCCAAAAAAGGTCGGGATGACTAACATCAAACGGCGAAACAAATAGGCTAAACGACTCATGCAAAAGCTCCTCAAATAATAAAACGCCTTTATAGTAGCAAAAACAGCCTCCAAAAAGCAACCTTAAAAAGCCCGAAACCGCAATTATTTTCCCCGCCGCGCACTTCTAACCGCTTAAAATCAGCATCCATAGCGTTAAACACACCCCAAAGAGCCCCTATTGGCAGTCCCACAAGCGCAGCACCCCCCCCTAGCGAGCAGAGCGAGCGACTGAATTGTCAGGCTGAAGGAAGCAGCCTGGGCTGTTCATTGCCTACAGTCTACTCGGTAGCGTAGCTGCCTCTGACCACAAAGATCCCTGTCCGTCATCTGCTTCCATCATAGGGAGCGTCTGCTTCCATCACAGGGAGCATCTGCTTCCCTCATAGGGAGCGTCTGCTTCCATCACAGGGAGCGGCATCTTTCCTGTGAGGGAAGAGTGTGCTCCTTATATAATGAAGGGCGACTTCCCTCTATAAGGAGGCTATCGAGGGGCAGCTAATGAGCGATTCGATGGGCAGCTAAGGTTGGTGCGAGGGTCAGCTGACTCTTGGCGAGGGGGAAGAGCGCCTGCGGTGCCGCTCTAAGGCGAGTAAGCTCGCCGCAACAGGCAACAAGCAACAGGCAGCAAACACTCGAGCTCGAGCTCTAAACTCGAGCGGACGGCGGAGCCACCTATGCTCCCATCACCGAGCCATAAGCGAGCCTGCGAGCGCAGCGAGCCAGTAAAATTAAACAAGAAGCTAAATATAAACCTTTTGGGCTTGCTTTTGTTGCTGTAATTTGCTATCTTATGGGTATTGCTTATTAGTAAGCAGTTAATGTGTGTAAATTGACTCTCTGTGTAACCTATATCTATAAAGGATCCTCCGCATGAAACTATTCACCCTTTTGTTAACTACGGGCTTATTGTCAGCAACCTCTCTGATGGCAAAGCCTCAAGAACCAATCACCCCGCTGGAGCGTGAGATTCGCATCGAGACTCAGCGCCAGGCGCGGTCTATCCATTGTGGCTATGCTGGCCTCCCCACCTCTAACTTGATCTACATCGAGGCTGAGGTGCAATCGACTGCTCCGGGGTCCTATTTTTGCCTGATGGGATTTAATGTCGGCTACATGGGGATCCAAGAGCTGGGCAATGGCAAGCGTAAGGGGATTTTCTCTATTTGGGAGCCGGGTAATCCTCAAGATGCCTCTGCTAATCCGAATAAGGTCGCTCAACAGGAGCAAACCCAGGTCCTCTATCAGGGCGTCAATGTCGAGGTGTCACGTTTTGGTGGCGAGGGTACGGGCGGGAAGTCGATGTTTGACCTCGATTGGCAGGTCGGCGAACGCATCCGCATGGCTGTCGAGAGCCACGCGCTACCCGCGGGGCGTTCGGCCTACACGGGCTGGATCTACGACAACAAGCTAGCCGCCTGGAAGCGCATTGCGACCTTTAGCACGTTGGCGGCTCGTGGCAATCCGACGTTGAGCGGTTCGCATAGCTTTGTTGAGGACTTTAAGCGCAACTACGCCTCCAAAAAGGAAGTGCGCCAAGCGACATTTTATACCCCATCTGCTTACGCAAAGGGTAAATGGCACCAATCGACCGCTGCTACATTTACTGGTGACCGCAATCGCTCGATGAATATCGATGCGGGTCCTGTCGCGGGGGGCTATTTCTTGAAAACTGGTGGTGAGACTAAAAATATCACCACGCCGCTTTGGGGCAAAATGGTGCCCCTAACGGCAGAAAAGCAACCGGCAAATACAATCCGTGACCAGCTCCTCAAGGAGATCGAACGCATTAACAAGGCTACTCCTGCTCAATAATTTACCCGTTTTCTCATCTCCTCATGCTGACAAAGCGTGGGGAGCTTTTCATAACCTCTTATATGGACTCACTACCATGGCTGGCGAATATATCTTTAACCTGCAAAATGTAACCAAGCACCACGAAAAGAAAGTCATCCTCGATGATGTCAATTTAGCCTTTTATCACGGCGCGCACATTGGTGTCATCGGCTCGAATGGCTCGGGTAAATCATCACTCCTCAAAATCCTCGCAGGTATCGATCCAGACTTTATGGGCACCTGTGTCGTGGGTAAAAATGCCAAAATCGGCTATCTCCCTCAAGAGCCCGAGCTCGATCCGAATAAGACTGTGCAAGAATGTGTCATGGAGGGTGTCGCAGGTGCACAAGCCAAGCTTGAGCGCTATGACGAAATCTGGGAATTACTCAGCGGGGATGTCTCTGATGAAGAGGCCGACAAGCTCAATAACGAAGTTGCTCGCCTACAAGACGAGATCGATGATCAAGACCTCTGGAATCTCGACCACCAAGTCGAGATGGCCATGGAGGCACTCCGCTGCCCCAATCCGACGGCCAAAGCTGGCGTCCTCTCTGGTGGTGAAAAGCGCCGTGTCGCCATGTGTCGCTTGCTCATCTCAAATCCAGATGTCTTGCTCTTGGACGAACCTACCAACCACCTCGATGCCGACTCAGTTGCGTGGATTGAAGCCTTTCTCAAGCGCTTTAAGGGCACGCTGATTGTCGTCACACACGATCGCTACTTCCTCAATAATGTGACCGAATGGATCCTCGAAATGGATCAAGGACGCACCTATCCGTATAAGGGGAACTACGAGCAGTGGCTCGTTCAAAAAGAAGCCATGGTCGCCACTCAAGCCAAGCAGGCTCAAACCCGTCAAAAGATGATCAAGGAAGAGCTCGAATGGATCCACACCTCACCCAGCGGCCGCCGTGCAAAGGGTAAGGCGCGTTTGGCCAGATACGATGAGCTGGTCAAGCAGGAGGTTTCTGTCCGCGAAGACGATCTCAAAATCCAAATCCCGCCCGGCCCACGGTTGGGCAATCTCGTGGTCGAGGCGAAGGATCTGTCAATGGCATTTGATGACAAGGTGCTCTTCGAGCATGTCAACTTTACCTTGCCTCGTGGTGGCATCGTTGGCATCATCGGTGCCAATGGTGCGGGTAAGACGACACTCTTTAAGCTCATCACGGGTAAGGAAACCCCGACAAGTGGCGAATTGCGTGTCGGCGATACCGTCGTAGCATCCTATGTCGACCAATCGCGCGAAGCGCTCGATCCCAATAAGACTGTCTATGAAGAAATCACTGGCGGTGGCGACTATGTCAATCTCGCTGGTAAGGGCATGATGAATGGCCGAGCCTACTGCTCGCGATTTAACCTCAAGGGTGGCGACCAACAAAAGAAGGTCGGCGTGCTCTCTGGCGGTGAACGTAACCGCGTCCACTTGGCCAAGCTCTTGCGGGCGGGTGGCAACCTGTTGCTCTTGGACGAACCGACCAACGACTTGGACGTCGGGACGTTGCGTTCTCTCGAAGAGGGTATCTCCGACTTTGGCGGCTGCGTGGTGGTCGTCAGCCATGACCGCTGGTTCCTTGACCGCGTCGCCACACACATTCTCGCCTTTGAAGGCGACAGCCAGGTGCGCTGGTTTGAGGGCAACTATGCCGACTATCACGAAATGCGCCGCAAGGAGCTCGGTGATGATGCCGATAAACCAACGCGTATTAAATTCCGCCCTGTTAGCAAGTAATCAGACGAGGTGTATCATGTCAATCATTCAATCAATTAAGGCCAATAAAAAAGATTTACTTGAGCTCGTTTATGAGCTACGATTCGTTGCACTTGCGATTATCATTTTTGTGGTTGCAGCACTTATTTTCAAGGCTGACTTGCTCTACAAAATCACGCAAATAGCCTTTGGTGAGGGAGGCATTGTCGAATGGTCACAAATTCTCTTTTTGACCTTGACGGCGATTATCTTTCTTTGGGCAGGTCGGATCTATCCCGCCATGCGGGAGCTCTCGTACCTACTCACGACACCTGCAATCTTGGCAATCATTCGTGAAAATGATTTTCTCTTTGATACGCTCACGGAAAGTGACATCCCCGTCGTCAAGTACTTCTCATGGACAATTCCCTTTAGCTGCGTGGCACTCTGGGCTCTCTATTTTGCCCTCACCCATCTCCGCCCCCTCATCGACCAGCTCAAGATCTATGTCAAATCGCCGAGCTGGGGCGCAATCACGATTGGCGGAACATTTGTTCTCTTCTTTAGCCGCCTCTATGGGATGGGGAAAAACTGGAGACACCTCTTGAAAACCGTCGATGCCAACAATGACCTCTCGACCTACCCAGGGCTCCTCATCTCCGTAAAGCGAGTTGCTGAGGAGGGTACAGAGCTTGCGGGCTATGCAATAATCCTCTTTGCCGCCTGCCTCTTTTTTGCCTACTGCTGTCAACAGCATAAGACACTTTCCCAAGGACAGCCCCAAGCCTAACCCCTCCACCTGCGCACCATGAAACCCTTTTCCCTCCTGATCAAGCCCGCCTCAGCAGATTGCAACCTGCGCTGTGAGTACTGCTTTTACCTCGACCGAGCCGAGCTTTATCCCGAGTGCAAAGTGCATCGCATGGCTCCTGAGGTCATGCGGCACTTGGTGAGGAGCTTTCAGGCGTTGCCATTCCCTTGTCATGCGATGGCCTTTCAGGGGGGAGAACCGCTCATGATGGGAGAGGCTTTTTACCGCAATCTCGTCGCCACGCAAAACCGCTACAAGCGACCAGGTCAAATCATCAGCAATAGTTTGCAGACCAACCTCACGCTCATGACACCATCCTTGGCTCAATTTATATCGGACAACCATTTTTTGGTCGGGGTGAGTGTTGATGGGCCTGAGGCCATCCATGACCTACGGCGTAAAAAAATCGACGGTTCAGGTTCGCACCATCTGGTGATGCGTGGGCTTGATGCACTCAACCAAGCTCATGCAGACTACAATATCCTCACGCTCGTCAGCCAATCCAATGTCAACGATCCCATCGGCACCTACACCTATCTCCGCGATACGCTCAAAACCAACTTTATGCAGTTTATTGAGTGCGTCGAATTCATGCCCGATGGATCATTAGCGCCCTATGCCATCACACCTGAGCAATGGGGGGATTTCCTCTGTGAGATCTTTGACTACTGGTATGCCACCGATACCGAAAAGGTCTCAGTCAGGCTCTTTGACTCGATCTTGGCCAAGCTTGCCTTTGGTCAAATCACGACCTGTTCGCTTGGGTGCGACTGTCGCAACTACCTCGTCGTCGAGCACAATGGCGATGTCTACCCGTGTGACTTTTATGTGCAGCCAGAATACAAACTAGGCAACATCATGGAGAACGACTGGGATGAGCTCTTTGACAATCCAATCTACACGCAATTTGGCGCCCGCAAGCACCAATTCAATGTTGCGTGCAAGACCTGCCCCCATGCAGACATTTGTGCTGGAGACTGTCCTAAAAACCGCGTTGGTCACAGTGCTCACAGCGACCCCTCCAAACTCTCCGCACTCTGCCCAGCCTGGATTAAATTTTACGACCACTGCAGACCGAGGCTCGAAAAGCTCGTTAAGATTGTCAAAAAAAAGGCCTCCAAGCAGTAAGCAGCAAGCCGTTAGAATGTGGAATGTGGAATGTGGAATGTGGAATGTGGAATGTGGGAGCTCGCAAAGCGAGCTCCCAGTACGACCTCTGGTCGTTTCCACAGGACGAGCGTCAGCGAGCTGTAGCTGTCGAGAGTTATTCTTCTTTTCTAGTAAAGAACCCTAAAAAAGCGAGCGAATACTGCACTTTACACTTGCACTTTGTCCCTCTTTTTGCTATTTTATCAATAGATTATTAATGGACGTATCGAAACGATGCGTGGTTGATCTTTTTATAAGGACAAGATACTCACATGAAACAGGTTAATCAGGAGACATTTGTTGAGACCCTAACGGCATCTCGCGTCGCTCATCAAGTGCCCTATTATGCTTTTTATTCATCATTATGGGACGGCTATACGCTCGATCCAGCACTCATGGTTCTGCCCGTAGACGACCATCTCGTACACCGTGGGGACGGGGTTTTTGAGTCCTTTAAATGTCTCAATGGTGCCGTTTACAATCTCGATGGTCATTTAGCCCGTCTAGCCCGTAGTGCCAAACAAGTAGGTCTCACCTACCCTGGCGGCATTGCCACGATTGCTAAGACCGTGCTTGAAGTCCTCCACGCAGCAGACCAAAAGGATTGCTCTGTGCGCATTTTGCTCAGCCGTGGGCCAGGGAGTATGGGTGTGTCGCCATCCGAAACAGCTGGCACGGTGTTGACAATCGTCGTTTATGGTTTGGGGATGCCCTTTATGAAGCGTAAGCCCGAGGGTGCCTCTGTCATGACAAGTACCGTCCCCATCAAGCCGCCATTTTTTGCAACAACCAAACACTGCAACTACCTCCCCAATGTGCTGATGAAGCAAGAAGCCGAATCCCACAACGTCGACTTCGCCATCGGTCTCGATGCAGACGGGCTAATCGCCGAGGGACCAACCGAGAATATCGGTATGATCACCGCAGACGGCATCTTACTCTTTCCCCCGCTCGAAACGATTCTCTCAGGCACAACAATGCTCCGCGTAGCCGAGCTAGCCCTTGAGCACCGTCTCGTCTCTGGGGTCGAGTATCGCCCCATTCATCACGAGATCTTACAAGCCGCCCAAGAGGTCCTCATCACTGGCACGACGCTCAATGTCGTCAGCGTAGTCCAGGTCAATGGGCAAGCCATCCAATCGGGTAAACCTGGCACCATCGTCACACAGCTCGATGCGTTGTTGGAGGCAGACATCTTACACAACACGGCGCTCCGTACGCCCTACCTTTAATTTACTTATCACCCACAACTGATTCGAGGCACTTATGGACCAAGACGATTCACATGCTCAAACTAAACCCGTCAGCGATTATCAAACCATGCTTGGCAAGGCGTTGATTATCCCTAGCTTAAAATCATCCGATATCTTTAGCGTCATCGCTGAAATGATTGATGCTATGACCGAAAGAGGCCTCATTGCCGACGATAAATGCGACGAAGTGAAGCAGGCGGTCGTTCGTCGCGAAATGTGCGCCTCTACCGTCATGACTGATTGCATCGCATTGCCTCATGGCCGCACCGATGCCGTTGAAGACCTCATCTGTGCCATTGGCGTGCACAAAGAGGGATTCGATGCGGATGCTGACGACGAGCAACCTACCCACATCGTCACGCTCTTAGTCGTCCCACCAAGCTCAGATACGCGCTACATCCAATTCCTCGCACAAATTAGCCGCGTGCTTATTGCTGAAGACAAACGCCAAGCGATGATTGAGGCAGATTCTGTCGAGGCTATCCTCCAAATCCTAGGCTAAGCACCCATTCATTACACCATAAGTCTCACACTAATTGATCCAAGGATCAATGCTTTTATTCAAATACTCCAGTCGAGAAATACTATGTTTAATCCCGTATCCAACCGCCCAAACTTCGCCGCAAATGAAGAGAAGATCCTCGATGTCTGGGCTCAAAATGACACCTTTAAAAAGAGCCTAGAACAGCGCCAAGGAGCACCACAGTTTCGTTTTTATGATGGTCCCCCCTTTGCCACAGGCCTGCCTCACTACGGCCACTTGCTTGCGGGTATCATCAAGGATATCGTGCCTCGCTACCAAACGATGCGCGGCTACTCCGTCGAGAGACGCTTTGGCTGGGACTGCCACGGTTTGCCAATCGAAGCACTCGCACAAAACGCCCTCGGAGTCAATGGAGCATGCGGCATTAAGGAATTTGGTGTCGATAAGTTTAATGAACAGTGCCGCTCGATGGTGCTCACCTACGTGGATGAATGGCGCAAGACCGTCACCCGCATTGGTCGCTGGGTCGATTTTGACAACGACTATAAGACGATGAACCCGACCTTTATGGAAACCATCTGGTGGGTCTTTAAGCAGCTCTGGGAGCAGCAGCGCATCTACCGCTCCTATCGCATCATGCCCTATAGCTGGAAACTCTCCACCCCGCTCTCCAACTTTGAGGCTGGCAGCAACTACAAGGACGTGCAAGATCCCGCCGTCACCGTGCGCTGCCGCGCCACTGCAGGCGCCCCAGCTGCTTGGGGCGATGAAGTCTATTTCCTCATCTGGACAACCACCCCCTGGACGCTCGTGACCAACTTTGCCATCTGCGCTGGCCCAGACATCGACTACGCCATCGTCAAGGACAACGACAGTGGTGCCACCTACGTCTTGGCAGAAGCTCGCCTGAGCGCCGTCTTTAAGGATGAATCATCCTACACGCGCCTTGACTCGTGCAAAGGCTCCGCCCTCAAGGGCATGCACTACGAGCCAATCTTTGACACCTACGCAAACAAAGAGAATGCCTTTGTCGTTATCACCGACGCCTACGTGACCACGACCGATGGTACCGGCTTGGTGCACAATGCACCTGCTTATGGTGAGGATGACTTCCGCGTCTGTAAGGCTGCCGGCATCACCATTGAGGATCCCCTTGATGAATCGTGCAACTTCATGACACCCGCACCAGAAGCCTTTCACGGGCGTTTCTGCAAAGATTGCGACAAGGATATCATCAAGCTCCTCAAGCAATCTGGCAAACTCGTCCACCAAGCGACCATCGTCCACAGCTATCCATTCTGTGACCGCACCGACACGCCGCTGATTTACCGCGCAATCGATGCCTGGTATGTCAAGGTTGAAGACCTCCACGAACGCCTCATTAAAAACAACGAAGGCATCAAATGGCAACCCGACTACGTCGGCGAAAAGCGCTTTGCCAACTGGCTTAAGGATGCCAAGGACTGGAATATCTCCCGTAACCGTTTTTGGGGTAGCTGCATCCCAGTTTGGATCAACGACACCGACCCGACTGACACCATTTGCGTGGGCTCAATTGCTGAGCTCGAAGCTCTCTCGGGTCAAAAGGTCACCGACTTGCACAAGCACTTTGTCGATAAGATCAAGATCGTTCGTGATGGTAAGACCTACACGCGCACCCCTGAAGTCCTCGACTGCTGGTTTGAATCCGGCTCCATGCCTTATGCGCAGCGCCACTATCCCTTTGAGCCTGGCCAATTGGGCAATGAGCAGGCATTCTTCCCTGCTGATTTCATCGCTGAGGGCCTCGACCAAACGCGTGGTTGGTTTTACACCTTGCTCGTCTTAGGCACCTTACTCTTTGACAAGGCGCCCTATAAGAATGTCGTCGTCAATGGTCTCGTCTTGGCAGAAGACGGCAAAAAGATGTCCAAACACCTTAAGAATTACCCCGACCCGCTCAAGGTCGTCAATCTCTATGGTGCTGATGCCTTGCGTCTCTATATGATCTACTCACCGGTGGTGCGCGCCGAGAATCTTCGTTTCTCGGAAGAGGGAGTCAAGCAGCTCTTGCGTGAATTGCTCATCCCTTGGTGGAATGCCTACTCATTCTTTGTCACCTACGCCAATGTCGACAACTTCCACGAAGCCGAAGTCGCCCAGCCCACGAGTACGCATGCCTTGGACCGTTGGATCATCTCCTCAATGGAGACCCTCATCAACGATGTGACCGCCGCCATGGATAACTACGATTTGCAAAAGTCCGTGCGTCCTTTCGTTGCTTTTGTCGAAGACCTCACCAATTGGTACATCCGTCGCAGCAGAAGGCGTTTCTGGAAGTCGCAGAATGACACCGATAAGCTCCAGGCTTATCGCACGTTGCGCTACATCTTGGTGCAGTTGAGCAAGGTCGCTGCGCCCTTTACGCCATTCATCTCCGAGGCGATCTACACCAACTTGCGTGGTGAAAGCGATCCAGAGAGCGTCCACTTGTGCCCCTTCCCCACGGCCAATACCGCAGCTCGTGATCCAGCCCTCGAAGCCGACATGGCTTTGATCCAGCAGATCGTCAAGCTCGGCCGCCAATTGCGCACTGAAAAGGATCTCAAGATCCGTCAGCCTCTCAGCGCCATGCACATCGTCTCGGCTGACAAGTCTCTCGCTGATCGCGTCAAACCTTTTGAAGCAATCATTCAAGAAGAGCTCAATGTTAAGACGATCGTCTACGGACACGATGAAACGCAACTCGCCAATTTGACCATCAAGGCAGACTTCCGTAAGCTCGGCCCTCGCTTTGGCGCACAAATGAAGCTTGCCGCTGGCGCATTGGCTAAGCTCTCCAATGAGGATGCTGGTCACTTGGCCGCAGGTCAAGCCATCTCGATCTCCGTCGGAGACACTGTTGCAGAGATCACCCCTGAGGATGTCTCCATTATGCGCACCCCTCGTGACGGTCTTGTCGTCGCTGCTGAGGGCAGCCTCTTGGTCGCCCTCGAAACGGCCCTCTCCCCTGAGCTCGTGAGCGAAGGTCTCATGCGTGAATGCGTCTCTAAGATCCAAGCCATGCGCAAGGAAGCAGACTTTGAAGTCACCCAGCGCATTAGCGTGACGATCGTTGCTGACGAGGATGTCAAAGCGGCTGTCTCTGCCAACGAAGCTTATATTAAGGATGAGACACTCTGCGATGAGATCATCTTTGCCACATGCGACGGCAAGGAGCAAGACATCAATGGTCACACCTGCACCATCTTGGTCAAGGCGATCTAGCGCGCTCTCTGTAAGCGATTACAGTATGAATCAAAAAGGCGATCGCTCTCATGCGGTCGCCTTTTTTTGCCTCTGGTGCGATTTAACGCTGCGCTCTTGGTGCGGCCAATCCGCTAAATGTAAAATGCAGAATGTGGTCACCCTTAGCTCTCTGCGGTCTTTTGGTCTTTTGGTGGCGAGCAAGCTCGCAGTCTAACAGGGGGGGGGCTGCGCAGGGCGTTGGCGGTTGGGCTCTATGTCGACAAATCTCTCCAACTATCTGCGAGCTCATTTCGTGTGCTAATGTCGTTATTCCTACGCTCTATAGCTTGGGGAGATCATTCCATTAAGGATTTCTTGCTTTTTTGCTTGCAATAGGGAGCATGATTAGTATATACTATCAGACATGTTTAAGAACCAATATACACTTTTTGAATTAGCAGGCATTCCCGTTAAGATTGATCTATCGTTGCTCATCTTGGTAGGCTATCTCATCTTGGTCAATGGTAATCCCTTTACTGGGTTGCTCATTGCAGCGGTCTTGCTTGTCTCGATTGTGGCGCATGAATTTGCCCATTCGTTTGTAGCAATGGCTTACGGCGGTAAGGTGCGCGACATCACCCTCCAAATGATGGGTGGCTGCGCAGCCATCACCAAAATGCCTGTCAAGCCCTATCAGGAATTAATCATGGCCCTAGCTGGTCCGGTATGTTCGCTCCTGATCGCCTTGATCGCCTACCTATTACTCGAGCCTTTGGCCTCAGAGAAAACGGTCCTTTATCAAGGTCATCCTGTGCAAATCCTCCAAGCACCAATGGCTGTGATCTACTTTTGCACGATCAATGTCATGCTGGGACTCTTTAATCTTATTCCGGCCTTTCCAATGGATGGTGGGCGCGTCTTGCGTGCGGCATTGCAAATGAGAGGCCAGAGCAAAGTGCATGCAACATGGATTGCCAGTCGCATTGCTCGTGGCATCGCTATTTTTTGGGCCTGCGTGGCAGTAGGCAATATCATCGGTATCATCCCAGAAGCCTCTGCCGCATGGCCTGTCTTAGGGCAAATGCTGTGGAGCATCGCCTTTGGTGGTGGATTTATCTTGCTGATGATTGCGTGGATGGTCTTTAAAACATCCGAGGTTGAATACAAAATGGCGGTCGACGAAGCGGCAGATCACATCGCAGATCCCGTCATGCCTGACATCGTCATTGGCGATCCGCCTTACGGAAAAAATGGTTAGTTGAAATAGAGTTATCACTAGAAAGAAGTCATATCATGGGTTTAGCTGTTGGTATTGTTGGTCTCCCAAACGTCGGTAAGAGTACACTTTTTAATGCGTTGACACGTGCGCAAAATGCAGAAGCCGCGAATTATCCCTTTTGCACGATCGAACCCAACAAAGCGAGCGTGCCTGTGCACGATCCTCGCCTCCCCAAGTTGGCAGAAATCGCCAACTCCAAAAAGTGCATCTATGCGACTGTCGACTTCATCGATATCGCAGGACTCGTGCGTGGCGCATCTAAGGGCGAGGGCATGGGAAACTCTTTCTTAGGTAATATCCGTGAAGCGGATGCCATCATTGAGGTCGTGCGCTGTTTTGACAATGATGATGTCGTTCACGTCGAGGGTTCTGTCGATCCTGTGCGTGATATCGAGATCATCGAGACCGAATTGCTCTTAGCCGATATGCAAAGCTTAGACAAGCGCCTTGATCGCATTTCTCGTCAAGCCCGTAGTGACAAGGCTCTCCAAAAAGAGGTCGAGGCCATGAAGCTCTTACAGGCTCATATCAATGACGGCAACCCCATTCGCACCTATGTGCGCAGTGAGAATGACGGCCTCGAATCAACCCTGCGTGAAATGCAATTCTTGACCGACAAACCTGTGATCTATTGCGCTAACGTTGGCGAAGATGATTTGGCTGCAGAGGGCGATAATGCCCATGTGCAAGCACTCAAAGCTTACGCCCAAGCCCACAACTGCGACGTGGTCACCATCTGCGCCTCTATGGAAGCCGACCTCGTCGGCCTCTCTGATGAAGAATCCGTTGACTTTTTGGCGGCCTATGGCCTTACCGAAAGCGGCCTAGACATCACCATCCGCAAGGCCTACCACACCCTGGGACTCATGTCATACTTTACCGTCGGCCCACAAGAAGCTCACGCTTGGACGATTCACCGTGGCTGGATTGCCCCTCAAGCGGCTGGTGTGATCCATACAGACTTTGAACGCGGCTTTATCCGCGCCCAGGTTGTCGGCTATGAGGATTATGTGACGTTGGGCGGTGAAACTCAGGCCCGTGAAAAGGGACTCTTGCGCGTCGAAGGCAAAGATTATGTCATGCAAGACGGCGATGTCGTCCACTTCCTATTTAACGTCTAATCGAGAACGCCCCCCAAGGAGTCTCCATGCCTGATTATATCCTTCCTGATCAACGCCGCTCCCTCATCAGTACTCGTGTACGCTGGTGGGGGATCCCCATTACGATGTGGGTAATTTTTGGCATTTGGATCGCCTCTGGTAGTGATGATACGCCTCAAGCAGCCTCCGAGCAGTCAACAGACACCCCTGCACCTGCGCAGTCAAAGCCTCAAGCCTCGACGACATCGACTGCTCCAGCAGCAAAGCAGACCAAGCCGGCACAACCGACAAAAACCCTATATAGGCCTTTTTCATTCGACAAAGCAAAAACGGGTAAGCTCAACCTCAAAGCTGAATCAGGCTGTCGCTCGGCAATTATTGTAGACGCTGACACTCGGCAAGTCATCTGGCACAAAGGCGCTCACACGCCGGTCCCGATTGCATCTATGACCAAAATGATGACCCTCTTGCTCGCGGAGGAGTCTAGGCAAATTGTACCCGAGCTTACCCTCGAAACCCCAATCAAGGTAACAAAAGCTGCCTACGACATCGGCGGATCGCAAGTCTGGCTAGACCCCAAGGAAACATTCTCTTTGGGTGAATTGCTTAAATCAATTGCGATCAAATCGGCCAATGACTCGGCCTACCTCGTTGGTGAATTTCTCGGTGGCGGCGATATCACTGCATTTGTCAAGCGTATGAACGTTCGTGCGAAAGAAATCGGGATGAAGAACACCATTTTCTATAATTCGCACGGTCTCGAAACGAATGCCAAGCAAAATAACACCTCCTCCGCCTATGACATGGTCGTCTTAGGCGAACGCCTCCTCGTCTACCCAGAGATCATGAATTGGTGCTCGACCAAGCTAGACACCTTTAGAAATGGTCAAACTGAGCTCAAGAACCACAACAATCTCGTCTTTAGAGGCGTGCCTGGGGTGGATGGTCTCAAGACTGGCTATACCTCTAAGAGTGGCTTTTGCGTGACAATCTCTTGCAAGAGACAGGGCCGCAGACTCTTGGCCTGCGTTACTGGCTATAAAAACTATCGTGACAGAGATGCTTTTTGCACGGCCTTGCTCAACTGGGCCTATAATCAACCCGAATAACGAGGCCCCCAATGTCTAGACAGATCGCATGTAAACTTGGCGCATTAACCATCGTAGCAGTAGCTCTGCTAGGTATGGTTGGTTGCGCTACGCCATCTATCGAAGATCGCATCGCACAAAAGCCCGTCCTCTTCTCATCTATGCCCATCTACCTACAAGAGCGTATCCGAAAAGGCGATTTACGCGTGGGGGACACGGCTGATTCTTTTTGGTTTTACCTCGGATCACCTCAGCAAAAAATCATCCGTGAAACCAAAACGGGGAAGACTGAGATCTGGATCTACAAACAGACCGTCTTTGAAGACTCTGGCTCTGCCTATAAGCCTGCAATCTACTACCGTACCACAGATCATGGGCAAGTCATGCGCAGTCAAACCTACGTCTATGATCCCACGCTCAATACGAAGGAAATCGAGGTCTATCGTATCGAATTTGTCAAAGGATTCGCCACACTCGTCGAAAAGCTACACGCTGAAGACTCCAAATAAAACACTCTACAATTAAGCGGTAAGTCTTACTGGCTTACCGCTTTTTTTAACCCAGGGCACCCTATGAAACCGATGACGGTCTTTTATCTACATGATTCTACGAATCACATGGCTTACTCGCTACAAGAGATCGAGTACATCCTCTCGGATGCCTTTCGCTCCTTTTGCAAGGAGTGCTTCACCTTTGACTCGCCCATCGACTACCCACAGCTCAACCTCATCGATGTCTCTAGCGAAAAAGCCCTCGATACTGCCCTCTTTAAGGTGTCAAGTGAACAACATTTTCTATCTGAAAATGCCAAAAACTGCTGTCTCTTTCTCATCGACGACCAAATCGATAATACTCCATTTAACCAACTGATCCTCGATGGCATGACGCTCACGCAGTGGTTTTTAACCTACTTCCCAGCCATCCCCAAAGTCGTCATCACCTACCCTGATCATCCCAAAGTCCCCATCCCTGCTCGACGCTGGACAAAAAAAAATCACGAGATCTTTCGTTATCCAAGCCGCATCACCCATCTCTTTACTAGCTTTTGGCAACCGAGATTTTGGACTGCTCTACGCCACTACGTACAAAGTCAAGCAGGAACAAATTGGCATACTCCCGGTCACAATAATGGTAATGCCTTTGAAAAGTCCTACTTCCTCCATGGATTTCATGATGCATTTGAGGATATGATCTTTCGTACGGATCTCTCTGTCTCGGTCCATTCTCTTGGCGACCTCTCCACCCCAGACAGCCACACGCCACTCTCAGAAGCGCAAAAACTCACCTCTGAAATCTTTGGATCTGCTCAAAGCTGCTACGTCACCAATGGTACCAGCACCTCCAATAAAGCGATGCTTATGACCATGCTGCGCCCTGGAGAGCACGTCCTCCTTGATCGTAATTGCCACAAATCTGTCCACCATGCCATCGTGACGACAGGGGCTATCCCCCATTATCTACCTGCAAATTATAACGCAACCCTCCGCGTTTGGGGGCCGATTGCCTACGAGGACATCGTAGCAGCGCTCAATGCCGACTGCCTTGCAGCAGACAAGCCTCGTATGCTCATTATCACAACCTGCACTTACGAGGGCATCCTCTACCCGATTTGGGATATCGCAAAAGCCTGCGAAAAAGTCGGGGTTGTCTTTTATGCTGACGAGGCGTGGGCGCCCTACCTCGCATTTCACCCCTACTACACACGCATGCTACCTGACAATACGCAAGTCAGATACAATGCGGTCAACGAGATTATCGGCGCACATTTTGCCGTTCAATCCACTCACAAAGCCCTCGCAGCATTTAGCCAAGCATCGATGATCCACGTCAGCTCTCGATTTAAGATGCTCCTTGAGACTGAATCAAATCGCGCATTTCGCTGGCTTAGAAAGCGTTTCGCCCTCAATGGTCACGGCTCCTACGAAAAATTCTCCCACGATCTCCACGAGGTTTTACGCTACTGGCACTCTACTTCACCGCACTACCCCACACTCGCCACGCTTGACTTTGCTGGTGTGCAGATGCGCCTTGAGGGATTGCGCATTATCGAAGAGCGCCTCCACTGGGTCGCATCCTTTAAGCAGCGTGTCTGTGATGCCTGCAAGCTCCCCATCGATGATTGCTTCCTCAATCTCACCTCTATCACTGGATCGACGAAATACCAAGAGCAGGGCTACCTCCACGATCCACTCAAAATGGTCCTCTCATTCAAATCGGTCGGTGCCTGCACTACATTTAAAAAAGCGCTAATCAAGGCCCACATCCAATGGGAAAAGGCCACCCCGGTCACCGTCCTCTTCCTCGTTACAGCGGGCACAGTCGAAGAACACTTCGAATACCTCTACCGCATTTGCCTCAAGCATGCCGACCTGATTGGTCGCCCTGAGCCATCGACTGACGACGCAAAGATCACGCAAGCCATCACAGGCCAACCGGCAGTTTCACCCCGTGATGCCGCCCTATGCTATGGTGAATTGATTCCTTTAGCCAAGAGTGAAGGACGCATCGCCTCCCAACAACTCGTCCCCTACCCACCGGGAATCCCCGTATTCATCCCAGGCCTACGCATTACACAAGCCATGATCGACCTCGTCTTAGACGTCATCGACAAGGAGGGACACGAGGCTGTCCATGGTCTATTTGTCCGCGGTAAGACCATTTTGATTGAGGTCCTCACCCACGCGGAAGAGGCCGAGCTCAAACAGCTCTAACCTCTCCTAATGGACTGACGACCTGACTGACTCTTCCATCCTTCCCAATGCTAAAGCTCTCTGATTGCCTCATAATCCATTCGGCAATTAGCTTACGACTCTTTTAAGCAAAAATCCGAAAGTCCACCCTCAAGAGCCCTTGTCCATCGTACTCTAATAGCGGTGGTTTACGTAGGTGGAAAGCATCAAGTACTTGTAATACAACTCTTTTGGGTAAATACAAGACGCTCTGGATAAAGAAATCAAAGTAATTTGTTAGCCGTTTCAACCTTTTTACTATTGACAAATGTCTCACACCTGTGATATTGTTCATAGCACTTAACAAACCTCCCTTAATCTTTATGAGAGCAACAAATGAGTGCACGTAAAAAACATCGCCTACTCCGCCTGATCATGATCAAGACTGCTGCAGTCAGACTCGGCTTAAAGCCTGCAGTTTTACTCCGCATCAAGCGCCATTTTTTAAATGGTAGTGGGCACGAGTATAGTCAATTGTCAGGCTTAATCGAATGTGGGTTGTCTCATCATACCCTTCACAGTAGCACCGAAAGCCACCTCATCTTGTTTTACCAAGCCCAGACACTCAACGGATTGCTTCAAGGCACTGAGATTGCGAACTTTTTAAAGACGTTTGATTATCCCACAGGCATCGATTCTGTACTCGATCATCTCTACGATCGCTGCCAAGACACTGGCATTGCTCATGAAGTCGGCATCTTTTTAGGGTATCCCCTCAAGGATGTCAAAGGATTTGTGTTGCGCCATTCGCCCTCGGTCGTGCAGGGTGTCAAAACTGATTGGCGCATATTTGGTCCTGTTGGAGAATCTTTATCCTTGATGGCCTACTATCGTCAGATTGAACAAATGAGCCAAGCCCTTTATGACAAGCATCGCCAAGTAGAATCCTATCTCACAAACTTGGTGGCATTGCGTCACAAGGTCTCGTTCTGTGGCACATGCTCGACGCCCCCTCTTTCGAATACCCGTGCGGGGTATCCTCTCATCGCTGTTTCCTAACCTCGTTTCTGAAAAGGAGCCTTATGAAATCTATTCACGTTATTTATGGTAGTACAACAGGCAATACGCAACAAGTTGCTGAAACCATCGCACAAGCTTTAGGCACCCAAGCTATCAACATTTCCGATGCCACAGACCAAGATTGGCAGGCAGACATCTTACTCTTGGGGTCATCGACCTGGGGATTTGGCGATCTCCAAGACGATTGGCAAAGTGGGATCTTTACGCTGCAAGCCCAAGACCTCTCTAAATGCCAGGTGGCGGTCTTTGGCACGGGCGATCAGTCGGGTTTTAGCACGACCTATGCCAATGCTTTGTCAACATTAGCCCATGCGGCTCAAGATCAAGGTGCCACGCTCATTGGCCAAACGGCTAAAGAGGGCTATATCTACGATGAGTCGGAGGCTGAACAAGAAGGGGTTCTCTGTGGTCTTGCGCTTGATCCTGACAACCAACCTGAGCTCACCGAGAGCCGTATCGCAACCTGGATCAAGGAAATCCAAGCCGCTGCCCAAGCTTAACGAGCTGGCTCACCCCCACAAAAAAAGCGCCGCGGTTAAGCGACGCTTTTTTTGTGGGGATTCGTCTTGACTTAAAAGTCAAGATTCTTCACGTTGAGGGCATTCTCAATGATGAAGTTACGGCGTGGCTCGACATCGTCACCCATGAGCAAGGTAAAGGTCTCATCGGCCTTGATGGCATCTTCGATCTTGACCTTGAGCATGCGGCGGGTATGAGGATCCATGGTCGTCTCGCCCAATTGCTTGGCGGACATTTCACCGAGACCTTTATAGCGCTGAATGGTGATACCCTTGCTACTGCGCGTGCGGACTTCCTTAAGGAGTTGCTCAAGGGAGTAAACGGGCACTTCTGGCTTATTATTCTCAATCAAGCTAAAGATCGGCATTTCACTGACGCAATAGTTAACTGGAGCGATGCCGAGGTTGAGCTCAAGCAGATCAGCAAAGAGCTGGGAGAGCTTCTTGACTCTAAAGATGTCCATCCATTGGAAAGCATGCATGTGCTTGGGCACATATTCAGAAACGTGCATTTCCGGTAGGTCAAAGGCTTCCCCGAGGGAGGCTTCTGCATCCTTAGCCGCAGCAGCAAGAGATTCCTCAGTATTGGAGAAATTAAACTGCGCATGGTCTGCATCGCCGACGACGGTCATGTAGCGAGCAAAGCTCTTGCTCTCAGGATCGTAGGTCTTAAGCAATGCCTCAATAGGCACGCCACGACGTGCGATCGCATTGACCGTTTCCTCGAGCGTAACCAAGATTTCAAGCGCCTTGTGGTAATCCTCGATGTAGACATCCGAGCCGTCGGGCTTTTTAAGGGAGGCGCCTTCGTAGCCCAGGAGCAAGCGGCGGCCGAGTGCTTCGTCATTGGCGATGTACTCTTCCTTTTTACCACGAGAGATCATGTATAGAGGCGGTTGGGCGAGGTAGACAAAGCCATTCTCGATGAGCTTAGGCATTTGACGGAAGAAAAATGTCAAGAGTAGGGTGCGGATGTGCGCACCGTCCACGTCAGCATCCGTCATGATGATGACTTTGTGATAACGCACCTTCTCAAGATTAAAATCATCTGGCCCAAATCCACCACCGATTGCAGTAATCAGCGACTTGATTTCATTATTGTCCAGCATCTTATCGATGCGAGCCTTTTCGACGTTGAGGACTTTACCACGCAGAGGCAAGATTGCTTGGGTGCGGCGATCACGGCCACTCTTAGCAGTACCACCTGCAGAGTCACCTTCTACGAGGAAAAGTTCGCATTCGGCTGGATTACGTGAGGAGCAGTCCGCCAACTTACCAGGGAGGCCGCCACCCTCGAGTGCGCCCTTACGACGGGTATTCTCACGAGCCTTACGCGCTGCTTCACGAGCTTGAGAGGCCAAGACGGCCTTTTCAATCACGGTGCGAGCGACGGTGGGATTTTCGGCAAAGAAGTCCGCCAACTTGCCAAAGACAATCCCCTGCACAATGCCAGCAACCTCAGAGGAGCCAAGCTTCGTCTTGGTTTGACCTTCGAATTGGGGCTGTGGGACCTTGACACTGACGACAACGGTGAGGCCTTCGCGAATATCATCACCAGTGAGCTGGGTGTCGGCCTTTTTGCCCATCTTGTTTTCCGCGATGTACTTGTTGACGGCACTGGTCAATGCCGTACGGAAACCTGTCAAGTGGGTACCACCCTCGATCGTGTTAATGTTATTACAATAGGAGTGCTCGATCACGCTATAAACGTCTGTATACTGCAAAGCAATCTCGACCTCAATCGTGCCATTGGCATTGGTGCCCTCGCCATTGATGTAGATCACATCATGCATCGCCGTCTTATTACGATTGAGATAAGCGACGTATTCACGAATACCACCCTCAAAGAGGAACTTCTCGTGGTGCTTGGTTTCGCTAAAGTTATCCGTCAACGTAATGGCAACGCCACCATTGAGGAACGCAAGCTCACGCAAACGCGCTGCGAGGATTTCCCAGCGAAAACCATCAGTATAGGTAAAGACCTCAGTATCGGGATAAAAGGTCACCGACGTACCCGTGCGCGTCGTGTCACCAATCTCGGTCACAGCTGTCACTGGCTTGCCGCGCTCGTACCGCTGACGATAGACATGACCATCACGGCAAACTTCGACCACAAACCACTCAGAGAGCGCATTCACGCAGGAGACACCCACACCATGCAAACCACCCGACACCTTGTAGTTGGAGGAGTTAAATTTACCCCCCGCATGCAACACGGTCAAAACGACCTCAAGGGCCGATTTTTTCATCGTCGGGTGCATCGCTACGGGGATACCACGACCATTATCTTGTACCGTCAAAGAGCCGTCAGGATTAATCACGACCTCAATGTGCGTACAATAGCCAGCCAAAGCTTCGTCAATCGAATTGTCGACAACTTCGTAAACTAAATGATGATAACCACGCTCTGCTGTATCACCAATATACATTGCAGGGCGCTTACGGACTGCCTCAAGGCCTTCAAGCACGGTAATATCCGCAGCACTATACTGACCTTCGGACTGATTAGGGGAAAGGGTTGATTCGGGGTTTTGTTGAGCGTCTTGCACGCCCTGGTCTAAATCGTCTGACATAGTCTTCCTCACTGTTAAAGTTATATACTATAATAGTAACACAGACCACAAAAAAAAGCAAGGATTTTCTACCCTTTCACCTCGTTAAAACGCCCTAAAAACGGCCATTTTCATCCAAACAAATGCCACCCCCAAGAATCTACACCTCCATCCCTCTTTTAAGGCCTCTGTGCTATTTTATAAGACACGTAGACACAGCCCTCCATTCCCAGAAAAGAGGCTCTTGTGCAATTATTGAGGGTAATAGACAGAGCAAAGGTTAGCCGACTCCCAAATCGAGGCTCAGGCAAGGTTTGTTCGCGTCCCTATCGGAGACGCTGGGTGCGAGACTAAGACGGCGGGGACGAGTATAGGTCGCTACATCCCTCTGCGTTAAAATCCTGCGACGTGCTTCTGTCAGTCCCGCAAGCGCAGCGAGCTCAATGCTTGGTGCTAGAGGCGG
>CAYZIC010000005.1:13811-14254 GCA_964478335.1 uncultured Lentisphaeraceae bacterium | reverse complement strand
CTCTTAATACCTGATGCTTGTTGCGGGCGAGCGTAGCGAGCCCCTAAGGTCTCACACTCACCCTTTATTTCACCCATTCGAGCCAGCAAACAGCATCACAACAACATCAAAAAGCGATAAGCCATTCAAAATAAGCATAGCGAGGTGAGAAATATCTCAAAAAAACGAAAATAGCGCTTGCTTTTTTAGGGCGAGTAGCGTATTATACGTACTTGTTTTTGAGGCACCTCTAGCTCAATTGGATAGAGCATCTGACTACGGATCAGAAGGTTGCAGGTTCAAATCCTGCGAGGTGCGCCATTTATATGAATGCGGGGTAGAGCAGTGGTTAGCTCACTAGGCTCATAACCTGGGTGTCGTAGGTTCGAATCCTACCTCCGCTACCAATGCACCTCTAGCTCAATTGGATAGAGCATCTGACTACGGATCAGAAGGTTGCAGGT
>CAYZIC010000005.1:0-13711 GCA_964478335.1 uncultured Lentisphaeraceae bacterium | reverse complement strand
TCAAATCCTGCGAGGTGCGCCATTTTTGCGAGTGCTTAGGCACTCTTTTTTTATACCCAAATCACCTCGCCGTCTACAAAAAAAGACCCCAGTAGCGCGATGCTACGGGAGTCTAATAATAATGGTCGGCCTGGCGGGACTCGAACCCACTGCCTTCAGATTAGGAATCTAACGCTCTGTCCTGATGAGCTACAGGCCGGTCAAAAAGATGGGCAATAGTATGCCACAAGCCCTCGCAAATTGCAACCACAAAATCACCCTTTCGCCCATAAAAAGCACTGCGGCCACCTCTCTAACACCATTTTGCCTGACACCAACGCTCCGCTCACGCATCACGCATCAAGCATTAAGCATCAAGTATCAGATACTCGAGCTCGAGCCCCCAAGGCGGGAGACGCCACGCTGTCCTCGCCGCAGGTGCCCGTGTCCTCTCTGTGTAGCGACGCAGTCGCGCTCTGTGCCTCTGTGATACCTACCCTGCGACGTGCTCTGGCAGTCCTGCGAGCGCAGCGAGCCCTGCGTCCCTCTGCGTTAAAATCCTGCGACGTGCTTCTGGCAGTTCCGCAAACGCAGCGAGCCCTGCTCAATGCCGTCAATTATGCGACAAGCGTGCTAGCAATGGCCTCTTAAAGACGATTTAAGGGAGCTTAGAGGCTTTTAGCCTTGTAAAAGGGTGATTATTTTGATAATATGATGGCGTTTTATTGATCCACTTTAATTGACTGACGAAAGGTACCTTGAATTATGGAAGAAGATCACTCGACTACGATCGACTCGCGTCTTGCCTCGATTAACATCGAAGAGGAAATGAAAAACTCCTACATTGACTACTCGATGAGCGTCATTGTGGGGCGTTCTTTGCCTGATGCCCGTGACGGTTTTAAGCCTGTGCATCGTCGTGTGCTCTATGCGATGCACCGCATGGACAATGTCTTTAACCGCCCCTACAAAAAATCCGCAACCGTCGTCGGTGAAGTGATGGGTAAGTATCACCCGCATGGTGACACGTCTATCTATGATACGCTGGTGCGTTTGGCGCAGGACTTCTCGCTACGTTACCCTTTGGTCGATGGGCACGGTAACTTTGGCTCGATCGACGGTGACCCACCAGCAGCAATGCGTTATACCGAATGCCGCATGCAAAAGATCGCCGCGACGATGCTTGATGATTTGGACAAGGACACCGTCGACTTTATCCCCAACTACAATGGCGAAGAACGCGAACCGCGCGTTTTGCCGGCCAAGTTGCCCAACCTCTTGCTCAATGGTTCATCGGGTATTGCCGTGGGTATGGCGACGAATATTCCGCCGCACAACTTGCGTGAGCTTTGTGATGGGTTGATTCACTTTATTGATGAGCCTAACTGTACGATTGATGACCTCATGCAATTCGTCAAGGGGCCCGACTTCCCGACTGGTGCGACGATCTGCGGTCTCGGTGGCATTGAATCAATGTACAAGGGCACCCGTGGTAGCATCGTCATGCGCGGCAAGGCTGACATCATTGAGAACAACAACCGCACCGCGATCTTGATCACCGAGATCCCCTACGGTGTCAACAAGGCTGCCATGATCGAAAACATGGCCCACTTGGTCAATGACAAGGTCCTTGAGGGCATCTCGGACATCCGAGATGAATCGTCTGACAAGGACGGCATTCGCGTCTTGGTCGAGCTAAAAAACAACGCCAAGCCCGCGCCAGTCATCCTCAATAAGCTTTACAAGCACACGGCTTTACAGACGACATTTGGTGCGAATATGCTCGCACTTGACCATGGTCGCCCGCGCCGTATGACGCTCAAGGATTTCTTCCAATGCTACGTCGATCACCGCTTTGAGGTCGTCACACGCCGCTCGAAGTTTGAGCTCAAAAAGGCCCAAGACCGCCGTCACATCCTCGATGGCTTGCTCATCGCTCAGAGCAACATGGACCAGATCGTCAAGATCATCAAGGATTCGCCAAACCGCGAAGAGGCCAAGAAGGGCTTGGTTGCGGCATTTGGCTTCTCCGAACCCCAAGTCGAGGCCATTCTGAATATGCGTCTCTACCAATTGACTGGCCTAGAACGCGGCCGTCTCGAGGCAGAATTGGCCGAGCTCTTGCTCAAGATTGAGTATCTCGAAGGCCTTTTGGCTGATCCAGCCAAAATCTTTGGCGTGCTCAAGGACGATTTAACCACGATTAAGGATACCTTTACTCAGCCCGGCGACCGCCGCAGCGAAATCGTCCCCATGCGCGGCGATGTCAATCTCGAGGACCTTATCGCGGACGAACCCTGCGTCGTGACCTTGAGCCACCGCGGCTACGTCAAGCGCGTCCCCCTCAATACGTATAAGGAACAAAAACGTGGCGGCAAGGGTGTCAAGGGCTTGAATATCAAGATGGAAGACTTCATCGAAAAGATGTTCGTACCCATGGCGCACGACACGCTCCTCTTCTTCACCAACACAGGCCGCGTCTATGCAGAACGTGCCTTCACGATTGAAGAAGGCTCCCGTACCGGCTTTGGCAAACCCGTGATCAACGTACTCGAAGGCCTCCAAAAGGACGAGTCGATCGTTGAGATCTTGCCGATCCGCAACTTTGAGGACGACGAGGACATCATCTTTGTCATGGCCAATGGTATGGTCAAGCGTACAGCTCTCAACCTCTATGGCAACATTCGTAAGACCGGTATCATCGCCGTTAATTTGGAGGAAGGCAACAGCATTCTCCAAGTCTTGAGAAGCAAGCCCGAGGACGAAATCCTCATCGCCACACGCAAGGGTAAAATCGCCCACTTTAGCACCTCTGAGATCCGCCGTGTCGGTCGTACCGCTGTCGGCGTCAGAGGCATTAAGCTCGCTGAGGCTGGTGACTCTGTTTGCGGTGCTGCCATTAGACAGCCCGACACCACTCTCTTGCTCGCCTGCGAAAATGGCTACGGCAAGCGCACTGACTTTGATGACTTCCGCAAGACATCACGCGGCTGCCAAGGCGTCAAGGGTATCGTCGTCAACGAACGCAACGGCGACCTGATGTCCATTCACCCCGTCAAGGATGACGAAACCATGATCATGCTCACCACCAATGGTATGCTCGTGAGATCGCCCGTCGATGGCGTCAATATCATTGGCCGCAGCACCCAAGGTGTCTGCTTCATCAAGATGGCAGAGGGCAATAAGCTCGTCTCCCTCTCGATCGCACCACACGATGATGACGATGATGAAGATACCCCCCCTACCCTTGATGCCGATGGCAACCCCATTGCTCAAGACCAACCCCTCTCAGAATCGACCACCGACGCTGCTCCAGAGGCCAACGCGCCCGAAGCAACCGATGTAACCGATTCTCTAGATAATGAATAAGTCAACACTCACTGAAAGTGACCTAGCATCCAGCTAGGTCACGATTAAAGAAAGTTACAATAATGAATACCGATAATAAAAGTTCCCTCGACTCAATCGTTTCACTCTGCAAGCGCCGCGGCTTTATCTTTCAAAGCTCCGAAATCTATGGCGGCTTTGCTGGCTTTTGGGACTATGGCCCAATTGGATGCGAATTAAAGCGCAACATCAAGGATTCCTGGTGGAAGCACACCGTGCGCATGCGTGAAGATGTCGAAGGTCTCGACGCCACCATTATCATGCACCCAGCCGTCTGGAAAGCCTCCGGACACTTGGATACCTTTTCTGACCCCATGACCATGTGCAAGTGCTGCAAAAAGCTCATGCGCGCTGACCAAATCTGGGATATCTTTGACGATGGCGCTGTGCGCACTGCCCTCGAAGCAATCGTTGGCGACGCTGGCAAAATTGCAACCTGGTGCAAGACCAAGGGTAAAACCATTGCTCCGAGCCTCTACACCGTGGTCAATGCAGAAGCCTACCTCCCCGCTATCTTTGAGAAGCTCGGCACCATCACCGACGTCAAGGAGCTCTTCCTCCTCTTAGCAACTGATCCAGCTGCTGAAGTCGTCGAAGGCGCCCTCCCCTGCCCTCACTGCGGTGGACAAATGACCGAGCCCCGCCCCTTTAACCTCATGCTCAAGACCATCGTCGGCCCAATCGACGACCCGAGCAATGTCGCCTATTTGCGCCCTGAGACCGCTCAAGCGATCTTCGCGCAGTTCAACAACGTCATCACCACAAGCCGACAGGCGGCACCATTTGGCATCGCCCAAATTGGTAAGTCTTTCCGCAACGAAGTCACCCCGCGCAACTACATTTTCCGTTCGCGTGAATTCGAACAGATGGAGCTTGAATTTTTCATCAAGCCCGACGAAGCCATCGAGATCCTCAATGGCCACGTCTGCCCCTTGACCGAAACCACCGACCTGAGCGAACCTCAAGCCGACTGGGGCTGGGAATGCTGGCACAAGTACTGGGTCGAGCAGCGCAAACAGTGGCTTGTCGCCAATGGCTTGCCCAAGGATAGCTTCGTCGAATACTGGCAAAAGCCCGATGAGCTCGCTCACTATGCACGTGCTTGCGTCGATATCGAGTACTCATTCCCATTTGGCGTGCAAGAGCTCGAAGGCATCGCGGCGCGCTCTGACTACGATTTGACCCAACACGCCATCCACTCAGGCAAGTCCATGGAAATCTTTGACGAGCCTCTCAAGCTCGCCATCAAGGCCATGAGCGACGATGACAAAGCCACCAAGCGCGCTGCAATTGTTGCCGACTGGGTGAGCCGTGGCAAGACAGAAGAGTCCGCCAATGCCTTTATTGACAAGCTCTTTGATGGCAAATATATTCCTCACGTGATCGAACCCTCCGCCGGTGTTGACCGCATGGCATTGGCCATGATCTGCAACGCCTACGAGGAAGAAACCCTCACCGACGACAAGGGCAAGACCGACGTGCGCACCGTCATGCACTTCGCACCCGCCATTGCACCGGTCAAGGTCGCAGTATTCCCCTTGATGAAAAATAAGCCCGAGCTCTACGCCAAGGCTCGTGAAATCTTCAAGGGCCTCCAGCGCCACTGGAATGTCTTCTGGGACGAATCCGGCGCCATCGGCCGTCGTTATCGCCGTCAAGACGAAATCGGCACGCCTTACTGCGTGACGGTCGACTTTGACACCCTCGAGAATGACACCGTCACCCTGCGTGATCGTGACAGCATGAGCCAAGAGCGCATCTCCATTCAGGACTTGCACACCAAATTGGCAGCGATCTTAGACTAAGGATCCCCGAGGATGTTTACCGGTCTCATCTCACGACTAGGCCAAATCCGCGCAGCGACCCTGCGCGGCACTGGCCTAGCCTTGTCCATCGCCCTTGATCGGCCCTGGCCTGCAGATGACCCCATCTGTTTAGGAGAGAGCATTGCTGTCAATGGTGCTTGCCTCACCGTCACGGGCACCTCGCAAGAGGGCTTTGATGCGGATGTCTTGGCTGAAACCCTCCGCTGCACGACCTTTGCGCAAGTCAAGGTCGGGCAAGCGGTCAACCTCGAGCGCGCACTCAAAGTCGGCGACCGCCTCGGTGGCCACTACGTCTCTGGACACATTGACGAAGTCGGCACCATCGCCCAAATCCGCCCGACCGGTGACGACTACGTCTACCGCATGAGCTGCTCCAGAGCCTTTGCCCACAGCCTCGTGCACAAAGGCTCCGTCGCACTCGCTGGCATCAGCTTGACGATCTCCGCGCTCGGCGACGACTGGTTTGAGGTCTCCATCATTCCCACCACGCGCCGTGAAACCATTCTGGCCACGCTGGCTGTGGGTGATGCGCTCAATCTCGAGGCGGACATCCTGGGCAAATACGCCCAGCGCCAAGCCCAAACTCAAACCGTCACCTGGGACAAACTCGAATCTGCAGGCTTCATCTAAACCCTTTCATACACATTAACCCTCATTGAGGATAAAACCATGAATACCACAACCTGGAATCAAATCCAAGAACAAATCACCGCAAACCCCCTTTGCCTCAAGACCCTCTTTGCGCAAGATCCCGACCGCGCCAAGACCTTCTCCCTATCAGCTGCAGGCTGGTACCTCGATTACTCTAAGAACCTCATCGACCAACCCTTGATGAATGCCCTCCTCAAGCTCGCTAAAGAGGCCAACGTCAAAGCCGAAATCGAAAAGATGTTCACCGGTGAGCACATCAACCAAACCGAAGACCGCGCCGTCTTGCACACCGCCCTGCGTGCCAGCGACAAGAGCGGCCTCGTCGTCGATGGTCAAGATGTCAATGCCGATGTCCACAGCGTCCTCGAGAGCATGAGCACCTTTGCTGATGCCATTCGCCAAGGCGGCCACCGCGGTATCACCGGCAAAAAGATCAAGTACATCGTCAACATCGGTATTGGCGGCTCAGACCTCGGTCCTGTCATGGCCTATGAAGCACTCAAAGCTTACAGCAAGCGCGACATCACCTGCTACTTCGTCTCCAACGTCGACGCCACCCACATGGCCGAAACCCTCCGCAAGGTCAAAGCCGACCAGACACTCTTCATCGTCGCCTCCAAGACCTTCACCACCCAAGAGACCATGACCAACGCCGAATCCGCCCGCACCTGGTTGATCGACCAGCTCGGCAGCGATCCCGCAGTCGTCGCCAAGCACTTCGTTGCCGTCTCCACCAATGCAGACAAGGTCAGCGCATTTGGTATCGACACCAAGAATATGTTTGGTTTCTGGGATTGGGTTGGCGGTCGCTACTCCTTGCCCTCAGCCATTGGCCTCTCACTCATGATTGCCATCGGCCCCCTCAACTTCCGTCGCTTCCTCAAAGGCTACGAAGCCATGGACAAGCACTTCCGCCGTGCAGCCCTGCAAAACAACATGCCCGTCATCTTGGCACTCATCGGCATCCTCTATGCCAATGGCTATGATGCAGACAGCTATGCAGTCCTCCCCTACGACCAATACCTCAGCCGTTTCTCCGCCTATCTCCAACAGATGGACATGGAGAGCAATGGCAAGAGCGTCTTGCGCGATGGCACACCCGCACCTTACAAGACCGGCCCGATCGTCTGGGGCGAACCCGGCACCAATGGTCAGCATGCCTTCTATCAATTGATTCACCAAGGCACCCGCATGATTCCTGCAGACTTCATTGGCTTCTGCAAGACACTCAATCCCATCAGCGACCACCACGCCAAGCTCATGTCAAACTTCTTCGCCCAAACCGAAGCCCTCGCCTTTGGCAAGACCGCTGACGAATGCCGCGCAGAGGGCATCGCCGAAGCACTCGTCCCCTTCAAGACCTTTGCTGGCAACCACCCGACCAATACCCTCTTGGCCGACAAGCTCACCCCCAACACCCTCGGCGCACTCATTGCCCTCTACGAGCACAAAGTCTTTGTGCAAGGCATCATCTGGGATATCTATTCCTATGATCAATGGGGTGTTGAATTGGGCAAAGCCCTCGCAGGCAAAGTCCTCCCCGAGCTCAAAGATCCCGCCAAGCCATTGGATCACGACGCATCTACCAATGCACTGATCCAATTCTTCCGCGATCACCAATAGTTGCTCGCTGCGCTCGCTAGACCTAAATCGAGCGAGCGCACTTACCCCATTCACTTTCATTCGTGTTCATTCGCATTCATTCGTTGACAAGGAGATAAAATCATGGAAAACTGTATCATTTTAGGTTCTGGTCCAGCAGGTTGCACCGCAGCCATTTACTTAGCTCGTGCTGGCCTCGCGCCACTGGTTATCGAAGGCCCCACCCCCGGTGGCCTGCTCACCCAAACCACAGAGATCGAGAATTTTCCTGGCTTTGAGAATGGCATCGACGGCTTTGAGCTCATGGACACCATGAAGCGCCAAGCCGAACGCTTCGGCGCGCGCTTTGACATGAGTGAGATCACCGGCGTTGATTTTAGCAAGCAGCCCTTGCTTGTCAAGACCGCCACCGCCACCCTCGAAGCCAAAACCGTCATCATCGCCACTGGTGCCTCCGCCCGTTACCTCGGCCTCCCCGCCGAAAAGGCCCTCATCGGCAAAGGCGTCTCCGGATGCGCAACCTGTGATGGGGCATTCTTTAGAGGTAAAGACGTCGCCGTCATTGGCGGTGGCGATACCGCATGCGAAGATGCTCTCTTCCTCGCGCGCATCTGCAAGTCCGTCACCATGATTCACCGCCGCGACGAACTGCGCGCCTCCGCCATCATGGCCGACCGCGTCATCAACCACCCCAATATCACCATGGCCTGGGACAGCACCGTCATCGACATCGACGATGTCACCGCCCAAAAGGTTACCGCCATTCACATCCAAAACCTCAAGACACAAGCCGTCACCATTAAACCCGTCGACGCCCTCTTTGTTGCCATTGGTCACGCCCCCAACACCAAGTTCTTGACCGACGCCATTGACATCCAAAAGACCGGCTACCTCACCGCAGACCCCACCAACGGCCACACCTCCGCGACCGGTGTCTTCTCCGCTGGCGACGTGCACGATCCCCACTACCGCCAAGCCATTGTCGCTGCCGGCTCCGGATGCATCGCCGCCCTCGAAGCCGAACGCTACCTCGCCACGCTCTAGCGGCCAGTAGGAGTTTGGAGTTTGGAGTTTAGGTTTTGGGGATCCCACATTCCATATTCCACATTCTACATTCCCCATTCTACATTCTAGGAGGCTTCGCCTCCTCCCAAAGGATCTAATCATGGAAAAGCCCATTAGGACCATCGATACCGATTATCTCGTTGTAGGCTCTGGCATAGCCGGCCTCATGAATGCCATTCACCTCTCCAAGGCTGGCAAAGTCCTCCTCGTCACCAAAAAGGACACCACCGAGTCCAATACCAACTACGCCCAAGGCGGCATCTCTTGCGTCATGGGTCAAGGCGACGACTTTGAGCAGCACCTCGCCGACACCCTCGACGCTGGCGCAGGTCTCTGCGACGAAGAGGTCGTTCGTCAAATCGTCTCAGCAGGACCCAAGCACCTCCAAGAGCTGATTGACATGGGCGTGCCCTTTAATATTTCAGAAGATGGCTCCTTTGACCTCACCCGCGAGGGAGGCCATTCTCAGCGCCGTATCCTCCATGCAGGCGACATTACCGGCCAACGCATTGAGACCACCCTCATCAACTACATCCGCAAGCAGCCCAACATCCTCATCCTTGAGCATACCGTACTCATCGACCTGATTACGACTCGCTTCCTCCACACCCCCAACACCCCCAACCGCTGCGTGGGAGCCTACCTCCTCGCCGAACCCTCCGGCGAAATCTTCGCCGTACGTGCCCCAGCTGTGGTGCTGGCTACCGGTGGCTGCGGCAAGGTCTACCTCTACACCTGTAACCCCGACATCGCTACCGGCGACGGCGTCGCCATTGCCTGGCGCGCTGGCGCAGAAGTCTCCAACATGGAGATGATCCAATTTCACCCCACCTGCCTCTACCACCCCAAAGCCAAACGCTTCCTCATCAGCGAAGCCGTCCGTGGCGAAGGGGCCGAGCTCGTCACCCGCGATGGCAAGCCATTCATGCACAAATACGACCCTCGCGGGTCTCTCGCACCCCGTGACATCGTCGCCCGAGCCATTGACAACGAAATGAAAACCCGCGGCGAACCCTACTGCTGCCTCGACATTCGCCACAAAGGCAAAGCCTACCTCATGGAGCGCTTCCCCAAGATTTACGGCAAGTGCATGGAGTTTGGCATCGACATGTCCCAAGACCTCATCCCTATTGTGCCAGCCGCCCACTACTGCTGCGGCGGCATTAAAGCCACCGTCCAGGGTGTCACCTCCCTCCCTGGCCTCTATGCCATTGGCGAATGCGCCTGCACAGGGCTCCACGGTGCCAACCGCCTCGCCAGCAACTCCCTCCTCGAGGCCCTCGTCTGCGCCTGCGAAACCGCCGACGCCCTCAAGCAATCCCCTCTCCAGCCCGTCACCCAATACAAAATCCCCAACTGGGTCTATGGCAACGCCGTCCCCAGCGACGAAGCCGTTCTCCTCGCACACAACTGGAATGAACTGCGCACCTGCATGTGGGACTACGTCGGGATCGTGCGGACCAACAAGCGCCTCGAGCGCGCCCTACGCCGCATCAGTAATCTCCGTTATGAGATCAACGAATACTACTTTGATTATCTCGTGACCCCCGAGATTCTTGAATTGCGCAACCTCGCCGACATCGCCGAGATGATTATTCTCTGCGCCAAGCAGCGCCACGAGAGCCGCGGACTCAACTACACCCTAGACTACCCCGCCAAGCTCCGCCACGCCAAGCCCACCCACCTCCAGCGCGATGCAGCCACCGCCGACGCCCTGTAAATAGGCTTAGGGGAGCCTTAGCAATCCTCCAATCATCCACACAAAAGCCCTGCAGTAAAGCAGGGCTTTTGTGTGTTTAGGGGAGACAGTTACGCGTGAGCAGCTACTCAGGCCAACAAAGCACGGCACGCATAAAGAGTCCAGAGGATCGTCCCAATTGACCAGGTCATTAGAATCAATCACCTTAACAACGCCGTTAGTCCGTTACGTCATTGAGACAATCTTGATAGCGTCCTTTTGCGATTAAGACAACCACCACTAAAAGAGTCATCGCAACAGCGAGACGTAGGGCTAGAAAAAGAAAGACGCTGGCGTAAACGAATGACGGAGCACTCGCGACCGAGATATAATCCCAAACCGAGCCGACAGGAAGCAATGACACCACACTAAGAGGTGGCACGTAGTCGCTTAAAAAGATGACTGGCTCAATAGACAAATCTGTCGTTGCTAAAGAGAACAAAAGTAACCCCTTCCAAAGAAAAATCAGTTCTAAAGGAATCCACCATGCACGATGATTCTCTCGCTTGCGCACCGCAAAAAGAACGCTATTAATAGATATAAGAGACATTAAAATAGCCCAGTAAAAATAATTCGTATACACATACACGTGTTGCAGTGTCAAGCTTGTAATCTGATCGTTTTGCAACTCAACCATCTCATATGGATGAGCATTTTGAGGAGAGAGAATCGCAGCAGCCAAGACAAAGGCTATCGTGATCAATACCAAAAGAGAGCGAAAAGATGCCTTCTTTTGATATAAGGCTTTTATGAGTAGCCGATCCTTCAAAATAGGATAGCACAAAATCGCACAAATTAAGCATTGTATGATAATCTTTATCATGAGAGCATACATCATGGTAATCCTAATAGTCAGAAAATCGTTTTCCTAAGCGGTCAACGCTCTGTGTTGCACTTTTTGACTCTTCCATTTTAAGCAAGTAACTCTTTAGAGCATCCAGTTTTTGACGCACATGAGGATCCTTGGTTTCATTTAAGGCGGTATAAAATAGGACTGATTGCCACATATGGATGTCCGGGGTAAAAGTGAATGCGTTTGCGCTTAGCCCTAGAAATTCAGACCTCTGAGCATCTTGTTCAAGTAAGTGATAGGTAATGGCATCGTTAAAATGATCTCCTGTTAAATAGATGGACGTTTGTAACGGAGAGAGCCCAGTATTGTCACAAATACGACTTGATACACGCTGGGCTTGCTTTTGATAGGCGTGCTTGACACAGTCGAGATCTCCAGAGAGGATTGCAGCGGATAAGATGGAGAATCCATTGGCGGTAGAGACTTCATCATAAGCAAGAATCGTCGAGTACTTTTCAACCAATTGCAACATCTCAAGCGAACCGCTCCTTGCGGCTAGTTGTAAAGCAGATGCCATTGGGTGGGAGCGTTCTGCCAGCAAGATTGCATGAGGAGATGCGGTCAATGCCTCTTTGACGGGAGCCACGCATCCTTTGCGGATATCACACAGCAGCTTGCTTGTTGCTGGAGCGGGTATATCCGTAGCACCTGCTTGAATCAGGTAAGATACCAGCTGATTATCCCTTGGATAGTGCAGGGCTAACTGCAAAGGGGAGAAGCCTCGGTCGTCGCATTGATGGATCGAGGCCCCTTTTTGAATCAGATCGATGATACGGTCTCTCAGTACCTGATCAGTTTGCAACGCACGCTCTATCGGTAGCGAAGCCTCGACACTTTTAAACAACAATTGAATTAAACGCCCCCGACTTGATGTCACGCTCTGCGAGGGATAAGGATTAGGGGCATCGTTTTTGGAGAGCGCCACAGCCTCCAGAATGGGGGCTAACGCTGCAGCCTTTTTGATTTGATCGGCAACCTGCCTACGCAGCGGAGGAGTAATCTGGGTTTCAAGGTATTGAACAAAATCGAGTAATGAACGCTCCATCTCACCATGCGCTGAAGTAGTCCCCGTCAGCGTATTGGATGAATTTGTCGATAGGAGAGTGGCAGTCATACGAGCATGGGGATCTGCGCCAGCGTGTAACAGCAAACCAACGGCATCATCTATGGGCAATTTGGCGACAGGATTTCCCTCATCGTCAAAATAGTCACGATAGGGGGGTGAGAATAGTAAGCTAAACAGAGGCGTACTACCCATTTCAGGTAACATCGCATGCACATCAGCACCTTGCGCAAGTAAATAGTTGACAATTTCGACGCTCTGTTGAGAGCCGACCTCACTGCAAGCTAGATGTAATGGGGAGTAAGGCGCATGCAATCCACCAGGACCAACCTTTTTTAGCACAAACCTCACGCAATCTAGATTGCCAAAGAGACAAGCTAGATTTAACATCGAATAATTCCCCACCGATTGCCGATACGCTGATGGAGGTAAAAACTGATCAATGAATCGTAGCGTGTCAGCATTCCGAGTCTCTAGAGCGATGTACAAGATACGATGATGGCGACTAGCCTCAATGATGCAATCCGAGTCCAACTCTAGTAAATGCTTTAAAAAGGGGATTTGGTTTTGTGAGATTGCAACATTCACCATGTTTAGATCAGATCGATCTCCCATCAAAGGTGCAGCCCCATGCTGCATCAATAAATCAATAGCGGGATTATCTTGTCCACAAGCTAATGCGATTTCAAGTGCCCTTTTGTCGTATTTTGTATGGCCGACAGCATTCAATTGACGTTGGTCGACATGAGGAAATCGAGCAAAAAAGGTATCAAGGACCTCCTTAAAAATCAGATCTTCTTGGAGGGATTCACGATTCTGCACGGGAGATGATTGATCAACAATCTGATAAAGGGTTCGAATCAAGAGATTGCGGTTCGTGATGATTTTGTCTTCTTTTGCTACTCGATCACGCAAAGCAGAAAAAGGCGAGTGTTCACGATCCAAGACACGCCTGACCTGTTTATCTTTTACACATGCGGTAAATAGGACAGGCACACTCAACAAGAGTAATAAATGAGTGATCAATGCATGGCTAATTAACTTTTTCATAATGCGCATCCTAGCAAACGATTCGTGAAATGGCAAGCATAAACGTCAGTAATTACAGATAAATCGAATCAAGCAAGGGGGATCTGTTTAGGACACATCCTTATTGGTGAGCCTCAAATATGATCTCATGGAGATTGTTATTGTGTCAAAGAATAACTCAGCACCATCTTCTATTTCATCATAAACAAGAACAAAGCTAGATACACCCATAAATTCATCATGCTTTAATGATGCGACATTGCCAAAGTAAGTGTAAAAAGAAGCACCTAATTCATTTAACGCATCAACGACAACTATAGCAACAGCCTCAATGTAGATGTAAAGCCCATTGCTTTGTGCTTGCTTGAAAAGACCCGTGCATATAAATGGAATGCCTTTCCAACTATTAAAAATAGCTTTTTTATTTAACCAATACTGATCAATAAAATAGTGATTAAAAGTCTCTTCTTTGACAATACTTCGTTTCCGTGTTCGTTTACAGTATAAAAGATGAGAAG
>CAYZIC010000004.1:0-56909 GCA_964478335.1 uncultured Lentisphaeraceae bacterium | reverse complement strand
AACTGGAACTAGGAGGCGTAGCCTCCTCCCCCATGGGGGGGGGGCTTTCTTAGTTTTCGTAAACTTTATTTATGTGATATGTCATTGTATCCATCTAGATCTCGGGGAAGTTTCTTCACTTTTGTTAACTTTTGCGTTGACTTTTAGTGTTTGTTTGTGCTAACTTACGCCCAGTTTTTGAAAGCAGACTAGTTAGGAACGCAATGAATCAAACGAATCAACAAGTTGTCGGTAAGATAGCCGAATTATACAAAGAGCTCTTTAGCCATGATGGCTGTGGTAAGCTCGAAGTTGAAATGCGCATCTACAAGCATGGCACCAAGGAAATCTTGGTCCGCTCGGGGCGTGAATTTCGGTTTGTCGTACCTTGGCAGGATGATCCTCGTAAAGATTCGGCGGTTTCGCTAGGCGCCAACAAGTCGGTGTAGGGTGTTTTTCTCCTCATCACCCTCACGCTTGATTGGTTTTTGATTCTGGGTGCGCCAGATATGCCTAGAAAACTAATCATTAGATTGCTTCAAAACGATTCTCTAATCCTCAACAAATCCGAAAGGTACTTTTCACATGAATCTGTCCAAATCTGCTAAAGCTGGTTTCTCCTTGATCGAATTGATGATCGTTGTGGTGATTCTCGGCGCACTTACCGCAATCTTGATCCCTCAATTTAGCAACGTGGAAACCGACGCTAAGGATACAGGTTGCGATGCATCCAACTATGCCACGCTCCGTCAGCTCAATAGCTTCCAATCTCTCAACAGCGTCTATCCTGCTGGCTTGCACACCGGTTTGGGACTCTCTACCGCTGAGGACTTGATGGGCTTTGGCACTGCTGGTGCTGAAAAGGGCGCTAAGATCCCCTCCTTTACTGCCATTAACTTGGGCGAGGGTAAAGACAAGGCCGACAAGGTAAGCACAACTCAGGTTAAGCTCACCGCTGAGCAAGCCGAATCGCTTCGTGCTGCTGGTATGATCAACTTGGCCTATGGTGGCTTTAGCCAAGATGCTGCTGATCCATTGAAGATGGAAAAGGTCAAGGTCGCTGCGGATTCTGGCTACGTCAACTCGATCACGGGCAACTGGTATGAAGCGTGGGAAACGGATGCTACTGGTAAGGCTACCGACAAGCTTGATACCGCCTCTGCTCCGATCTCGATCAATGGCATCCCGCTCTATGCTTATCAATATGCCAATGCTGACGACATGACGCTCGATGCTACGGCTGCGGATACTGGCTGGGGTGATAAAAATGGCATCGTGGTGCCTCTCTTTGCTGCACCGACTGTCGACTGGGAGCACTACTACATCGATGGCGTGCCCAATGCCTCCAAGGTTGGTGTCGCTCAAGAGGGCGCTTGCCCTTGGCTCGAAGGTGGCGCGGAGTTCCGTTACTACATGTGCATCTTTAAGGTCTTCAACGACGGCACGCCTGCTAAGTTGCTCGGCACCGTTTGCCCCGAGGGCGGCTCTTTGAATCCTTAATGATTCTCGCGGGCCTAGGGATCCTCTAGGCTCGCACATCCTGTTACAAACAAACAAAACACATCCATACCTCGACCCCTATTCACCGTTCATCCATTAATAAACCTCAAAATGATAGGTGGGTAGGGGTCTTTTTACGGCTGCGCCGTGTGCGGGAACCGCCTACAGCGGTGCGGGAACGAGCAAACTGAGCAAGGCACCCGCTCCTCAAAAAAATCAATGGAACAGGCTGCGCCTGTGCGGGAACGAGCAAAGCTCGTGTAACTGAGGCTGCGCCTCCTAGCCGCTTAAGAGTCAGGAATACAAGGCATGCTCGCGAATAGAATTTGGACTATGGGATAGGGGCACAATGAACAGTTACAAGCACTTCGCTACGCTCACGCACCAAGCACCAAGCATCAGGCACCCAACACTGGAACTCGAAACTGGAACTGGAACTAGGAGGCGTAGCCTCCTCTCCCAAGAGGCCGCAGGCCGTTGGGGATTCTCTTTGATTGAGCTGATGATCGTGGTGACGATCCTGGCGGCATTGGTGGCGATCGTCTTGCCGCAGTTTAATGATGTCGGTCCCAAGGCTGTGAATAGCAAATTGGTGATCGCTGAAGCGCGCCGTATCGAATCGGCCTATTTATCCTTTTTATCAGATTGTGCCCCGAGCAACCACCAGTATCCCTATTTGGCGCTCATGGGCTTGTATCCTTTGGTCTATGCAACCGAACCGCAAAATAGCTCCTACAGTGTGCGCACGCCAATTGGCGGTCACGCACCAGCGTGGCATCGGGTGATTCGCCAAGTACGCGGCGTCTCGCATCCCACAATTGGTTGGGCGGGCCCCTATTTAGTCCCCGAGGCGCGTGGGCTGCCTGATGGCGCCAAGGTGCATTGCTTTGATTTGACACAGGGAGGGCAAGAGGTCTCGGGTAAGCTGACTCCTAGCCAAGATGCTCAGCCCCTCCCTGTTGTTTTTGATCCCTATTATGATGCCAATCGTCCGCAGCTGGGGCGTTATTACCGCATCATTGCCAGCCGCAAAACGGGGACTGGTGGCAATACGGCACCCTCACCGTGGCGTCTCTCCCTGGTCTTTGTCGGTCCCAATGGCAAATTGGACTTGCCCCATGAATTGTCCACCAGCTTGAGCTTAGATTACGCTGATACGGGTTGGGTCGATGCTTGGGGGTACATCAGCGAAGCCAAGCTCCGCGAAGAATCGGCCAAGCGAGATGACAAGGGCACGCCGATCTTTGACGATCAAGTTTTTCCCCTCATCAACTGAGGCGGCTGCGGCTCCTAGAATTTAGGATTTGCTCACTGATAGCGCCTCTAACCTTTAACCTTTAACCTTTAACCTCTAACCTCTAACGACCTGATGCAACCCCCAATCCAAACTCTGGAACTCGAAACTGGAACTGGCACTAGGAGGCGTAGCCTCCTCCCCCATTTCCCATCTCCCAACTCCCAAGAGGCCGCATGCCGCTCGGGCTTTTCGCTCATTGAGCTGCTCATTACCTTGACGATTTTGGCTGCGGTGGCGTCGTTGGTGTTGGTGCATACGAGTGAAAACGGCCAGCACCATATGTGGGAAGAGACCCAGCGCCGTGGCGAGATCTTTCAGCGGGCTGTCGCTGGCACCGCCTCCGAACCGAGCCGTTTTGTCAATGACATGGGGCGCTATCCCATGGTGATGGATGACATTGATCAAGATCCTTACCAAAAGGTACGCCAGCCCTATTTGAGCGAATTGTACAATACGGGCCTAGCCCACCGCAACCAATTGACTAGCCGCGTGGCCTCGATTGAGCCCAAGGCTCTAACGGGCGTGACCTTGCCAAATGGTGCGCCCACGACGATCTCGCTGCAAGCGGGTTGGGCGGGGCCTTATGTCGAGTCGTCGCAGCCCTTTGACTTTGACAAGGGTATCACCTCGACCTATGATGGCTTTGGCAATACGTGGTATCTCAATGACAAGACGACCTTTAGCGCAGGCACTCACTCTGGTAAGCCCTTTGTGACGCAGGTGGCATCATTCGAACGCCTCACCCAGCTCGAAATCCAATCCGACGTATGGGGCGGCTGGCTCAGCGACGTTCGCCACGAGGGTTCGGAAATAACTTTTGATTCGCGGCAACAGATACGGGCGTGTTATTCTCTCAATATCGATGATGCAGCCAGTGACGCCGACAAGGCCGCCGACTTGAATCTGCGCAATCAGCTCTTTGTCTTTGATCCTGAATTGGTGGCCGTGGATTGGCCGGTGACGGTGACCACGGGCGAGGGTGGGGCTCCTGTGACTGACGATGTGGTCATTCACCTCTATCATCCCTATTGCATCCCTGGCCAGTCCCCAGACCTCTGCGAACGCACCCTCTACAAGCAGAGCGGCACCTTGGGGTATCGTTTGCGGATTGGTCAACGTAGCACGGCTACAGATGCTGAGATTGTCAAGGCCTTTCCCATTGAGCTCTCTACCCCCGTGAGCCTGGCGGGCATTGGCCGCGATGGCCCATCAGGGACTACCGTTACCTTTAAGGATGTGCCCGTTGGCGAACGCCTCCTCTGGGTCTACACCACCGATGGTAGCAAGCAAGCGGGACCGATCCGTGTAACGATTAGCAGAGCCACTGCCGCCCGCGGCACAACCGTCATTGTAAAGTAAGATAAGGGAGATTGATCCATATGGCACCCCATAGTAAAAAACAGGCCAAGACACTCGTTTTGATCCATGATGGCAAGACGTGGTATGCAGGCCTCTATCACCAGTCGAGCTGGCAACAAACGCAACTCGACGACCCGCATGTCGAAATTCTTCCCGAGAGCTTACTCGAATGGGGCGACACCCATGGCGCATTGCAAGTGCGTGTGGTCGTGCCTGCTGAGCTCGAAACCCTCGAATTGCCCACCGCTCAACCCGTTTATCTCGATCCCGCTACCCTGCACCAACAGCTCAATGAGGCTGCTGCCATTAAGCAAGACTGCGATACCGACTCCATTGCCACGGCCATGGCCAGCGTCAATCGCTTGGGCATGGGCGATGCGGAGAATCATCTCGTCGGCGCAATATTTGACCGGCAGATGATCTTGGCCTATACGGAGAGCTGCGAACACCACGGTTTGCGGTTCGAGGGGGTCACCTCGCAGCTCTCCCTTTTGCTGGCCTATGCTGCGCTTCACCAGTTGCCAGCAGACCATGCACTCCTGTCCATTGGCCTTAAGCGCTCTTATGTCATTGGTCGAGCTGAGGGCGAATCGCTCGTCTCCTATCGCGACCTGCCCATTACCTTTGCCGAGGAAGACCCCGAGCAAGACCGCCGTGCGGAGCGCCGTTTGCGCACCTACTTGCACAAAGGCCTCGTGCTTACCTGTCCGGCGAATTCCTTGCCGCACTATCAACTTTGGCTCCAGGGGCTTGATCCAGAGCTGTCGATTACGACGATCGACAAGCCGAATTTTAGGTTGACTTGCTTTGACATTGTCGCCAATGCCTCGCCCTATATGCTAGAGGATCCACTCGGCTTTGCAATTTTGCCCCCACCGCCCAAAGACGACAAGTACATCGGCTCGATCTTGTGCGTGGCATTGATTGTCTTGACTGCTGGTATCTTGGGTGCGATGTGGTCGATCAAGACGCTAGAAAAGAATCGCCTCACGGCGTTGCGCACATCGATCAGCACCCTCGAGTCCGAACAAAAACGCGCCTCCGACGGCTTAAAGGCCGCGACCGCTAAGCTCAACCACCTGCGTAACCTTTACACCCTCTTGCAATCGAGCCCCGCACCATTGACAGGGAGCTTTGATGCCATTTACCATGCCCTCTCCAAGACGACGCCTAAATTCTCGACTGTGACTAAGATTGAGCAATTGACCGACCGCCTTGTCATTCACGGACAGACGCGGTGGGCGCAAGAGGTCAGCCCCTTTGCCCAACAGCTCCAAGAGGCCATTCACACCACACACAAGAAGGTCGTCCCTTTGGTCGCTAAGCCCAACCCAGATGACCCCACCTTAACCGATTTCATCTTGGAGGTGAAGTAATATGCATACCGCAAAAAGACAGCTCCGCATTTGGGGCCACGAATTAACCTCTGGTTGGGCCAAGGTGCCCTTTTATGGACGCTTGGCGTTGGGCGCATCGGTCAGCCTCATCCTCGCCCTCATGATGGTTAAGCACGTCATCAAACCCCTCAACGCCGACCTGGCGCGTTTGCAAAAAGGCCTCGAAGTCCCCGAAAACCTCGATCCCGCCAAAGACGAAGAGATCATCATGGCCCTTGGTCGCACCGAGCGTCTCCAAGGCTCAATTGAGAGCTGGCAAAAGCGTGTCGACGCGTATCGTCAAAGCGCCGAAGTCCTCAACCCTAAGCACCATTTGACCGTGCTCTCAGACCTGCAGTCCGCTCTCAAGGTTAGCCAAATGGCGCTGCTCTCCGAGACGCTCTATGATCCAGTGCGCATTGCCCAAGAGCAGGCCAAGAAGTCGGGACGCTCTGCCCGCGTCGTGAAAACGCCGCCACCGGTCAAGCATGGCCCGCTCTCTGTTTGGCATCACGACTATGTCGTGCGTGGCAGCTATCGACAAATCCAAGTCTTCATTGAGCTGGTAAAGCGGTTGCCCTGGCGCATTGAGCTGACCCAAATGAAACTCGTCCCCGCTAAAGATCGCCAAACCATGGACTTCACCTTTAGACTCGCCATCTACTATTTAGAGGAGAGTAAGTAAGATGAAACCGATCGATGTCAATTTGCGCAAGATCTCCATTGCGCCAGAAATGATCAAGCTGATCCCGCCTGCGATGGCTAAGCGTTTGGCCGTCTTGCCAGTTTCGCTGCAGGGCGATGCGCTGGTCGTGGCCTTTCGTAACTTTGATGGTGCGACGCAGACCCAGCAGCTCGACTCCATTTTGGATGCCATTGATACAATTGAGGGACACACCGATCGCCCAGTGGTGCCCGTGCTCTGTGGCGACAAAGAGGCCTTTGACAACCTCTTTAAGCGTCTCTACCCCTCGGCCAGTGCCATTGATGGCATTGGCGCAGAGAGGCTCTTTAAGACAATCCTCAACCAAGCCCTCGCTCAGCGTGCGTCGGATATTCACATCGATGCTGATGAAAAGGGTGCCACGGTACGATTTCGTATCGATGGCAAGTGTCGCGATATGATGCAACTGGGCGACCTCCAGCGCGACGAATTGACCGCAGTCATCAAGCTCCTCGCTGACCTCGATGTCGCCGAAAAACGCACCCCCCTCGACGGTGCCATCTCCTTGCCTCTGGGCGACGAAACTGTTAGCCTGCGTGTGGCCACCATCCCCACGCTCAATGGCGAGCACCTCACGCTGCGTATTTTGGCTGACAGTGGTAGCGAAAATCTCGCCGACCTCAATGCCCTCGGCCTGAGCCCAGCGCATAAGCAAGCGCTCATCAATGCCCTCGAAATGCCCAATGGCATCATTCTGGTCTCAGGACCGACTGGCTCGGGTAAGACAACGACGCTCTATGCGGCGTTGCGCTATTTGCGAGACAAGGGCGGCCGTCACATTATTAGCTTAGAGGACCCCGTGGAAATGCCGTTGGCTGGGGTCACGCAGGTCAAGATCGATGAATCTCAAGGCCGGGTTACCTTTAATAAGGCGTTGCGGTCGGTCCTGCGTCACGACCCAGATGTCGTGCTGGTGGGTGAGATCCGTGACGAAGAGACCGCCGACATTGCTGTGCGAGCGGCTTTGACTGGTCACTTGGTGCTCTCGACGGTACACACCAATGATGCCATTGGCGTGATTACGCGTCTCTTGGACCTCAAGGTGCCGCAGTTTTTGATTGCCTCGACGGTGCGCCTGGTGATGGCGCAGCGTTTGGTGCGTCGTCCCAGCCCCCACAGCATGACCTGGCGTGATGCGACAGAGGAGGAGCTCCTGCTCATGGGCAGTCCCGAGGCTACGTCGGCTATTCAGGTGCCCGTGGCGAATCCCACTGCGCTTGATGGCAATACGGGATATTCTGGTCGTGCGGCGATCTATGAGATTGTCCCCATGTCCAAGCAGATTCGACAAGCCATGGTGCAAGGTGCCAATGAAGCCGCCTTGGCGCACGAAGCCTTTGGCGTTGATGGTTGCTTGACGCTCCTGGCCGATGGCATAAACAAAGCCCGAGAGGGCATCACTACTTTAGAGGAAGTCACCGCCGTGTGTGGCTAGCTGTTTGCTACGCTCACGCAACAAGCAGTTCGCTACGCTCACGCTCACGCACCAAGCCCCAAGCAACAAACACTTGAACTCGAAACTGGAACTGGAACTAGGAGGCGTAGCCTCCACCCCCACCCCCAAACTCCCTAGACCGCTATGGCACACATTTATCACTATCGAGCGACCTTAAAAGGTGCCCCCATTGAGGGGTACATCACAGGAGAGAATCAAGCCTCTGCGATGCAGCAGTTGCGATTGGCGCACTATGTCAATCCCCATTGTCAAGTCTGCGATACGCTGACCGATGATTTTGCCCATACTTATGTGACAGAATCACCCCTACGCCGCACCTTGCGCACGGTGGGCATCTCACGCCTTGCTATCGAGCAGTCCTTCGGGCAAATTGGCTCATTGCTTAAAGCTGGCGTGCAGATTGTAAAGGCTGTGCAGTTGGCGGCGCGATTGTCACCGCCCAATCTTCGTTTTGCTTGGGGGCAAGTGATTGTGCGCATCAGTGCGGGCGAATCGCTCTACAAGGTGATGGCGCAGGAGATGACATTTATTGATCCGGTGACGCTCAACTTGATCCACGTCGGCGAAGAGAATGGTTCGCTAGACCAAATGTTTACCTACTCCGCCGAATTGATGAAGCAGCGCCGTGCGGTCAAGGGTGACATGATGCAGGCGATGTTTTACCCGATCTTTGTGATCTTGGTGGCGAGCGGGGTTTTGTGGTTTATGATGCACTTTGTGATTCCCAAGATTATGAAATTCTTGACCGCGCGCAATGTGGCCTTGCCCCCGATTACAGAGGCGATGGTCAATACGGTGCACTTCTTGCAAGATTACGGGCTCTATTTGGCGGCAGCACCCTTTGTGCTGTGGGGTGTGATGCACACCCTCTGCAAAAATCCCATCATCGCCTATCACGTCGATCGCATCAAGTTGCGCATACCGATGTTGGGAGGGATGGTTGAGGCAGCGAATAATGCGATGTGGACCAATACCCTTGGGATGCTGATGCATAGTGGCATTCAGATTGTGCAAGCGCTCGACCTCTGCCAGTCCACCGTAGCCAACCGATACTTTCGTAAGCAATTCGAATGGATCTCAGACTTGGTTAAACAGGGGCAACCGCTCTCCATCGGCGTCAAGGTGACCGCCCTCTCCAAAGTCTGCCCACTGGCCGAATCGATGATCCGTATCGGAGAGAATACAGGTACGATCGACGAGAACCTCTTTTATGTGGCGGGCTTTTACCAAGAGGCCCTCAAACGGCGATTGACGCTACTCTCCAGAATGATCGAACCGGTGATGTTTCTCGTTCTCGGCGGCATGATTGCCTTTATTTACATTGGCTTCTTTATGGGCTTGATGGCCCTCTCCAAACGTGGTGGTTAAGCCCCATGACTTTACATCTATAGAAAGGATCCCCCAAATGATGAAACCCCTCCTCGCCTGTGCTTGCGCCACCTTGACGCTCACGACCTGGGCCGCAGCCCCTCAAAAGGCACCCGCGCACGACCACACTCACGACGCAAACGCCATCCACGCTGAGATTGCCGCGTTGCTCAAAGAGGGGCAAGACCCCTTTAAACTCTCAGGTAGTAGCGTCACGGGCAACCATACCCAAGCCATGGACTTGACGCGTCACTCCCAGTCGATCAAAGTGCTCGGAGTCTTTAAGCTCCAAGGCCAAGCACCATTCGCCATGATCCAAGCTTCTCCCAAGGCTCCTGCTCAGATTGTCAAAAAGCAAGACGTGATTCTCGTCACCAAGCAAAAAGAGCCCTCGGTGCGCACGTCCACCAAACAGCTCCAAAATGTTTACTTCACCGTGACCGACATCCTAGATGATGCCGTGATGGTGGCACCGCAACTGCGCCCTCAAGAAGTCATGACCATTCGATAAGATTGATTGATAGAGAAAGTCCCCCCCCTATGAAAAATTCCCTCCTACTTGCCTCCCTCTGCTGCGCCCTCTCTTTGCACGCCACCACATCGCCTACTACGAGTCAACAGCCCACCGTCAAGACTGATGCCTCTGCCATCGTTGCCTCCGTGATGCTCAATGATGCCCCGCTCAAAGAGGCCGTCAAGCTCATTAGCACCGCCAGCCATTACCCCATCGTCTGCACCAAAGAGGCTGGCGAAACCCTTATCTCGGTGAACTTTCGCAATACGCCCTTTGAGGAAACGCTCGAGGCCATGTGCCGAGCCCATGGGCTGTGGATCAACCGCACACCTGGGGGCGTCATGCTTATCTCCACCCTTAAGCAACACGTTGCGGCACAATCGGTCTACTCATCAGATGCCATTGAGTCGGTCACCGTCAAGTATCCATCGGTTTTGGATGTCGCCGATACCATCAAGGGCCTCTTTCGCGATCGTATCGTGTGGGAACGCCCCGAAGAGGATCGCCTCGACACCCGAGAAACCCTCGACCGTGCGATTAGCCGCTTGGACTTGATCACCCAGCGCAGCCAATTTGACATGCTCTCCAACACCTCATCCTCATCGTCATCATCATCCTCTTCCTCTAATAGAGAATCGGTCACTGATACAACGAGCGAACAGATCAGCAGCCTTAACGAATCCCAAGAGGCCTCCTCTCAAGCAATTTTGCGTGCGTCAGAAACTGGTGAAGCCTCCAAAACGACCTCGCTCGTCTACATCTCGACCATGCCAGAGGTCAATACAATCTTGATTCGTTCGGCAGACAAAGATGCTGTGGCTGCGGTCAAAGCTGCTGTTCAGGCAATTGACAAGCCCCGAGGTCAGGTCCTCCTCCAAGTTTCCATCCTCGCGGTCGACATCTCTAATCTCAAAGAGTCTGGCGTAGAGTGGCTCTTTGGCGAAACCAAGCAGCTCTCAGGCGGCTTTGCCGATTCGCTCATTCAGTCGATTACCAAAGCCCCCACCGCTTATACGACTGGCACACCGACCTTTGGCTACGTCTCGGATCGCTTTCAGGCGCGCCTCAAGCTCCTGGCCAAGGACGAGAATGTCAAAGAGCTCTCCACGCCTACTTTACTCGTCGCAGACAATGAGGCCGCCAACGTCTTTGTCGGCTCCTCCAGTAAAATGGTAGACGAGATTATCCCTGGCAAAGAGACCATCACCGATGGCGGTACTATCAGCAAAACCGATCCCACCATCAAGCTCGAAACGCGCAATATCGGCGTTTCCCTCCTCATCATGCCGCGCGTGCACGCTGACTCCAGCGTCACACTCCGCATCATGCAGGAGCGTTCAGAAAAATCCCTCAAGGACAACACCATCGAGTATCAAGGCGAAACCCTCCTGGTCACCAACGACATCGACCAACAGCTCGTCTCCTCGACACTCGTCGCTGACGACAAAGCCCTGCTTTATCTCGGCGGCATGATTAAAGAATCCGATGTCGACTCCGAGTATGGCATCCCCGTCATTAAGGACATCCCTTACCTCGGTAGACTCTTTAAGATCAAGTCAACCAATAAGAAACGCGAAGAGCTCATCGTGCTCATCCGACCTCACGTGATTGCTGTGCCAGGTCAAGCGGCCGATGCCTCGCTCAAAGCGCTCACACGCACTTCCCTCAACGTCTCCGCACTCCTCTCCGAAGACCCCAAAGCCCTCGGCTGCATCATCAAGGAGCCTGCGGCTCCTAGTAAACAGTAAACAGTTGACAGTTGACAGTTGACAGTTGACAGTTGACAGGAGCGGCTACGCCGCTCCACACCAAGCACCAAGCACTCGAGCCAGCGGCGCAGCCGCTCCACATGCCACATTCTACATTCTAGGCGACTCCCTATGATTAATCCTCAGCAACTCCTTGACACGTGGGTGCAGCAAGAATCCTCAGACTTGCATATCACGCCCCCCAATCCACCCTTTTGGCGTATCCACGGTGATCTGCGCCCCATGCCAGACATCGACCCAATGACAGAAGACGACGTCGTCACCTTGACTCGCCTCCTGGTCGATGCCACTGATTACCAGGCATTTATGGCGACCAATGAGCTTGACTGCGCCACAACCCTCCCCAATGGCCGGCGTATCCGTATCAATGTCCATCGTCAAATGGGCTTAACGGGTCTGGCGCTGCGTCTTTTGCCCCAAGACTTTTATCCGCTCGAGGGGCTAGGCCTCCCCAAGCAAGTGTGCCAAGACATTTGCGCCCTCAAGCAGGGGCTCGTGCTTGTCACGGGTGCTACGGGGTCGGGTAAATCGACCACCTTGGCATCCTTTATTAACCAGATCAATACCACCCGCACCGGCCACATCGTCACCATTGAGGACCCTGTGGAATACAAGCACAGCACCAAACGCTGCTTCGTCACCCAGCGCGAAATCGGTGCCGACACGGCATCCTTTAATGAAGCCCTCCGTCGCATCTTGCGTGAAGACCCCGACTATGTCCTCATTGGTGAAATGCGTGACCCAGAGACCATTCGAGCGGCTCTCACCATTGCCGAGACAGGCCACTTGACCTTTGGTACGCTCCACACCTCCACTGCGGTTCATACCATGACCCGCATTATCAGCTCCTTTCCCGCCGCAGAGCAAGACCAAATCCGCACTCAGCTGGCGGGTTCACTCAAGCATGTCATTTGTCAGCAGCTCATCCCACACCCCACCAAAGGCCGCCAACTCGTCGCTGAGATCCTCGTCTCCACCCCAGCAGTGCAGGCACTCATTCGAGAGAATCGCCTTCACCAAATCCCCTCAATCATGCAAACCGCCCGAGACGCAGGCATGGTCACCATGGAGCAGGCGCTGGGCGCCTGCCGCTAGCAGCTCGCTACGCTCACGCATCAAGCAACAAACACTGGAACTGGAAACTGGAACTGGAACTAGGAGGCGTAGCCTCCTCCCCCAACCCCTAAAAGGCCGCAGGCCGTTCCAAAAGCAGGCCGTTCCAGTTTCCTTAAAAAATAGTTGCATTAATGAGTAGTTTTTGATAGAGTACACCCCATGTTTCACCGAATAATGTCCATTTTGATCCTCATTACCTCGCTGGTCTTTGTGAATCCAGCGATGGTTTGTCATGGTCATCATGGGCATCATGACCACGCCAATCATCAGCAATCAAGTTGTCCGCATCATGTGCAAGCGGCAGTGGATTTACTGCCGACTGGCGCCGTCGGCAAGGTCAGCGTGCCCTTGGGTAAATCGCCTCCTAAAGCAGCCTTCTCTCGGATCATCGAGCCCTTTGCATGGGTGAACGTCGCGCGCCTCACCCCTTGGAAACTGCTCCTCTATGACGCCGATCGCAAACCACGTTACCCCAATCAAATCGCCTATCTATCCTGAGTCAACGGTCCTTTGTTATCGCAAGCCGAGTCTCACTGTGCTCAATTGAGCACAGTGAGACAATCAATCTGGCAGTTCCGCGAGCGTTAGCGAGCCATTCGTGGCCATTAGCGGCCCTTCGATGACTCCTGTTCACTGTTCACTGTTCACTGTTCACTGTTTACTAGGATACTATGACTATTATCAATCTATTTTGCCTACTGCTAGTAGGCGCCTTTTTGGGGTGTACTGTTTACCAAGAAAAGCCCTTGGTCATGACATCACCGCAGCCACTCTCGGCACCTTTACGCGATGACGCAAGTGTGCGTCGTGCCGTACTCATTCGCGATGATGGCCTCAATCAACTCCTCTGCGAGCTCAAAAGTTCGCGTGCCATCGAATCTGCCACTGGCTATTGGGCCGATCCAAGCTTGTCCTTGGATTTATTGCGCAACCAGACCTCTGGTCGATTTCTCGGTGGGGTAGGGTTGGGCTTTGAATTGCCGCTCAATGGACTGCCTGCGACAGAGGTCGAGGCGGCACGGCGCGCGATTCGCACGCTTGAGGCGCGTTACCGTGCACAAGCGCTCGAGACGCTGCTTGCGGTAGATCAAGCACTCTCCACCCTGAATCATGCTCAAGCGAGGGATGAGCTGCTCGCCAATCAGCATCACCGCATGCTCAGCCACGTGCAACGCTATCGTCAACTGTGCGATGTGGGCGAGGGAAGCGTGGATCAATTGCGCGCCTATCAATCAATTGCGGCTGAGTTGGCCTTGGCGCAGCGTGAGGCGGCACGTGCTGTGCTGGATGCTCAGGCTCAAATTGCCCAAAGACTCCGTGTCAAACAGGCAGACCTGGCGCTAGCAGCTCGCTACGCTCACGCATCAAGCAACAAGCATCAAGCAACAGGCAACAAACACTCGAGCTCTAGACTCGATCCAGCGGCGCAGCCTCCTCCCAATCCAAACTCCCAAATTCTTCTGCGTGAACGTCCCCTCTTGACAGCGCAATCTACGCAACCCTTTGCGGGAATTGCCCATCCTCAGATTGTGGTCGAGTGGGCCCGCTATGCTCAGGCTGAGATTGCGCTCGAGCAGGCGATTCGTCAGCAATATCCCACCTTAACCTTGGGGCCTGCAATTGGTCGTGAGGAGGGCAATAACCGTGTTGGTTTTGGGGCGGGGATCAACATTCCTCTCTGGAATCGCAACCGTCAAGCCATCGCTCAACAAACCGCTCAGCGGGCGGCCGTTGCAGATCAAGCGGTGCGCAATTACCACGCATTTGTGGTGGCTTTTGACCAAGCTAAACTCGCCGTAGACCAAGGGCACATCCAACTCAAGCAAGCTAGTCAAGCAGAGGCTCTTGCGCAACGCACCCTCGAGCAGACTCGAGACTTGGTAAACCATGGCGAACGTCCCTACACGGCACTTGTCGACGCAGAGCGTGCAGTTGACTCCGCCTCATTGACTAGCCTGACGCAACAGTCTAGCCTCGACCAAGCCATTTTGGCTTATAATTACTTTACCCAAAGCACCGCACCAGCGGCACCCATGGGCTCGCAAGCTCGCCCGCAACAGGCAACAAGCAGCAAGCAACAAACAAACCTTTCTATTCAAGGAGCTGAATAATGATACTTTCCCATACTTTAAGTCTTACCCTCGTGGGTCTATTGACCCTTGTTTTCACCACAGGCTCGCAAGCTCGCCCGCAGCAGTCTCCAGGCAACAAGCAACAAACACTCGACCCGCACGCTGAGCACGCCCACGCTGAGCACGCCCACGCTGAGCACCCGCACGCTGAGCACGCCCACGCTGAGCACGCCCACGCTGAGCACGCCCACGCTAAGCACGCCCACGCTGAGCACGCCCACGCTGAGCACGATCATGCGCCTGGGCAATGCCCCAGCCAAATGGCAAAGCAAGCGGCAACTCATGACCATGACGATGAGCCCGAACACGCTCGCATGACGATCCCTGCTGTATCGCAAACCTTTTTGGGAATTAAGACGGGGGCTGTTCGGCCGGGTAATGCGGTGAATCAGCTGCGCGTGCCGGGTGAATTTATCCTCAAGGCCAATGCCGTTGAGGCGATTGCCTTGCCGATTGATGGCTTTGTTTATCGCCACGTGGAGCATGGTCAGGCAGTTAAACAGGGCGAGGTGATTGCTGAGGTCGATTCGATCAGTTACCGCACACAAAAGACCACCCTCGAGACCTTGCAGAGCCGCCTTGAAGTGCTTAAACGCAACCAAGTCGTTGATGCTGCATTGACTCGCGAGGCTGTGATCTTGCAGGCGGCTTTGCCTCAAGTCGAATTAACCGCAGAGGGGCGTATTCTCTTGCGTAGCAAACACGCTGGCGTGGTCAATTGCCCCGTCTTGGCTCAGGGGGCCTTCATGGCGATTGGCTCTGAGATTGCTCAGGTGGTCGATACGCAGGCCATTGAGTTCCAAGCGCGCATTGCCAAAAAGCACGCCCTCTCGCAATTACCCAAGGGCCCCATCTCTGGCTACATTGTCGATACAGACGGCTGCGTCTTGACCGAGCCGTCTGCGATTCGTATGGGATTGCCTACTCCAACTAATGACGCTGTCTACGCCTACATCCCTGTCTCATCATCGACGCCCGATCATACGCCGTATGTCGGAATGCCTGCAATCGCTACGCTCAGTATCAAGGCCGACCACGACCATGATCATCTCCAGGTGCCCTCTTCTGCTCTGGTCGATGATGGGATCGAGCAGGTGGTCTTTGTCAAAGTCGCTGCTGAAACCTTTGCCAAAGTGCCTGTTGAGGTCTTTAATTCGAGTCAAGGCTGGAGCACTATCCACGGTGCGATTCACCACGATGCGCAGATTGTGATTCGTGGAGCCTATGCAATCAGTCAGGCCTTTGCTAGCCAATCGGGCACCAAACCCGTTGCCGGGCACTTCCACGCTGATGGCGTTTTCCACGAGGGGGATGACCATGAATAAATTGATCGCTTTTTGCATAAACAATCGTTTGATCTCTGGGCTGGTCATTGGCCTATTGTGCGCAGTGGCATTTGTTTCGGTTAAGCAGTTGCCGATTGACGTTTTCCCCGAATTGCGTGAGCAGCGCGTCACCTTGATGACTGAGGCACCAGGGCTAACTGCAGACGAAGTCGAGGCGCAACTCTCGATCCCTCTAGAATCGGCCATGAGCGGCTTGCGCTATGTCACCAAAACCAAGAGCTCGTCTGGGCGTGGTTTGTCGTTCGTCTGGGTAGACTTTGAGGATGGGGTCGATCCCTATCGTGTGCGACAGATCATTGCCGAACGCCTCGGTGCGATTCGCAGTGATTTGCCCGATAATACGTCGACCGAGATCTCCCCCGTTGTCTCGGTAACTGGCGAAATTGCCCTCATCTCAATCACCACGCCCTCGCAATCCCTAGAAATGGAGGTGCGCCAACTCTGCGAGAGCACGTTGCGTCAGCAGCTCTTGGCGATCCCTGGCATTGGACAGGTGGCGATCTTGGGTGGGCGTTTGCCGCAGTACCGCGTGGCGCTTGATCCGCTCAAGTTGACGCTGCACAATCTCATGCCCCAAGATCTCATCGATGCGGTGAGTGCCTCGCAGAGTCTCAAGTCCGCTGGCTATATCACCAACTACCGCGGCAAAGAGTGGCCCCTACGCCAACAAGGTCGTATTCAGTCGCTGCAAGCCTTTAGAGAAACCGCCATCCCTGGCACGCAGTTGCAGCTTGACGATGTAGCAGACCTCTCCATTGCTCCAGCGATTCGTAGTGGATCGGCTGCTTACAATCAGGAGGCTGCGGTCGTCCTCTCGGTGCAAAAGGCTCCCGGTGGTAACACGCTCGAATTGCTTCAAGCCATGGATCTGGTCCTTGACCGTTTTGAGTCTACCGCATTACCAGCAGGCACCACGCTCAAGCGTGATGGCTATCGCCAGTCGGACTTTATCAACATCTCAATGGAGAGCGGCCGAGAAACCGTAATCCAGGCGGCGATTATCGTCATCTGTGTGATCTTCTTTACGCTGCTAAGCCTGCGCTTGGCAGCCATTACGCTGATTGCATTGCCGATTTCTCTCTTGTTGGGGCTCTTGGTCTTTCCGTTGTTTGGGCTGAGCCTCAATATCATGACGCTTGGTGGCTTGGCAGTCGCAGTGGGCGATGTCGTGGACAATGCTGTCATCTTTGTCGAAAACGCCTGGCGCAGGTTGAGAGAGCGCACCACCGAGCAGTCGCAGACCTCGATCCTCCTGCAAGCAGGGGTAGATGTTGTGCCGTCAATGGTCTTCTCCACGATCATTATTATCCTCGTCTTTGCGCCACTGATGGTTTTGACTGGCATCGAGGGGCAGTTCTTTAGGCCGATGGCAATCGCCTACTGTGTGGCATTGGTAGGCTCTTTGGTTTCGGCGGTAACGGTGATCCCGCTGCTCATGACCTTTGTCAAGGCACCTGCTGCATTGGACTCTGCGCCTACTAGAGAGAGCTGCGTCGTGCGTGCGATTAAATGGGCCTATACGCCGATCCTGCGCACCTGTATGCGCTGGCATTGGGTCGTATTGACCATCGCAGCAGGTGCTGTGGCGGGGGCGATCTATTTGGCGACGACCTTTGGCACGACCTTTTTGCCAGCGTTTCATGAAGGCTGCTATACGCTCTTTGTCTCAGCGACACCGGGCACCTCGCTCGAAGAGAGCGAAGCGATTGCGCAGAACATCGTTCAATCCATTGAGCAAGTCCCCGGCGTCAAGAGCGTCGTGCGCCGTACAGGCCGCGCCGAACGCGACGCCCACGCTGAGCCCGTCTCCTCATCCGAGATCCAAGTGCGCGTTGATTTACGTCGAGATCAAGCCCAGCTCAAGGCGGCCTTTAATCAGATCTTAAAGCAAATCCCAGGCACCTCGACCATGATCGGCTACCCGATTGCACACCGCATTTCGGCCGTCCTCTCAGGCACCAATGCCGATATTACGATTCATCTCATTGCCGATGACCTCGCTCGCTTGCGTCATGCTGCCCAAGTCGCCAATACCACGCTCAAAGCGAGAGCGGATATCACCGACATCCAGGCCAATCGCGAAGTCCTCGTCGATGCCATCACAATCAAGTACAAACCCTTTGAATTGCAGCGTTACGGCCTCAGCAGAGAAACCATCGCTACGCAGATCGCATTGGCGTTTGGCGGACTCAAAGCTGGCGAAGTCCTGCGTAATACCTCACGCTGGGATATTGTCTTGCAGATGAATGAAGCCCAGCGCAGCTCACCCGATCAGCTTGCTAGCCACACCATCATTACTCCCGATGGTCAGCGCATCCCCCTCAATCAGCTTGCCGAAGTCTACGCCGAGAAAACGCCCAATCTGATTATTCGAGAGAATGGTTTACGCCAAGCCCTCATTACCTGCAACCCTGCTCCAGGGGCCAATGTCGGTGATATCGTCGAGAGCTTGCGCCACACCCTCGATCCACAGATGCAGGCTCTGGGTGTCGCCGTCAAGTATGGAGGCACGATCCAAGCCCGCGACTCCATGCGCCAACAGCTCACCCTGCTCGGAGCAATCCTCGCGGTGATCATTGTGCTCATCCTCTATAGTGTGCTCAAATCGACACGAGGCGTTTTGCTCATTTTGACCAATGTGCCGCTCGCTCTCATCGGAGGCATCCTCGCGATAGCCCTCTTTGCTGGCGATCAAACCCCCATCCTCTCGGTCGCGAGCCTCGCTGGATTTATCACCCTCTTTGGGTTTGCGATTCGCAATGGACTCCTCCTGCTCACCAGCTACACCCAGCTCATCGAGCAAGGCCACAGCGTGCAAGATGCCGTCATGACTGGCTCACTAACCCGCATTACCCCCATTATCATGACCAGCCTTACCACCCTTTTGGGGCTCCTGCCTATTGTTATGGCACGTACTCAACCCGGAGGTGAAATCCTCGCACCGCTGGCGATCGTGCAATTTGGCGGACTCCTCAGCGCCACCCTCCTCAACCTCATAGTCCTCCCCGCCGCTACCTTAGCGAGCGCTAGGAGGGCTCGCTAGCTCGCCCGCAACAAGCATTGCGCGCGTGGTGACGCAGCTGCCTTGACGTGTGCGAAAAAGTGGTTTAGCGTTTCTTATTGTGTAATAAAGGGAAAAACTAAACCGTTTTTCGCACTTTTCGCACTTTTTCTCACTTTTGTGGTTGACAAATGCGATCAGATACGTTATATTAAGCGGCCAATTCACCAAACAGGCGTTTGGTATTACAGAAAAGTGAAGGATAACACATGGAAGCATATGCAGTAGTTGAAGCTGGTGGTAACCAGTATCGCGTGACAGTCGGTTCTGTCATCGAAATCGACCGCCTTGCAGTAGAAGCAGGTACAGACACCGAGCTTGCCAATGTTTTGGCAGTTTCAAATGGCTCCGAGCTCATCATCGGCATGCCTACGGTTGAAGGCGCAAAAGTTGTCGCCGAAGTGCTCGCTCACAAGCGCGGCCCCAAGTTGATCAATTTCCGTAAGAATCGTCGTAAGGGCTATGAACGCCGCGTCGGTCACCGTCAGGAATTGACCGTTCTCAAGATCAAGTCAATCGCCTAAGTTAAAGGAGCGTGAAATATGGCAGCAGGTAGTAATGGTCGCGACAGCAAGTCCAAGCGTCTTGGTGTGAAGCGATATGCAGGCCAGGTCGTTAAGGCCGGTTCCATTTTAGTTCGTCAGCGTGGTACTAAGTTCCATGCAGGTAAAAACGTTGGTCAAGGTCGTGACTTCACTTTGTTCGCCTTGGTCGAAGGTACCGTCGAATTTCAGAAAGATAGCACTGTGATTGCTATCATCCCTACTAGCGCTGAATAATATCAGCTCTTGTGTAAAGCAACCTCATGAAAAAACGAGCATTCGTAGATCAAACAACAGCCGATGTCAAAGCCGGTCGAGGCGGCGATGGTAGCGCGAGCTTCCGTCGTGAGGCGCATGTCGCCGAAGGTGGTCCTGATGGTGGAGATGGTGGTAATGGTGGCAATGTCGTGGTCGTCGCAGACGAGAATGCTGATTCGCTGCTGAGAATCTTTTTCGAACCCAAGCTTTGGGCCGAGAATGGGATCAATGGTAGTGGTCAGCAAATGCATGGCCGCAATGGTGCCGATCTAAGAGTGCCAGTCCCCTGTGGAACAGAAGTCTACGATGTCGAAACCGATGCCCTGTTGGGCGAAGTTTTGGCGCACGGTGACGAGCTGATTATTGCAAAGGGCGGTAATGGAGGCTGGGGTAATATCCACTTTAAGACATCTGTCAATCAGACGCCCGAAAAGTTTAACCCCGGCCTTGAAGGTGAAGCATTTAAGTGTCGCTTTGAGATGAAGACGATCGCAGACGCAGGTTTGCTCGGCTTCCCCAATGCAGGCAAATCGTCTCTGCTCGCTGCTCTCAGCGATGCAAAGCCTAAAATCGCTTCATACCCATTTACCACACTCCACCCAAGCGTCGGCACGATCACCTATCCTGACTACTCCACGCTGCGCATGGCTGATGTCCCTGGCATTATTGAAGGTGCCAGTCAAGGCATCGGTCTAGGATTGACCTTCTTGAAGCACCTCTCGAGAGCCCGTATGCTCGTCTATGTCATCGACATGGCAGGTACGGACAACCGCGAGCCCTGGCAAGATTACCTGACACTCCAAGCAGAAGTCTCCGCCTATGATGAGGAATTGGCCGCGCGCCCCTCTCTCGTCTTGGCAAATAAGATGGATGAACCGAGCGCCAGCGACAACTTGGCCACATTTATTCAAGAAACTGGTGTCGAGCCAATCGCCCTCTCCATCATTGATGAAGAAGACAACGGCCTAGCCCAAGTCAAGCAGCGTCTATTCGAAATCCTTAAGCCAACGCCTCCAGGCAAGTTTGGTAAGGGCATTAACTCGCCCAAGGTCGAATCCCCAGTTGGTGAAATCGATCACACGATCGTCACAGAAGAGCGCTTTAAAATGGCGACCTTCCTTGTGGTTGAACAACGTAAGAAAAAGAAGTAGATCATTTAACGTGTCCTAGACACATAAGGAGATTAATCATGTCCAGAGTTTGTGATATTTGCGGCAAGAAGCCCATGTCTGGTTGCCGTATCGTCCGCCACGGTTTGCAAAAATCCAAGGGCGGTATCGGTTTGCACACCACCGGTATCTCAAAGCGCCGCTTTGAACCCAACCTCAAGAAGGTCCACGCTCGCTTGGCCAATGGCACAACCTGCCACTTGACCGTTTGCGCAGCTTGCCTCCGTTCGGGTAAAGTCACGAAAGCCTAAGTAACCTACGGCTCTCAAAATGTTGAAAAGGGATACCCTCGGGTGTCCCTTTTTATGTTTGTTCAGCCGTGCGCAACTCATGCGACTCATGATAAGTATTTGAATCGACTTTACTCTCAAGAACTTTTAGGAGGATATTAGTGATCTGTGCTTGTCTTTTAAAGTTGATTTGCTATACTTTGCGCCATTTATTATCACTACAGGAGTAACGATGAAGTTTTATTTAACGAATCAGGAAACGGCCGAAGAGGTCGTCGTATTAGGTGAGCACAAAGGGCATTATGGCTTTCGCCAAACGCTTTTATTAGGTTTTATGGGGGGGGTGTATATCGCGCTAGCAGCGCTGGGCAATCTAATAGCCTGCCACTACATTGGTGGTGGAGTGGGGCGATTTGTGGGGGCAATGGTCTTCCCGACAGGCTTGATGCTTGTTGTTTTGGTGGGGGGATCGCTCTTTACAGGTGACTGTTTGGCATTTCTCGCATTGACCAAAGATAAGATTCGTCGCACAATCTATTTCCGCAATCTCTGCGGTGTTTGGTTGGGCAATTTACTGGGATCGATTTTGATTGCCGGTGCTTGTGTGATGGCGGGGAATTTTAATGATGAGGCTTTTAGCTCATACATCATTCATTTCGCCGAGCACAAGGTGCACTTGACGATGTGGCAAGCGGTGGCGAGTGGCTTTTTGTGTAACATCCTCGTCGCCATTGGTGTCTGGTTTGCCCTCGCTTCTAAAGAATTAGCTGGCAAGATTTTGGCCATTTGGTTCCCTATTATGCTTTTTATCCTCTGCGGATTTCAGCACGTTGTGGCGAATATGTTTTATGTCTCGGCGGCGGGGATGCTTGATCCCTCAATCTATACGTTTGGAGAAGTTGCGCTGCATCTCCTCTTTGTGACGATAGGGAATTTTCTCTCAGGAGCAATCTTCTTGCCCTGCATTTACCACTTCCTCTATACGCGCGCTAATTAGCCCCAGAGAGCCCGCTCCGCTCGTCTCCGATAGGGAGCGGAGCGACTGTTCCAAAAGGCCACAGGCCGTTCTTGGAGGCGAGGCCTCCTCACCTCCTCGCTAAAAGAGTGAACGCAAGTCCATTTTGGGCTTGCTTTCCTTTCTTTTTTTTGGTAATATACGGGGCATTGATTGTCGGATAGTTATCGGCATCAATGTTTATTGGCGTAGATTAATAAATACTCCTGCGTCAATCAGGCCTATTCAATCAATTAAGGAGAATTCAATTATGGCTGAAACAAAGCAGTTTAAGGCTGAAATTAAAGAAGTCCTAGACTTGGTGATTCATTCTTTATATTCTAAAAAAGAGATCTTTTTACGCGAATTGATCTCCAATGCGTCTGATGCGATTGATCGCGCTGAGTATTTGGCGTTGACGGATCAAACGATCGCTCCGGAGAATCCCAAGTGGCAGATTCAGCTCTTGGCAGATAAGGAGGCGCATACGCTAACGATCGTCGATACAGGCGTGGGTATGTCGGCTAAGGAGCTTGAGGATAGCTTGGGCACAATTGCCAAGTCTGGCACCAAGGCATTCTCTGAAGCGCTCAAAAATAAAGAGGGTGCGAACATTCCCGAGCTGATCGGTCAATTTGGTGTAGGCTTTTATGCCGCATTTATGGTGGCGGACTCTGTCTCTGTCGAGTCTCTGCGCCGCGGCGCTGGTCAACAAGCCGTGCGGTGGTTCTCCACTGGCGATGGCGATTACACGCTTGATGCAGGCAGCCGTAGCGAACCCGGCACCGCGATCACGTTGCATTTGCGAGAGGGTATGGATCAATATGCTGAGGAATGGACGCTTAAGGACTTGGTTAAGCGCTACTCGGACTTTATTGCCTATCCGATTTACCTTGCTCTCGATGGTAAAGCTGTCGCAGAGGATGCGGAGCCACTCAATACGATGCGTGCTATTTGGAAACGCAGTAAGAGTGAAATCAAGCCTGAGGAGTATGTGGAGTTTTACAAGCACTTGACGCATGACTTTAAGGATCCAATCAAGACAATGCATATCTCTGCTGAGGGTGTGCTCGAATACAAGGCCATTCTCTTTATTCCTGGAGAGATGGGCATGGACTTGATGATGCCTAATAAGAAGCATGGGCTCAACCTCTACGTCCGCAATGTCTTTATCGGCAGCGATTTTGAGGCGTTAATGCCTGAGTATATGCGCTTTATCAAGGGTGTTGTCGATTCGAGTGATCTCCCGCTCAATGTGTCGCGTGAAATGCTCCAAGACGATACGGTCATTCGCAAAATGCGCACCGACCTTACCAATCGTGTCTTCAAGACATTGACTGAGATGGCCAAGGATAAAGCCGATGAATACAAAACCTTTTACCTTGCCTTTGGCGATTTGCTTAAAGAGGGGCTTCATTCGGATTGGGAAAACAAGGATAAGCTCAAAAAGCTGATCATGTACCCGACGATGACTGGCGATGATGCCACGCTTGTCTCTTTGCAGCAATACAAGGATGCAATGGGGGAGAAGCAAAAGGCGATCTACGCTTTGACGGCTGATTCTCTGGATGCGGCGAGGCGTTCTCCATGTCTCGAGGCGCTTAAGCAAAAGGGCTACGATGTGCTCCTGATGGCATCGCCCATTGACCAATGGATTGCAGACGGCTTGGGCGACTTTGACGGTACGCCGATCGTCTTTGTCGACAAGGCCGATCTCGACCTCGGTGAAGACGAAGGCGAAAAGCAGGCTAAGGAAGAAAAGCTCAAGGCCGCCTCCGAATCCTGCAAGCCCCTCGTCGAAGCCTTTGCTAAGCAGCTCGAATCAACCATTAAGGAAGTGCGCGTGTCGGATCGCTTGACTCAGTCGCCCTGTTGCTTGGTGGAGGATGCCTCGGCAATGAGCCCAGCAATGATGCGCATGATGAAGGCCATGGGGCAAGACGTTCCCGAGCAAAAGCGTATCTTGGAGGTTAATCCAGACCATGCCTTGATCCAAAAGCTTTTGTCCACAGTCGCCGTAGGCGACACCACACAAGCCACCGACATGATCGATTTGCTCTATGGGCAAGCGCTTTTGGCCGAAGGTGCCGAATTGCCTGATGCACAGCGCTTTATCTCGCTCGTCTCTAGCTTGATGGCTAAGTAATGACTCGCGGGCGTAGCTCCTAACTTACGGTGCTACGCCTCGTTAAGAAAGGTTTTCTATGGCATACGAAGTACTCGCCCGTAAGTGGCGGCCGAAGCTATTAGAAGATGTCGTCGGACAAGAGCACGTCACCCGCACGCTTGCCAATGCAATCCAGTCTGATCGCATTGCGCATGCTTATCTTTTTATTGGGCCGCGTGGTATTGGTAAGACCTCGCTCTCGCGTATCTTTGCCAAGGCTCTCAATTGTGAAACTGGACCAACGGCTAAACCGTGCTTGACCTGTGATAGCTGCGTGGGCATTGATAATGATGCCTCGCTCGATGTAATCGAAATGGATGCCGCTTCGAATAATAGCGTCGAGGATATTCGCACCATTTGTGACCAAGTCCAGTTCCCGCCAATTAAAGGGCGCTTTCGTATCTTCATCATCGACGAAGTCCATATGCTATCGAAGCAGGCATTTAATGCGTTGCTCAAGACGTTGGAAGAGCCCCCATCGTATGTCAAGTTTATCTTTGCCACGACTGAGGGGGATAAGGTGTTGCCGACGATTATTTCGCGGTGCCAGCGATTTGACCTGAGGCGTATCCAGATCTCGGATATCGTGAAGCGTTTGCGCTTTATCTGTGGGGAAGAGCAGATCGCCATCACGGATGATGCTTTGCTCGCAATTGCGCGTGGTGCCAATGGTGGTTTGCGTGATGCGCTCTCAGCATTGGATCAATTGATCGCCTTTAAGGGAGCCGATCTCAAAGAGGAAGACGTGCTCTCGGTCTTTGGGTTGATCTCTCGCGAGGCGCTTGAGCAGTTGGCCAAGGCGATTATCACCGGGGACATCGCGGAGATCTTGCGGCGGATTGATGGCTTTGACCAGACGGGCAAAGACCTGAGACGCTCTTTGGCGGAGCTGGTCAACCATTTTCGTAATATCTTGGTCTATCAACAAGCTGGTGAAGCGGTCATGCGCCAAGAGTCAACGGACGAACAGATGGTCGTGCTTGCCGACCAATCCGCGCTGATTGATCCCAAGCGCATTCTCTCGATTACAGAGATCCTCTCAGAGGCAGAGGCGCAGTTGCGCTTTGCACTCTCGTTGCGAGCGCAGGTCGAGATGACCTTGATCAAATGTGCACGTGCGGCGCAAACGATCCCGATTGATGAGGCGATTAAGCGCCTTACCCAATTGCGAGACCAAATTATACAGCGTTTGGCGGCTGGGGCTGCGTCTCCAGCCGCCAATCCTGCGGGGTCGGTTCGCCCCGCTAACCCAGTGCAGATGACCGAACCCTCCGCATCTGCTCCCACCTCCACAGAGCCCGCACCCCAAACTGCTGCTCAACCCGCCGCTCAAAAACAACGCATGACTGAGCAGATCTATTCTGACGAAGTGGTCAATGCCACGATTGCGATTTTTGGTGCCACGCCAATCTCTGTCGACCAACATTAATTTTATTCACACTTAATCAAAGGAATCCAACCATGGGCGTAATCAGCCAAGTCAAACAAGCTATGCAAATGCGTAAAGACGCTAAGCGTATCCAAGCGGAAGTCGAAAAGATCAGCTTCACTTACCAAAATGCAGGCATCACCTGTGTCGTCAAGGGCGACCTCAAGGTCGCCTCTATCAAAGTCTCCGAAGAGGCCATCAACGAATTGATCAACGCCACCAAGGCCACCAAGGTGGAGCGTTTTGAAACCATGCTCAAGACCGTCATCAATGGTGCGCTCGCTGGAGTAAAGACCGAAACCCAAAACATGATGCAAGCAATGATGAAAGAAGGCAACAACCCTGTTGCTGATTTGATCAAGTAAGCGTATCTGCTATGAATCCTGCTCTCGAAAACCTGATCAGTGCTTTGGCGCGACTGCCTGGCTTAGGGAAGCGCTCTGCGGAGCGTGCTGCCTTGGCTTTGATCAGGCGGGAGCAATTGCTCGAGGGGCTCATGCGAGCTATGACTCAAGCCAGAGATACGATCTGTATCTGTTCGCAGTGTGGTGCCTTTACCTCGCACGAGGAGGATCCTTGCCGACTCTGCACCGATGAGCGCCGTGACAAGCACACGATCTGCGTGGTTGAGGAACCCTCCGACATCGAATTGATCGAGCAAAGTGGCGCTTACAAGGGGCTCTATCATGCTTTGATGGGTAAGCTGTCCGTCGGGAAGCAGATGGGGCCGGCAGATTTGCGCATTGATGATCTCGTGCGTCGAGTCGATAGCCAAGCGATCACCGAAGTGATCTTTGCCCTGGGGACCGATATGGAGAGTGAAACGACCCTCGGGTATGTGCTCTCTCGACTCGAGGGCAAGTCTGTCAAGCTTTCTTGTTTGGCGCGGGGCATCCCCGTGGGCAGTGCGGTCGCCTATGCTGATCCTCTTACGCTCAAGCGTGCTATACAGGCGCGTCAAGTTCAAGGGCCATTAACGTAGATTGAGTAACCTCTCTATTTAGGATTCATACTCATGCCAGCAATACTACCAGATAAATCCACACTTTTCCTCTATCGGACGACTTTACGGGTGCGTTATGTCGAGACCGATCGCATGGGTGTCGTATGGCATGGCAACTACTTCCAGTACTTTGAGGTGGCGCGTGCGGAATTAATGTCCGCATGTGGTCTTGGCTCCTACGCAGATCTCGAGGCTTCGGGCATTATGATGCCCGTCGTCAAAGCCGTCATCAACTACCATAAGGGCGCCACCTATGATGATCTTTTGACCATCGAAACGACCGTCCCCGAAACGCCCAAGGTCACCATGACCTTTGTCTATCGCATTCTCAATGCCGCTGGCGAGCTCCTCGTTGATGGCTCGACCACGCTCGCATTTATCCATGCCACGACTAAAAAGCCGTGCCGTGCGCCTCTATTTTTAAGAAAGGCTTTCTCACATGAATGATATTCTCGATACCCTCGACCAAGTCGAGGCGCGTATTCAAGCCGCCTGTCAGCGCGCTAACCGTTCTCGAGGCGAGGTGCAGCTGATTGCTGTCACCAAAACCCACGGCGTCGATGTCGTGCGTGATGCTGTTGATGCAGGGCTCACCATTTTTGGCGAAAATAAGGTGCAAGAAGCCACGTGGAAAATCCCCCTCTCGCCTGCGAATACCCATTGGCAGCTCATTGGTCACTTGCAGAGCAACAAAGCCCGTGCTGCGGTGAGACTCTTTGAGGTGATTCATTCTGTTGATAGCATCAAGCTCTTTGACCTGATTGTGAAAAATGCCGCCGAGGCAGGCACGCATCCTGAGATTTATCTCGAGGTCAATGTCTCTGGCGAACCCTCCAAGTATGGCTTGACTCCCGAGACGCTTCCCGCCGTGCTGAAGGCAACCCTCGATGCTCCTTTGACCGTGACGGGGTTGATGACCATGGCTCCATTTAATCCAGACCCAGAGGCCGCTCGCCCTTACTTCGCTAAGTTGCGTCAATTGCGCGATGATATGGAGGCTCAGCTGGGCATTGTCTTGCCTCATCTCTCCATGGGAATGACGGGGGATTTTGAGATTGCAATCGAGGAGGGTGCCACGGATATCCGCGTGGGTACTGCTCTCTTTGGTCAACGCCCCAAGGTTAAAATCGGTGCCAATCCTTTCCCTGAAATTATCTACGATTGAGGTGCTCGATGACAATTCGTGTAGGCACAAGAAAAAGCCCCCTAGCCCTCTTACAAACCGAAGGAGCCGTACAGGCATTAGGCTTGGCCTATACCCTTTGTCCTATTGACACCCCCGGCGACCGCGACCTCAAGACCGATCTGCGTAGCAGTCCTGGTGATTTCTTTACCCAAGGTCTTGATGAGGCATTGCGTAACCATCAGATCGATTGTGCCATTCACAGTGCCAAGGACTTGCCTCCTGATCAGGCTGAGGACATTGATTGGTTTTGGTTGCCCGGTGGAGAAGACCCCACTGACGCATGGGTCTTTGCCCCCGGTGTGACACGCGACACCCTGCCCGTCAATCCCCGCATCGGCGTCAGTAGTGAACGCCGCACCAGCTACGCCCTGCGAATCTTGCCCAACGGCGTGCAGGCACCCATTCGTGGCACGATCCAGCAACGCCTTGACCAACTTGATGCTGGTCACTACGACTGCCTCATTATGGCCGTCGCTGCGCTCAATCGTCTCGGTCTACGCAATCGTATCTCCGAGGTGATTCCCCTAGACGAGCTGCCGCCACCTGAGGGACAAGGGCGCTTGGCGATGACCTTCCGCAAAGGGGATCCCAGCTTTACCCAGCTGCGAGCCCGCCACACCAAGGCGGTGCGATTCATCAGTGCTGGGGTAGGGGATGGTGAGCTCTGCACGTTAGCTGGTGCCCGAGAGTTGAGCCAAGCCGATGTCTGTCTCTATGATACGCTGCTGGGAGCCGATCTGCTCGCCTATTTGCCACCCCATTGCCAAGCAATCCCTGTGGGCAAACGCAGCGGTGCGCACTACATGAAGCAAGCCCAGATCACCCAATTACTCTGCGATAAAGCTCGTTGTGGCTATCGCGTTGTCCGCCTTAAAGGCGGAGATGCGGGACTCTTTGGCCGTCTCGCCGAAGAGGTCAGCGCGCTTGATGCCCTCGGCATTGCCTATCACGTGTGGCCAGGTGTCTCAGCATTGACCGCCGCAACCACTGCTACGGGTATCTTGTTGACGCGCAGAGAAGCCTCCAAGGGCTTTACTGTTGAGACGCTTCGCTCAGCAGGAGAGGCCACGCCGACGGTTTACTTTATGTCAATCGCCACCTGTGCAGCACTTGCCATACGTTATCCCGCAGTGACACCCGTCGCCATTGTCTACAATGCTGGGCGCTATGATACACAGGTAGAGCACCACACCGTTGGCGATCTCGCCACCTACACTGCCACGACCGATGCCCCAGGCCTTATTATTGTCGGCGATCTCGCTCGCTACAGCTACCCGCAAAAGATGGGGCCTCTGCAAGGCCGTCGCATTTGGACGACCGCCAGCGATGCCATCACAGAAAAGGCCCGCACGGCCATTCTCGACCTCGGTGGCAAACCCTGCGTGCAGCCGCTGATCAAGCTCGTACCAAGACCAACTGCCGAGACGATTCTCAGCCAAATGGCCACCTTTGACGATCTCGTCGTCACCTCACCTGCCGCTGCACGCATTCTTCTTGCTTCGCGAGCCTATGACCGTCGAGACTTGCCCCGTATTGCCGTGTGTGGACCAGGCACCGCTCAAGTCTTCGCAGAGGCTGGCATCACCATCGATATCATGCCTGAGAGTGATTACTCCGCCAAAGGCCTCCAAGCCTGCTTGCCCGACCTTACTGGACGCAACGTCTTGCGGGTGCGTTCGGCTAAAGCCTCCTGGCAGATTGGCACAGACTGCATCCTCTACGACAATGAGCAACTCACCATTGAGCCTTTGCCACAAGTCGATGCGATCTTTTTTGCCAGTGCCAGTGCTGTGCACAGCCTTTACGCTCAGCATGGACTTGGGGCTTTTGAGTGCGATTTGATCGTGCTTGGGCAACCGACCGCCCAAGCGCTCCGACAGTATGGCCTTGAGCCCACCGTTATTAGCCCCACCGCCACCATCCCTGCGGCCATTGCCGCCTATGCAGATACTCTACCATGAATGCACACCTCATCGCAGCTTGCGCCACCGCACCAGGAGCAGGTGGTGTTTCCGTTATTCGACTCTCTGGCCAAGATGCCGCTCTTACCCTAGATCCAGTGGTCTCCAGTCGCGTCAAACCTAGCCAGCGTCCCGCCAATAGTTTCTTTTATACGACGATTCTCGATGGCGACACCCCTATCGACGATGCCATTGTCCTCATCTTTAAGGCTCCCCATAGCTATACTGGCGAAGACGTCGTCGAGGTCCAATGCCACGGCGGAACCGTCAGCGCAGAGCGCATCCTCAAGCTCCTCTACCGCCACGGTGCCCAACCCGCAGAGCCCGGAGAATTCACCAAACGCGCCTTCCTCAATGGTCGCATAGACCTCACCCAAGCAGAAGCCGTCTGTGACATCATTCAAGCCCGTACAGAGCGCGCCGCCAAGGCCGCCCACGACCAGCTAGCCGGCCGTTTGTCCCGCACCCTAGCCCCCCTTTATCAGAGTCTGCTTACCCTATCAGCGCAAGTCGAGAACCTGCTTGACTTTGACGAAGGCGAATTGCCCGTTCGCTTTGAGGAGCAAGCCCATGACCAGATCGCCACCCTCAACCAATCGCTCACCCAGCTCCTCGCCACTTGGCACCAAGGCCGCCTCATGCGCGATGGCGCACTTGTCGTCATCGCAGGCAAACCCAATGCCGGTAAATCATCCCTGCTCAATCTTTTGCTTGGTTATAACCGAGCCATCGTCAACGCCGCAGCCGGCACCACACGCGACAGTATTGAAGAACGCCTCGACCTTGACGGCGTTCCCATCCGATTGGTTGATACAGCTGGCCTTCGGCAAACCGCCTGCGCCATCGAGCACGAAGGCGTCGACCGCGCCCACGCCATGATAGGCCAAGCCGATGTTGTCATTTACCTCAAATCCCACACCGCACCCATCGACCCCGAAGAAGAAACCTTCATTCAAACCCTACCTCCTGAGCGCACCATCCACTTGATCAACAAGAGCGACCAAGAGCAAACGGTGACACACATCTCCATCCGAGAGCATCCAGACCACGCCAAAGAGAGCGTTTGTCAAGCCCTGCGAGATCAGTTGCAGCTCAGCACCACCGAGCCAGTCGCCCAAGTCGTCGACCAGCGCCACTACAGCGAGCTCACCCTCGCCCAACAAGAATTGCAAGCCGCCACAGCCCAATTTACCGCAGGCCCCATCGGTTATGTCCCCGCCGCCGAGCATCTACGCAGCGCCACCCAAGCCCTTGCTAGAATCCTCGGAAAAGCCTACACCCACGACCTCCTCGATCGTATTTTCTCCACATTTTGCGTCGGTAAATAAGACCAGCGGCGGAGCCTGTGCGGGAACCGCCGTAGCCTGTGCCAATGCTTGCTCAAGCAGAGAGTGCTTGCTGCGCTCGCCCGCATCAAGCATCAGGCATTAAGAGGCAGGTGCCTGCCTCTAGCACCAAACATTGAGCTCGCTGCGCTCGCGAGACGGAAAACGCCAAAGTGTAAACGTTTACACTTTGGCGTTTTTTATCGGGGGGATTTGGGGATCTTGTTCGATTTTAATGGGTTTGACGTAGACAACCCAGAGCCCCTCCCCCTTAAAGAAACAATTAAATGGATGGCTCTGGTTTTGATCAATCTATCTACTAAGGTGTCATAAAATGGGTTATAACATAAATGTGAAATGGGTTGCAGTCTAAACTATTTTTGGATTGCAAGGCATTCCTCTTTTGGGTTGCAAGGTAAATAATCATGTCATTGCAAGGCATTGTGCAATGACATTGCAATTGATCATGTGGCGGGGTAGCTTTGGTCTCGGTCTCAGGCAGAGGGCTGGGGACACTGATCTTTGCTCTGTCTATTACCCACTATAATCGCACAAGAGCCGGATTTGGGGAGAGCAAGGGTGGCTGGCGTTTAAGAATAAATGCCTCAATATACAAAGAATGCAGGCTTGCGCAGGCGAGCTTGCAGCGAGTGAACAGTGGACTGTAACAGTGGGCGGCGACTCTTCCAAAAGGCCGCAGGTCGTTCCAAGAGCCGTTTTTTATTGCATGATTGGGATTTTGTGCTTGCTTTGTGTGGGCGGCTATGCTATGATCCGTAGTACTAAATGGAGGAATTGGGAGATTATAAAGGATCCTTAATTCCAAAGGTTTTTATAAGTTAGATAAGAAAGGTTTTTGAAGTATGTCTATTCGCGCAATGTTGTTTATTGATGGGGCTTGGTTGTATAAATCTCGGCAGGTTCTGTTTGATACGCTCAATGAGCATGGCTTTGAGGTCGATTACAAGCGCATTCCTGATATCGTGGCTCAAACCTTGGCCGAGACGATTGGTTTGGATGTCGATATTGTGCGCACGAACTATTTTGGCACGATTCCTGTGAATAAGGTCGGTTATAATCCCGCCAAGCAGACGACGTTTTATCACTTTTTGAGTGAGCAGTGTGGCTATGAGATGGACATTATGGAGATTGATTTTCGTCGTGATCCCGATGCCTCTCCTGAGGATAAATGGGTGAATGCTAATCTGGCCGCCTCGATGACTTACTACGCAATGCAGCCTGGGGCCTATGATGTGGCTGTCTTGATCGGTGGGACGCCTGACTATATCCCGGTCTTGCAAAAGATCCGTTCGCTGGGTAAGCGTGTGCAATTGGTCGCACTCAATCCCATTAAGGGGAGGTCCGTTTCGAGTGCGTCGCTCTTGGCTGCACCAAAGTGTTTTGATTTCCCTCATCTCTTTATGGATGAGCATGCGGTAGACTTTCGTCTTAAGCGCAGTGCGCAAGTGCGCGCGTGTATGCGCTGCGGTAAGGAGGAGGAAACCACTTGGGGCGGTGATGAGTTTTATTGCGCAGATTGTCGTTTGCAACGCGCCAAGCGCATTCGGACGTGCGACAACTGTGGTAAGGAAGAGGAAACCACGTGGGATAAGAGCTTTTTTTACTGCTCCGATTGTCGCACGAAATATCGTAGCCAGACTCCTGCAAACTAGTTGTAGGGTACTGGATGGAGTAGAGCAGGCAGAGCCATGTGCAAGACAATTGTTTGGGATTGGAATGGTACCCTGCTCAATGATGTGCAGGCGAGTCTTGATTCACTGAATGCGATCTTGCGCACGCACAACCTGCCTCGATTGTCTCTGGCAGATTATCGGGCACAGTTTGTCTACCCTGTGCCTGCCTTTTACCATCACTTGGGGTTAGAGCCCGATCCTGAATCTTGGGTCTCTATTGCCGAAGTGTACCATTTGCGCTTTTGCATTTCCCCCAAGCTACGTCCACACCTGCAAGCTCGCGAAACGCTCCAGGCCTGTCGTGCTCGTGGCTATCGGCTAATGATCTTGTCTGCCTTAGAGCAAAATCTATTGTTTGACCAAGTGCGAGAGTCCGACTTGCTGGATCTATTTGATGCTGTGATTGGGAGTGATAATGTCAATGGCTCCTCTAAGCAAAACAAGGCTCGTTCGCTCAATCTGCCCGCTGGGACTTTGCTCGTCGGTGACACCCTGCATGATGCAGAGGTTGCCAAAGCGCTCGGCTGGCATGCTATTCTCGTGAATCATGGGCATCAAGATGATGCACGGCTGAGTCAAGCGTGCGTGCCGATCATTCAGTCGCTACCTGAGCTCTTGACCTATCTCTAGGGGCTGGAATAACGCCTCAATTAAGGATTTTATTATGAATCGACTTTTTATTATTGACCTCATGCCGATCCTGTATCGGGGATACTTCGTCTTTATGAATCGCCCCCCGATGACGGCCACAGGGATCAATACCGCCTGCGTGTCGCTGCTGGCAACGACCTTGGTGCAGATCCTTAAAGAGCAGCAGCCCACGCATATCGCCTTTGCCGCAGAATCTCTCAGCCCGACCTTTCGTCACCAGATGTATCCGCTCTACAAGGCACAGCGCGATAAAGCCCCTGAGGATATCATCGCCTCGATCCCGATGGCGACAGAATTGGCTCAAGCATTGGGCATTCCCGTGATTCGTGTAGAGGGTTACGAGGCAGACGATGTCTTGGGTACGCTGGCAACGCGCGGCGTGGCCGATGGCTTTGAGGTCTTTATTGCCTCACCAGATAAAGACTTGGGTCAGCTTGCTGGCGACCACGTCTCTATCTATCGCGATGGCAAAGTCCTCAGTGCACAAGATATCTGTGATAAGTTTGGCTTGTCCACGGCTGATCAAGTGATTGACTACTTGGCGTTGACAGGTGATGCCTCGGACAATATCCCTGGTCTACCAGGTGTCGGCCCCAAGACTGCGGTGAAGCTTTTGCAAGACTGGGGATCCTTTGAGGGGGTCTTAGCGCACGCTGGGGAGATTAAGGGCAAGCTGGGTGAAAAGATCCGTGATAACGAGCAAATCGCTCGCCTCAGTTACGATTTAGTCACCATTCGGCGAGATGTGCCGATGGTCTTAGCGTGGGATGAAATCGCCGTCAAGCCCATTGATGCAACGCGTTTGGCACCCGTTTTGGGCAAGTACGAGCTCAATCAAGTGGCCAATCGCCTTGGCGTGGCCTTTGCCTCATCGGCTCGATCCACAGCGTCTACAAATGACCTAGGCGATTTACCGCTCTTTGCGCAGCATGCTCCAGCCAAGGATACCGTCTCCGCGACACTTGCACCCGCATCGCACGCGACACTGGTCACAACGAATTATGATTCTGTCAAAACCATCGAGCATACCTATACCTGCGTGCAAACAGAAGAGCAGTGGGATGAGCTACTCTGCGCACTGCAAGCTGCAGAGCGATTTGCCTTTGATACCGAGACGACCGGCTTAAACCCACGAGCAGACCGAGCGGTGGGGTGTTCTTTTGCGACTGCACCCCACAGAGCGTGGTATGTGCCTTTTCCCGAGGACGACTGGGGCGTGGAGATGCTACTCAAACGCTTCACCCCAATCTTTGCCGATCGCACCAAGGTGGTCATTGGTCATAACCTCAAGTTTGATCGCCAAGTATTGCAGCACTATGGATTTGATTTTTTAGGGATTTGCCATGATACCATATTAGCCCACTACTTGATCGATGCAACAGACCGTCATAATATGGATCACCTTGCCCGGCAGTATCTCAACTACGACCCCATCCCGATTAGTCAGCTGATCGGTGAGAAAAAAGACGGCAACATGGCCCAATTAAAGCCAGAGACAATCGCTGATTACGCCGCAGAAGATGCCGATGTCACCCTCCAACTCGAAGATGTCCTGCGGCCTTTGGTCGCTCAAAAAGGCCTCATCGACCTCTTGGAACAGTGCGAAGAGCCTCTCCAGAATGTGCTCCTCAAAATGGAGAATGCTGGTGTCACGATTGACCAGCAAGCCTTGAGACTCTTTGGTCAAGAATTAGAGGGCGAGCTGCTTACGCTCGATGCGGCCATTCGCGCCTATGCCCCAGGTACGCTCAATATCGCCTCCCCAAAACAGATCGGCACCCTGCTCTTTGACACCCTCAAAATCGACCCCTATGCTAAAAAAACAGCAACTGGACAATTTAAGACCGACGAAGAGACCCTTCTTAAATTGCGCGATGCCCATCCAATTGTCGACCTCATCCTAGACTACAGAGCTTGCCAAAAGCTCAAAAATACCTATGTCGACAAATTGCCCACCCACATCGATCCGCAGACGGGTAAGATTCACACGACCTTTAACCAAGCCTTTACTGAAACGGGCCGCCTCTCATCATCCAATCCAAACTTGCAAAATATCCCCGTTCGCTCAGACCGCGGCCAACGCATTCGCGAAGCAATCGTCGCATCGGATCGTGACCATGTCTTGATTGCGGCGGACTATTCCCAAGTGGAATTGCGCATTATGGCAGAGATGAGTCAAGACCCCACGATGTTACAGGCATTTGCTGATGGTGTCGATATTCACACCCAGACCGCCTCCAAAGTCTACGGCATCCCCATGGATCAGGTCACTCCTCAACAACGCTCCTATTGCAAAATGGTTAACTTTGGCATCATCTACGGTATCTCATCCTATGGTCTATCTCAACGCCTGAGAATCCCCGTGCGTGACGCCACGACGCTGATTGATAGCTACTTTGCCCACTATCCTAAGATCAAGGAATTCATGGAGCAGGCTATCGCCATTGCTAAAGAAAAGGGCTACGCCAAAACCCTCCTCGGCCGCCGCAGACTCCTCCCAGATCTCGCATCGAGGAATGGCACCACACGCAAAGCCGCCGAGCGCATCGCCATCAATATGCCCGTACAAGGGACCGCTGCAGACATTATTAAGCAGGCAATGATCCGAATGGACCAAGCGTTGACTCAGGCAAGCCTCAAGACAACGATGATCTTGCAGATCCACGACGAATTGCTCTTTGACGTGCCCAAGGACGAAGAAGAAACCGTACGCGCACTCATTCAGCAAGTCTTCACCGAGACCTGGCCGCTCAAGGCGCCCCTAGACCTATCCGTTGGCACGGGGCCTAATTGGCACGTCGCTCATTAGTCCGCAGTAGACCATAACGGTCTTAAGATCCCCCTCCATACACGCAAGTGCGACAAAAGGAATTATCCCTTTTGCTAGCGGCGATTGGGCGCTCCTTTAAGGGGGAGGGGACAATAAAAAAGTCTCAGCTTGCTAAATGTTGCAAGCTGAGACTTTTTATTGTGCGATTTTAGTGGATGCAAGTACAAAAATCACAAATCAATGATATCAATAAAAGATTTCCCTATTATCGCTTTCCCATGGGGGAAGATGATGGAGATGAGTGACCGCCCGGTTGGCAAGTACAAAAGAGGGCAAGTTGCGCTAGGCATCGACAAGTGTCCTAGGTATAGACATTTACCCTATACGCTTTCAAGTGCGAGGTCTGACGAGTCTGGGGCATGGGGAGGGAGGATTCCCTCGCTCTGACGGTGCCTATCGCAGAGCTAGCCGCGTTTGGGAGCGCCGTTAATGTGGGCGAGGATTTGTTCGAGTAGACCCTCGTCATGGAGGTTGAAGTGCTTGCGCACGAGTAGGTCATCGCCTTGTGGAATGATCTGGTCTGGCCATCCGAGGGTAAGGGTTGCAGGATGGTTGGGGAGCAGTGCGAGGGCTTCGAGGATTGCCGAACCAAAGCCTCCTGCAAGTGCAGCATTCTCAAATGTGACAAGATGTGTACATTGGGCAGCTTGCTGTGCAAGCAAGCGCTTGTCGAGCGGCTTAACAAATCGCGCATTGACCACGGAGGTCTCAATGCCTTGCGCAATGAGGTGCTGGGCTATCGTTTCGGCAATCGGTACCGTATCGCCTAGCGCCCAAATCGCAAGCGTTGTTTCAGGTGTGGTCGGTGTAATGATTTGTGCTTCTCCGAGTATAATGGGAGATGGTGTTGCAGTGCTACTGAGATTGCCTTTAGGATAACGTATTGCAAGTGGACCATTAAAGGTTGCCGCAAAGCGTACCATTAGGGCAAGCTCGGCCAAGGAGGCAGGTTGCATGATGGTCAGATTGGGGAGAGTGCGCAACATGGCAATATCGTAGATCCCTTGATGGGTAGGGCCATCAGCACCGACGGCACCTGATCGATCGAGGCAGAGTGTGACGGGGAGCTTTTGCAGGCAAATGTCATGCATAATACAGTCGATCGCTCGCTGCATAAAGCTTGAGTAAATCGCAACAAAAGGCCTCAAGCCCTGTGTTGCCAATCCTGCTGCAAATACACAGGCATGCTCCTCGCAAATGCCGACATCAAAAGCCTGTGATTTACACTTCTCAAAGAGCGGTCTGAGACCAGTCCCGTCAGGCATGGCTGCGGTGATTGCGACCAAATCAGGGCACTTGCTCGCTAACTCGCAGAGCGTTTGACCGAATGTCGCAGAGTAAGAGGGTTGGGTTGTCTTGAGGGGCGGGGTCTTTTGCTCGGGATTAAAGGGGCCGACACCATGCCAGTAGGATGGGTTGAGCTCGGCAGGCTTAAAGCCTTTGCCCTTGATTGTAGAAATGTGGATGACCACAGGACGATCCGACTCTTGAGCACTGCGCAAAGCATTGATCAGCGCATTTAAATCATGTCCGTCTGTGGGACCTAAATAACGGATTCCCAAGTCCTCAAAGATTGCCGAGCGGTTGCGCAAGATGATGTGCTTAATAAAGTTTTTAACCGTGTGGTAGGCTGTTTTGAGTCGAGTGAAGTGTAACGTATGCCCAGCATTGATCGCCATCTGACGGATGCGATTGTAGCGATAGTTAGAGATGCTTTTGGCTAATGCTTGGGAAACGGCACCGACATTTTTAGCGATGCTCATTTGATTGTCATTGATGACCAGGATAAACTTTGCTGTCGTGTGTCGAATGGCATTAAGAGCTTCGAGAGAGATGCCATTGGTTAATGACGCATCACCTACGACTGCGATGACGCTGTGCTTTTGTCCTAGGCGATCTCGAGCTGCCGCCATGCCTAGTGCCGCAGAGATGGCGACCCCTGCATGGCCACCGATAAAATGATCATAGGGGCTCTCTTCGCGACACGGAAACCCTCGTAATCCATTAAATTGGCGGAGGGTTGGCATGAGATCATTGCGTCCAGTGATGATTTTCCAGGCATAACTTTGGTGCCCAACATCCCAAACGAGCTTGTCATGGTCAAAGTCAAATACTTTAGCCAATGCAAGGGTGAGATCGACCGTGCCAAGGCTAGGAGCTAAGTGTCCACCAGTCTTGGAGACACAGTGTATGATGCGGTTGCGGATCTCTGAGGTTAAACTAGGCAACGATGCCTCAGCCAATTGCTGGACATCGTGTGGAGATTTGATTTGATCAAGTAGTGACATGAAGGGGATTATTTAATGAGGTTCATCAAGCGATTGCCTAAGTTGCCATTGGTTTCAAAGGGATCCCGGGTCTTGTCATTGAGGTTGAGGTAGTCATTTAAGATCATGTAAGACTCTCTCAGGACAAAGTCATGCTTGGCTTCTTTAGCTTTGGCCTCTTCTTTTTTACGGGAGTCATTGAGGAGGTCTTCTTGGATCTTGCGAATCTTACGCTCGGCTTTCATCGTGATCAAGCGCTTATTTTGCTCAAGGGTGATGGTGGTTTCTCCCTCGAGCTTTTTGATAAAGGCGATCATCGCTTGGGCTTCCTTAAAGTCCTTGTCTGCGAGCAAGCGCGCTTGGCTCTTGGGCTTGAGCTGGGTGATAACTGGTTTCATGTCGGAGATCTTCTCATAAAAAGCCGGAGTGATCTCAGTCCAGGGAAAGGCATCCTTGAGGGTGTCTTCGCCACGGTTGAAGGCATCAAAAACTGAGGGGATCACAATGTCTGCTGAGACTCCTTTAAGCTGGGTTGATGAGCCATTGATGCGGTAAAAGCTTGCCGTGGTAATCTTTTCAGACCCAGAGTTTTTCCCATCGAGAGACGTAACGTCTTGCACGGTGCCTTTACCATGAGTGTGGCTGTCGCCGACAATAATGGCCCGCCCGTAGTCTTTGAGAGCACCTGCGACAATTTCGGATGCAGAGGCAGAGTTACGGTTGATTAATACGATCAAAGGCTTACGAAATGCGACTGAGTCGTCAATGCGCGGAGCACTGAGGGTTTGTGAGCGCCAAGCATCCTTGATGCGCACGACCGGACCGCAGACAAAGAGTGAGGTCATTTGGATGGCTTCGATCAGAGAGCCGCCACCATTGTTGCGCAAATCCAAGATCATACCATCGACGCGCTTGGCATTAAAGTCCGCAATCTGCTTAACCAAGTCTGCGGTGACGCTTCTAAACTTGCTGCTCGTGGGGGGCTCGCCCATCGACGCATAAAAGGTTGGGATCTTGGCATAGCCAAAGCGACGGGTGCCACTATTGGGGAGTTTGAACTCCTTGATATGACCAGAGACGGCTTGCTCCTCGAGCTTGATTTCATCGCGTACGAGGTCAATCGTCTTGGTTGAGAGGCCACTCTTGTCAGATGCGGGGATGACTTTGAGGATGACTTTGCTCCCCTTGGGTCCACGGATCTTACGAATGGACCGATTGAGGGGCTTGTGCATGATGTTCTCGATCGGACCATCGCCCTGACCGACACCAATGATGCGATCGCCCACGACGAGGCGATTTTTACGCATGTCACGACCCGCTGGGCCGCCATCCATCACTTCGACAATCTTGATGAGCCCATCATCGTATTGGAGGGTGGCACCAATGCCGCAGAGGGTTAAATTCATGTGCATGGTGAAATCTTCGAGGGTCATCGGTGAGAGATAATTGGTGTGCGGATCATAAGCCGTTGAGGCTGCGGTCAGATAGAGCTGAAGCACCGTCTCTGAATCCATCTCGGCAAAGGCATTGCGTGCGGCGCGATAGCGCTTGAGAATGCGCTCTTGGGGAGTCTTGGCCAATTCGGCAGCTTCATTAGCTTGAATCGGGTCGACCTTGGCGGCTTGGGCATCGGCAGGTTTGATCGAGGTGGTGATGGCGTTGACTCCGAGATCTTGGCACGTCTTGAGCAGACTGGGAAGTGTCGACAATGGGGCCGCTTTGTCGGCCAAAATCACGACGGGCTGCGTGGGGCGCTCTTTTGCGATTTTGGCGAATATGAGGGCGAGCGTCTCGATGTCAAAGGTTTTGTCACCGATTGAGTAGATGCCTGCAGCGTCGATCTCAATGGTGAGCTTGGCCTTGGGATCTGCAGGTAGGGCCTCTTCGGCATCGAGCTGTTTACCAAGCTTGATGGCGAGCATTTCGTTTTTGAGGTCGAGATGCCAGAGGCGCTCTTGCTCGGCTCGAGTGGCTGGACGCTTGGCTTCTTTTCGGCGCCATTGGTAGCTTTCGTCTACGGTAAAGTCAAAAGGCTTGTCAAATGACCGTTGGATGAATTGGTAGCGTTCGTTGAATTTCTTGCGGATGATATTGATCAGCTCGTAACCGAGTGAGACATTGCCAGCTTTGAGCTCGTCATCAATCTGGGTGATGCGGCTAGCAAAAGGCTTGAGATCCTCATCGGTCAAGAGGATGCGGTCATAGTCGATTGCATCGAGGAGATTGCGAAAGGCCTTTTTGCTCATTTCATCATCAAACGGCTTTTGTGAGAGGTGGCGACGCTCAAGGATCTTGACGACATTGCGAGCGATATCACCATAGCCTGCTTGTGCAACAATGGGGGTGATGGTGGTGTGGACGGAGGCCTTGGTCAATTCGCCTGCAAAAAGCGGAGCGGTTGACAGTAAGAGGGCAGCGAGTACAGGGAGATGTTTCATAATTTTTAGAGTTCCTCAACTTTTACTTTGGAGAGAGTATGCGCAATGGGGGCAATTTGGGTGGGGGTTAATATCTCGGGTTGTGATTCGAACCAGCTTTGCAACTGGTCGTGGCTTAAAAGGGTGATTTCATCGATCTCAATCTGTTGGGGCATCAATTGCCCGACAAAGCAGAGGATCGGTTTAACCTTGGGGAGGTTGGGAAAAGTCTGGCTGAGCGCTTGAGACATGGCGCGTAATTGGGCAATGGGATCACGGCGTGGGCGCTGACCATTGATGGTGATTTGATTGTCAAAGAGATCGATATTGCCAGACCAATTCTTTGTTTCAATCAAATAAAACCCTTTGGGGCCTAATGCAATGTGGTCGATATCCTCGTGGTTGGCCAATTGAATGCCGTGGTAGAGGTGGGTGATGCCATCAATGCGATTGAGCTCGGCTGCGACAGCCTCTTCGCCGCGGGCACCTTTGGTATACGCTCGCACTGTCGTGGGCCAGTATTTACGGTAGACAAAGCAGCCTCCAGCACAAAGCGCCAAGACGCACCAGATGACCCAGTCGTGAGCATAGAGCAGACCGCCCATCCAGCCAAAGACGACACCAAATAAAAAGGCAAGCGTAAAGAGGGGTGCCAATGATACTAAGAGTCCGCGCTTGCGAGCGGAATCTCCTGGACAACCGTAAATTTGCTTTTGTGGATCTTGCATCTCTTAATGAGCCTTTGTGAGGTGAATTGAAAACGCTATAAGACTACCAAAAAGTCCGATCAAAGGCAAGTCAAAACTCTTGATTCATCTCAATTATCCGCGTTGTGGAGGCTGCATCGCTGTTTTTATTACAGACCCCGCCCACACTCGCACGTGAGCGGGGGCAGTAATAAAAAGCAACCCGACCACATTTGTGATCGGGTTGCGTGATTATCGGCGATCGCGATTCGCTGCCGCAGGATCCTAGTCCTCGATGACCAAGCGGATGCCAACATTGGCGACGCGCTGCCAGGGATGGTAGGGGGTACGCATCGAGCTCGTGCAGAAGCGTGGAAGGAGATCCCACGAACCGCCACGAGCAACGCGATCCTCGGTACCATCGATGGAGTTTCGGCCATCATTGGTGGTGTAGGGGTAGGGCTTGTACTGCGACTGGGTCCATTCGGCGACATTGCCGAGCATATTCTTCAGGCCAAAGGGGTTTGCTTGGCGGGAGTACACTTGATCGATGGTCATGGCATGGTCATTGACTGCCATTTCGCGGAGATAGTAGTTGAATGCTTGACGCTGCGTGGGCAATTCGTTGAGTGATTTGTCGGCGAAATTTTCACGTTGGGCGAAGTCGAGCTCGTCGGTGCCCCAGTAGTAGGGGGTGTCAGATCCAGCGCGGGCGGCATATTCCCATTCGGCTTCGGTGGGCAAGCGTACGGTTTTGCCCAGCTTGTCGCTGAGCCACTTGCAGTAAGCTTGAGCTTCTTGCCAAGAGACGCGGATGACTGGTTGATTAGGCTTCATTGCATCGATGCCTGGCGAGGTGTGGTCTTTGCCGAGGATGTCGATGTAGCCACTGTAGTGGGTGGGATTCATCTGCGTGTAGCATTTGTTGGGCAATTCGACCTCAGCCATCCAAAAGTCCTTTTTGATGGTGACTGCGCAGGGCTCTTCATCTGGGTAGCTTGTTGCAGCACCCATGATAAATGTCCCAGCAGGGATCTTGCGAAATGTAATCTCGCCACCGGGGATTTGGACTTTTTTAGCAGTTCCCATTTTGACTTGTCGGGGCCAGTTGGCGACCGTGGGTACAGGCTTAGCCTCGTCTTTTTTGATGCCAGTAGGTGATTGCGGGGTGATTTGAGCGATGTCAGACTTGGCGTCTTCAAAGTCGTAGGAATCATCCTCCGGATCGTTGGAGCCATCCCATTTTTGGTAGAGCTTGGCCCACTTGGTGCGGCGAGCGCGGGATTCTTCCATGCGTTGGAGCTGTTGCTTGGGACCATGGATGCCGATCCAGTTGCGGTGAGATTCATTGGCCCAGTACTTGGAGAAGTCCGTCCACGTCCCCCAAAAAGGTACATTGAGGTCAATCCAGGTGTAGAGGGTGCGCCATTCTGTGTCGGTTAAGGTCACCCCATAGTGGCCTTTTCGCAAGATTTGGATTAAGAGAGACGTATTGGCATTGTACTCATAGGGGTTGAGCAAGTGGTTGTCGGACTCTGGTCCTGGTCGACGCACATAGGGATTGAGGTCGTGATAGCTACGGCTAAATGCTCCTGCGCCACCTTTCATGATGCCTCTATTTTCGGGGAGGCGATAGGGGTAGGTCATCGGTGTGATGTCTGCGAAGTTGGGTTTACGGGTGTCGGTCTGCTTATTCCCCGAGTCGCTATTGTGGCAAGCGGCGCAATTCTTGGTCAAAATGGGCTGGATGTCACGCAAAAAGCTCCAGGTGCGCACCTGTCCAGGCTTGCGCTTGTCTGCTTGCCACGGGGTAATGGCTACTGGCGCACGATCCAAGGCGTGTGCTGGAGGGATGAGGGCGTTGGCGTTTTCGTGGCAACCTGCGCAAGAAACGTTTTCACCGGGCATGCCTACGAGCCATGAGCGCATCAATTGAATGGCTTCTCCGCGAGCATTGAGCGGTTGCAAGGAGAGGGGCGTATTGGCTGGTGCGACAAAGTAGGCCGACCCATCCTCCGCGACGGGAACGGTGCCCAAGACATACTTGACGTCCCAGCTGGATTCGGTACCGATGCCTTCGTGGCTGCCAGTCTTAAGGAAAGCATAGTGATAGGCGAAGACACGGATATGCTTGACGGTGCCACGCGGTACACCACGCAGACCTGGTCCGGTGTAGATGTCGGCGATGTGGATATTGCACGTGTCTTTGCTGTCGTCACGGAAATCTGGATAGATGGTTGGAGTTGGGCGTTTTTCAAGGCGGATCGGCTCGGTCATGGCCATGTTTTCAAGCTCGCAAAGCAAGGTCATGTTGTCGTAGATGTCGACGAGGTAAATGCCCCACAAGCTCGTGTTGCGGCTTTTCATCGAGACTAAGAAATAACGGCCAGCGCCATCTTTTTTAGGCGAGGTGCCCAGCGGTGTAGGCATGAGGAATTTTGGCCAGGCACCAGAATAGAGGTAGTCCTCGACAGGGGCATGGATGGGATTTTTGTATCCCGGAATGAGCTGCACGCAGCCTTCGACCTCTTTGCGGCCCTTGGAGACATCAAAGAGAGCCAACTTGCCAGATTTGGCGGTGTGGTGACCAGTGGCGACACAGATAAATTGTCCATTTGCACCTGGAATTGGCTTGGGGTCGCCATAGTGGTTTGGCCAAAAACCATTCGAACCATAGTAGGCACGTTGGTCCGTGCCGTCAGGCCGCATCGTCATGAGGATACGGCTAAAGAAGTGTGTCTGGTCACAGTATTCCCAGCGGACATACATGACGCGTCCATCATCCATCATGGTGGGAGACCAGTTGGAGTCTTGGTCGTAGGTCTGGCGGTCGATCTTGCCCGTTTTGGGGTCAAAGCGATAGCAGTTGGCCATGGCCAAACGGCCTGATTCGCAGGGGAGGCCCTGTTCGCCAGCTGTCGACATAAAGATGATCTTGCCATCAGGTAAATAGCAGCAATCGGTCACATCGTAATCGATATCCTTAGCGAGGAGCATCTTGGGTTGCTTGGTTTTGAGGTCGGTTTCCCACAAGTTGAGGCGATTATTGGGTCCTGGGGCGATGTAGAGGATCTTGTTGCCATCAAAGTGCAGATCCATGTTTACCATGGACTTGTTGCCCATGGTAAAGATCGGGGTGATGGTTGGCTTGGGTTTGGTCAAGTCGGAGATCTTGACGAGGGTCGTCTTGATGCGGCGGTTGCCCTCGGCAAAGTTGTAGCAGGCCATGTGCGCCTGACCCGGATGGGCTTCGCGACGGGCATTCTTGCCGTAGTCTCTTTGGAATGAGACAACCTCCAAATCTTTGAGCACGGGGAGTTGCAATACCATGCGGCGCACTGACAAGAGGAGCTTCTCGGCATCGGCCGTTTGCCCCTGCTGGTTGATTGCCTTGATGGCGGCTTGCTTGAGCTGGGGGAGCTGCTTGATGAGCTTGCGCGCTTGAGCTGTTTGCGTGGAGGGAGCCCACGTCGTTTCCCAGTCGTCGACCATGCGATTGAGCGCTTGGGGATTAATCGCATGGGTGCGGTCAAGGATATCTTTTTGCGATTGGTTGAGCTGCGCAGCGTGGAGACCACAGGCGCAGATGGCTAATGCAAGGAATAGGAGTTTTTTCATAGGATACCTAGTCGGTGATGTTAATAAAAGTAGATGTAATGAAACACTGCATGGATACGGCAATACTATACGCTAATACGTGTCATCTGTCAAGGGTGAAAACCTGGGATCGTAGAGATTTTCGAGAGCGGGGTGCCTTGGTGGAGGATGGCTCGGGTGAGCGCTTCCCAATCGGCGACGGTGAGCGTTTCTGGGCGGCGGTCTGTCGAGAGGTTGATTGACTCGAGTAAGGTCGCTGGATCGGCCACCTGAAAAGGTTTCGGCGCGGTGCGCAAAATCTTACCCAGCTGTTTGCGCCGATACAAAAAGGCCATCTTGGTCAGTTGGCGGTAGGTTTTTTTCTCCTCATGGGTGAGTGTGGAGCGATTATGCTTGGTCATCGCTACGACCGTGGATTGCACCTCGGGTTTGGGCCAAAAGCAGTTGCCGCTGACTTTGCGCACGAGCTTGACATCGTAGTCGAGCTGGAGCCAAACGCCCGCAACGCCTCGTTCTTCGGCCGAGACGGGCGCAGCAAAGCGCTCGGCCACCTCGGTTTGCACCAGCGTGACGATCGTCTTGGGCGAATCGGCCTCTTGGATGACCTCCATGAGAATGCGCGTACCCACGGAGTAGGGGAGGTTGGCGACGAAGGCATCAAAGTGCTGCGCGAGCAATGGTTGCAACGGCACTTCGAGCATATCGGCGGTGATGAGCGTAAAGGAGTCTGCATACTCTTGGCAGAGGGACTCGGTAAGCCAGAGTGCTAAGCGCTTATCTTTCTCGACTGCGGTGACGATGGTTTTGCGCTGAAGCATCTCTTCTGTCATCACACCGAGACCGGGACCGACCTCAAGGACTTTGTCGCCCTCTGAGAGATCGGCGGCATCGACAATCGAGGCGAGGATGTTTTTGTCGATCAAAAAGTTCTGACCGAGCACCTTGTTGGGATGAAAGCCATGATCGATACACCAGGCTTTGACTTCTGTTGGGCTTGTGCGATTAATCATTGTTGTTGGGCTTTGAAAGGGTGATGACGGCGTGTTGTTTGAGAGAATCAATCCATTGACGATAGCGGGCTTGAGATTCTTGTTGGCGCATATCGGCCTCAATCTTTGTCCAGGCGGTTGCGAGGGTGACTGTCTGCGTTTGCGAGTCTTTACCTTTCATAAAGAGGTAGTAGTCGCCCGCAATCTCCACGACCTGGGTGATTTCTCCGGGTTTGATCGTCGTCAGGGCTTGTTGAATAGCAGGTGCTAAGTCTGCAGGCTTGACCATGCCATAGTCTCCACCAGAGGAGGCCAAGCTATCCTTGGAGTAGCTCTTGGCCACATCGCTAAAGAGTTTGCCATCTTGGACAAGCTTGAGGGCAGATTCGGCGACTTTTTTGCCATCGCTCTTGGGGATCATCATGCCATAGAGGTGGACTTGACTCTCGAGCGAGAGGCTGTCCTTGTGTGCTGCATAATAGGCGCGGATCTTGGCTGGGGAGATGGTGACCTTTTTATCCACTTGCATATAGCGCATCGAGGAAATGATCAGCATCTCTTCGGTCTCCTTTTTCCAATCCTCGTAGGTGATACGGCTTTTTTTCAATGCTTCAATCAAGTTGGCGCGATTGCCATTAAAGTTACGCACGATGATCCCACGAATGTGATTCTCTAGCGCATCGGGAGGCAATTGACCACTTGCGTCATGATACGCTTGCAAAATCAACGCACGCTCAATGAGCAAATCCAACACCTGGGGATAGAGCTCGGCCAAGCGTTGGGCGCGCTCTTCGGGGGGGACGGTCGATAAGTTGTAGCCTTTGCGAAACTCCTCCATCACCTGATCGATCGTGATCACCTGATGGTTGACCGTCGCTGCCATCCCGTCAAATGGTGTACCCTTGCCCTCCAAATCGCCCGTGAGGACAAATACGAGAGAGAGAATTGTAAAAAGCTTCATAAAAGTTGTCATTTTGGTATTTCTCCGCTTGATTAATAATGGCCTTTTATGATATCCTATTTGTGTATTTTAAGTAAAGGAAAAAATCCATGAAAACCGAAATTACTAGCCTCTCAAACCCCAAAATCAAGTCTGTTGTCAAATTAAGGCAACGTTCGCATCGAGATCGTGCATCTGAAATGATCGTCGAAGGCTACCGCGAAATCAAACGTGCCCTCGATCATGGCTATAAACCTACGGCCCTTTTTTATTGTGAAGAGCTCTGGCTTAAGCATGAAAACGAACCCAGCATTTTGGATCGTTGCGAAGCCAATGGTGCGATTTTGTATGCGTGCTCCAAGCTAGCCTTTGAGAAGATCGCCTACCGCGAAAGGCCCGACGGCCTCATCGCCATAGGCCCTCAAGTCACAGTCACCCTTGAAGACCTCTCCTTGCCCCCTGATGCGCTCGTCATGGTTTGCGAATCGGTTGAAAAACCCGGCAACCTTGGCACGATGCTCCGCTCTGCGGATGCCTCGAGCGTAAGCGCAGTCATCGTCTGCGATCCCTGTACAGATATTCATAATCCAAATGTCGTACGAGCCTCCACTGGCACGCTCTTTGCCCTACCTATCGCCGTCGCCACTGCTGAGCAAACCCTCGCCTACCTCAAGGCAAACGGCTTCTCGATCCTCGCGGCAACCCCACACGCTGACAACATGTACTTCCAAGAATCCCTCACTGGACGCGTGGCGATCTGTTTGGGTGCTGAACAATACGGCCTAACCAAGCAATTCATGGAAGGCGCCGATTTACGTGTGCGCATTCCCATGTTTGGCACGGCAGATTCTCTCAATGTCTCCGCCGCAGCCACCATCTTGCTCTCAGAGGTCGTACGTCAACGCATTGTCGCTGGCACCCTGACGCCCCCCGCTAGCGAACCCTGGCATGGCGAAGGTCAACATGACCACTAGTTTTTTACCGTTACGCCGCTGGCGCTAGATTGAGGGTTTATTCGTGATGAAAATAGCCACCTACCTGATCGCCTGCTGCTGCTTGATTGAGAGCGCATGGGCTGCACCTATCTATACCTGTTATCGTACACAGGGGCCGATCAATGTTGATGGCAAGATCGACGAAGAGACCTGGCAACTTGCTGAGCCAATGAGCCCCTTGCGAGACCTCGATGGCATCACCCCTGCTCATGCGGAGGCGACCATTAAGCTCGCCTACGACGACCACTACCTCTATTGTAGTGCAGTCCTCCCAGAACGCACCCTCCGAGCCACCTTAACGCAACGCGATAGCATTATTTACCATGATAATGACTTCGAGATTTTTATAGATCCGACCTGCACCGGTCGCCACTATCTCGAGCTTGAAATCAACGCCCTCAATACCGTGTGGGATTTACTGTTGACAGATGCTTATCGCGATGGAGGGGTAGCCCTGCACGACTGGGATATCAAAGGCCTCCGCCACGCCGTCAGCCATCAGGGCACACTCAATGATGACACCGACATCGACCGCAGCTGGTCTGTCGAAATCGCCTGGCCTTGGCGCTCAATCACGGCCCATGACTCGCTGCCGCGTACCGATCGCCCCCCACAAGCTGGTCAGGTGATGCGATTTAATTTTTCGCGGGTGGATCACCCCAGAGATCCCACAGACCCAACTACGCAGCTCGAGAAAAACTCCGTCTGGGCTCCTACCGCCCAATCGACCATTCACACGCCTGAATTGTGGGGGCGGGTGCGATTTTCTGACCGTGTCGTTGGCGTGCAGGAGCCATTCCCTCCAGAAGTCTGCATGTGGCTCCATGGGGGAGATGAGGCCATTACAGTCGATACGCTTAAGCCACTCATGCGCTATGGCTTGACTACGGTATTGATCGATGGCAGTGTGGAGCAGGTTGCCGCTGCGGCGGCTACCGCCAAATCGCTCAACCTACGAGTCATTGCTTGGGTGTGGGCGCTCAATCGTCCTGGCGATCCCATCGCACTTCGACACCCGGAGTGGTATGCCGTTTCGGCAAATGGTAAAAGTTGCCATGACCCTGCGACTCGCCCCTTTGTCGCCTACTATCAATTTTTGTGCCCGAATAACCCAGCCGCCAAAGCCCACGTGCAAAGCATCGTTAAGGCCTACGCCCAGCTCAAAGATGTTGATGCCATTCAGCTAGACTATATTCGCCAACCTGACGTGCAGCTCCCCAAAGGCCTCTGGGCTCACTATGGCCTCGATATGACCACCGAACTTGACGACTATGATTTTTGCTACTGCGACCACTGTCGTGCGCTTTATACCAAAGCCTCAGGCAAAGCCCCTAAAAAAGGCGACCCCCAGTGGGCTGATTTTCGCTTGCAAGCTGTTGCTAATTTCGCCAATGCGCTAATCGATACCGCACACCAGACTGCCAAACCCTGTGGTGCTGCGGTCTTCCCAAACCCGCAGCTCGCCAGCAAAATGGTGCGTCAAGACTGGAGCCTATTTAAGCTCGACTTCGCCCTGCCCATGGTCTATGCTTCATTTTATCAAGCTGATGAACAGTGGATCCTCGATCAAATTCGCCAGAGTCAAAAGCAGACACAACACCATCTGCCCCTTTATCCAGGCATCTTTTTACCAGATTATCCAGACAAAGAGCCACCAAAGGCCCTTATTCAAAAGATTCTTGAGATCAATCCCAGAGGCTATGCGCTCTTTAAGTAAGCGGGCTCGCTTGCTCGCTAATGCCTGATGCCTGTTGCGGGCGAGCGCAGCTCGCCCTCTCGGGCGTCCAAAGAGCCATTTCGCAGGTGCCTTCACGTTTGAAAACTTTGACAAGCGTGAGTGCGATGATGCGGCAGTCTAGCCAAAAGCTCCGATGCTGGACGTAGTAGAGGTCTTGCTCAAAGCGCACCTCCCATGTTGTGGCGTTGCGGCCATTGACTTGAGCCCATCCGGTGATACCAGGACGCACATCGTGACGGTGGCGTTGGCTCTCATTGTAGAGGGGCAGATAGTCGACCAAAAGCGGCCGTGGACCTACGAGCGCCATCTTACCCTGGAGCACCAAGAGGAGCTCGGGTAATTCATCTAGACTTGTTTTGCGCAAGAGGTTCCCCACGCGGGTCATGCGCTGATTATCGGAGGCTGTGCCTTGGCGCATCGTACGTAATTTGATGAGGGTAAAAATCTCCCCATTGAGCCCTGGGCGTGGTTGCCTAAAAAAGATCGGCCGCCCCAACGCCACCGCAACGGCCCCCATTGAGAGCAGTAATAAGATACCCCAAATGGGTGCCGAGAGGAGTATGAGGGAGATTTCTAACCAGCGGGGCATAGGGATTCCTTAGAGTGATTGTCCGAGGGCGTATGCCTGCTGAATAAAGGGCGTGTCCAAGACGGAGCCAGCATCAAAGACTCCACCAGCCAGCACGCTACCAACCAATTCCCACGAACCGTAATCGGCAATTTGGGCAAAGGTTAACGAGAGTGCATCAAAGACCGTAGGATTGTCATCAGCAGCGGTTGCCAAGATCGCCACTCGATTGATGGGCAAGACATTACCAGGCAAATCAACCATGCGATCGATGATCGCTTTGAGCTTGGCTGGCATCGTAAAGAAGTAGAGCGGCAGCGCAAAAACAACGGTCTGGTGGGCTTTCATCGCATTGAGAATTTCATCGCAAGAATCCTCTGCTGGGTAGCTGGCATCGGGGGAATAGGGCGCAATGGTCTTACCCTTGAGATAAATATACTCGACATCTTTGCCCGCGGCTTGGGCACCATCGGCAAGGGCGTTGGCTAAGGAGAGACTGTTGCTCCCGTCGCGCTCTGAAGCGCAAATAATGAGTATAGACATGATGAACTCCTTCTTTTTAGGTTAAAGGTTAAAGGTACAAGGGACGAGGTACAAGGTCGGCAAGCCGCCCGCAATTAGCTAACAGCGGCGAGCGCAACTCGCCCTAAGGCGGCGACACAGTCGCCCGCTGTAGCTGTCTGTGGATCTCCTTATCTCCGTATGGGTCGGCAGCTAATGGGGTTAATTCTTCTATGGGATAGTTGCTCTTGATATCGCAAATGGTGACACTGTGGGTTGTCTCGTCGAGGGTGAAAAGGATTTGCCAGGTGCGTAGGCCTAGTCCATAGCGGCCGTCTGAGTCGGGGCTGGTGGTGACGCGTTTACGGCGGTTGTCAAGAGGGGAACGGGAGAGCTGCACTTGGCAGAAGTCTTGTATCTCAAGACCGGATTGTTCGTGAACCCAGTTGATTTTGGCGATGGCTTGCGGGGCGATGGTGACGGTCCAGTCGGGTGGGGGTAGGGTATCTCGCCAACCAGCGCGACTTGTTGGAAAGGCATCAGCTTGTGGGATGTAGGGCTTGATGTCGAGGATAGGGGTGCCATCGAGGAGGTCGCATCCGCCGACGACGAGGGTGTCCTTTTCTACTGCGAGCAGGGTGACCGCACTCATGCCAATGGGGTTGGGGCGGTAGGGGCTACGTGTAGCAAAGAGGCCAAACTTTTTGTCATCGGGGCTAAAGGGCGGGCGGACTTTGGCTTTCCAAGGCTTGTCGAGGTTGAGATGAAAGGCAAAAATCAGCCAGAGGCGTTCAAACCCCTCAATGCCCTCAAGTGCTGGGCGCATCATCTTGGGATCCTCAAAGACGATGCGTGCACCAATCTCCGAGTAAACCGCCTGACGCGGTGCCTGGCTGCGATAGCGCAGGCTACTGCAGATGTGAGCAATCGGGCTAAAGGTTAAACTAGTCATGGAGGGTAAAGGCTTGTGGAAAAAGCGTGCCGAGGGTGGATGATTGGGTGCAGATGCCTGCTTGATCGAGGATATAGATCGGTGCTAGGCGATCCATAAACTCGCTCAAGACTTGGAGGCAGGCACCACAGGGGGGAACGGATTTGGTTGCACAGAGGGCAAGGGCGACGAAGTGCCGCTTACCTGCTGAGACGGCTTGCATGACGGCGGCGCGTTCGGCGCAAATCGTGAGCCCATAGGAGGCGTTTTCGACGTTGCAACCAGCAAAAATCTCTCCATCGTCTGTCAGCAGTGCTGCCCCGACGTGAAAGGACGAATAGGGGGCGTAGCTATTGCGCTGCACGTGACACGCTGCTTGAAAGAGTGCCATTTCTTGTTCGGTGGATAGGGGGAGGGATTGCGTCATGGTGGGCTCCTAATCGGCAGTTAAATCCATCGCAAGAAAGAGGGTCTTTTCTCCAACAGCTTGTGTGGAGTAGGTGATTGCAGCTTGAGCATCGGCAATGAGGGCTTGCAGTTTAGCCTGGTCGTCACACCAGAGGGTCATGAGGGGCTCGCCGAGAGTGACGGACTCATTTTGCTGGAGCAATCGGTCGATACCTGCACCGGGCAAGATTGGGTCAGAGACTGCGGTGCGCCCTGCGCCGAGTTGCAAGGCGACGCGGCCGAGCTTTTCGGCATCGACGCGAGCGATGTAGCCAGTTTGTGTCGCTGGGACGGGAGCTGAATAGGTCGCTTGTGGGAGCTTGCTTGGATCGTCGATGGTCGAGGGATCGCCGCCCTGGGCGATGACCATTTCCTTAAATTTGTCGAATGCCGCGCCTGATGCGAGGGCACCCTCGAGGGCTTGGCGGGCTGCAGACTCGGTGGGGAAGCAGCCCGAGAGGTGTGCCATTTGCGTGGCCAAGTGCAAGGTGAGCTCGCGCACATCTGCAGGGCCATGGTTACGCAAGATCTCGATCGATTCTCGTATCTCGAGGGCGTTACCAATGGTGCGTCCGAGCGGCTGATCCATATTGGTGATGGTCGCTTGGCAGGTGCGCCCGAGAGCTGTGCCAGTATTGACGAGCGATTGGGCGAGGGTCTTGGCATCATCGAGGCTACGCATAAAGGCACCCGAGCCGCACTTCACGTCAAAGACTAACGTCTTGGCACCCTCGGCTAGCTTTTTGGACATGATACTGGCGGTAATGAGTGGAATGCTCGGCACTGTCCCCGAAACATCTCGTAGGGCGTAGAGACGTTTGTCCGCTGGGGCGAGGGTAGCCGTTTGTCCGATGAGGCAGGCACCGATCTGCTGGGTCAGCGCAATAAATTGCTCATTGGAGCAGCGCGTGTCAAATCCCGGAATGGTTTCGAGCTTATCGAGCGTACCTCCCGTGATACCGAGGCCACGGCCACTGATCATCGGCACATGGACACCCACGGCTGCAACCAGAGGCGCCAGCGGGATGGAGATTTTGTCGCCGATGCCGCCAGTGGAGTGCTTATCCGCAGTAAAGGGGATCTCAGAGAGGTCGAGGGATTCCCCAGAATTCATCATCGCTTGCGTGAGGGCGGCCGTTTCGAGTGTGGTCATCCCACGTAAATAGACCGCCATGGCCCAGGCGGTGATTTGATAGTCAGGGATCGAGCCGTCGGTGAGGCCTTGGATCCAAGCATTGATTTCATCTGCGCTTAGGGCGTGCCCGTCGCGTTTCTTTTCGATAATCCATTGGGGAATCATGGTGCGGCTCCTGTTTGGGACGTTTTAGGTTAAGGATGGGTCATTCTCGGCGACCGCCGCAACAAGGGTTTTGAGGTCTTGTGCTCGGTCTTTGGGACAGATCATGGTGGTGGTGGGCGTTTGTACGACGACCAAGTCATCAATGCCCAAGATAGCCGTGTGGCGAGAGCAGCCCTCAGTGATGAGGATATTGCTGCGCGCTTGAATGGCGGTATAGTCGCCGAGACTGACATTGTCCTGCTCATCCGCAGGCAAATGAGCCTCGACAGCTGGCCAGGTGCCCACGTCATCCCAGCCAAAGTCTCCCGCTGCGGTGATGATGTTGGGGGCTTTTTCCATAACGGCAAAGTCCACCGAGATCTTGCGAATCGTTGGGTAGTATTGAGCCATCCACGCATCGACAGAGTCGCAAGTGGCCACGGCCTGAATCATCGGCGCGATATCGGGAGCACCTTGGGCAAAGGCCGTCTCCATCACACTCGTGCGCCAAATAAACATACCCGCATTCCACAAAAAAGCACCCGTTTCGAGATAGGCCGTCGCCTTGTCAAGAGAGGGCTTTTCCACAAATCGCTTCGCCTTGGCAAAGGCCGTCTGGGTGCCAGTATCGAGCGGGGAGTCCATCTCAATGTAGCCAAAGCCAGTCGCGGGGAATGTCGGCGTAATGCCGATGGTCAAGATCGCATCCTCTTGGTTGGCAATTGCAAAGGAATCTGCCAAAACTTGCTTAAAGCCCGCCTCGTCAGCCATGATGTGGTCGGCCGTCAAGATGGCCACGACCCCCTCAGGGTCGCGACGCTTGACCAAACCACAGGCCAGAGCCACCGCAGCTGCGGTATCGCGCCCCATGGGCTCGCCCACAACATTGTCCGCAGGCAAATCTTTGGCTACAGACCGCGTCACATCAATCAAATCGGCGGACGTGATCACGAGAACGCGTTCTGGAGGAACGATCCCATCGAGTCGGTCGATGGCGTGCTGGATGAGGGGCTTGCCACCAAAGATTGAGATGAATTGTTTGGGGCGGCTTTTGACTGAGAGAGGCCAGAAGCGTTCGCCGCGGCCGCCTGCTAAAATGACTGCATAGGTGTGAGGGGCTAAGTTGTGATCAAGCATGGGTATTCCTGTTTGAGGTTAAAGGTTAAAGGGACAAGGGACGAGGGATGAGGGATGAGGTGTTAGGCGAGCGTCTCCTGAACGAGACGCTCGAGCGAGGCAAATTGTTCGGTCGTTTTTGCCTCAAAGACGACACGCAGGCAGGGCTCGGTATTTGATGGACGCACATTGAGCCAGAGGTCGGCATAGTTGAGACGTACGCCATCAAAGGCATCCTTGCGTAGGGGCGCACCAAAGGCCGCCTCGACCGCTTGGCAGAGAGCCGCAATGGCCTGGTCTTTGTCCGAGATCCCCTTAAAGTTGCATTCGCCACTGTTGCGGTAGCGCTGGGTGATGGGCGCCATCAGCTCATGCAGAGAGAGCCCTTGCAATTTGGCCTTGGCCGCTGCGCCCAGCACCAGACACGCCGCCCACGCCGCACTATCGCAAGAATGAAAGTCCCTAAAGTAGTAATGCCCCGCCAGCTCACCCCCACAAAAGGCCCCACATTCACGCAGCAGCACCTTGGCATACGCATGGCCTACACGCCCAATGACAGGCTGCATGCCTTGCTCTTGGAGAGTTTCAATCACACCCAGCGAGGTGCGAATGTCATGAATGACAGCCCGCGGGGCGGGTTCTGCGTGATCCAACTCCTTGGCAATGACAGGAATCAAGTAGTCCGGCTGAATAAAGGTGCCCTGGTCGTCGACAAACATCACCCGATCGGCATCCCCATCAAAGATCACCCCAAGATCGAGCTGATGGGCACGCACCGTGTCGATCAGCTGCTGGCAATTCTCGACCTCGAGAGGGTTCGGGTTGTGATGAGGAAAAGCCCCATCAGGCCGATCATTGAGGTAGATCACCCCATCACCAAAGAGCGCCCGCGCAAAGAGCCCACCCATCCCATCAGAACAGTCCACCGCAAATCGCAGACCTGTCAAATTGGGTACCTTGCCTTTGAGAAAGCCCACATACTCCGGCAACAGATCGACCTGCCGCAAAGCCCCAGGCGTTGACGCTCGCGGCGGGATATCCTTGGCCAACAAACGCGCCTCGACCTGATTGAGACCAGCATCGTAGCCCATCGGCAGGGCACCCCGTTGAGAAACCTTGAGACCATTGTAGTCAGGCGGATTGTGCGAAGCCGTAATTTGCACAGAGCCATCATAGCCATGCTCCGCAGTAAAGAAATAGATCATCGGTGTCGACGCCAGCCCCGCATCATCCACATCACAGCCAGCCTCCAAGAGCCCCCGAGAGAGCGCATCAGCGATAGCCGGCGACGATTCACGGCAATCCCGACCGATTAAGAGCCGCTTCGCCCCCATGACCGAGGGCAACGTACGACCGATTTGATAGGCAGACTCTAGATCCCAATCATGACCAAAGACCCCCCGAATATCATATGCCTTAAAAGCACCCATGTTAACCTCCTCATGTTGATGATACGACCTCGATTAAAACGCCCCCATCGTACCGAAAAAAACCATCAAAGTCAAGCCAAAAGATTGGGATTTGGGATTTGGGATTTGGGACTGAATTGACAGGCAGGAAGAACCAGCCAGAGCTCTTTACAGTAATTAGGCAGCGCAGTCGCCTCCCACAGCACCACCCCCGTCTCTATGTTACAATCCCTTGCAGACCCCGCCGCAGGCGCACGAGACCATTAGGCTAAAATTAGGCTAAGTTTCGGAGGCCACATCCCTGGCAGACCTACGCAGACTGCGGCGCAGCCGCTTATTCGTGATTAAAATCTAGCGGTCCTGCGGCGCAGCCGCCCATTTAGGGAGCGTAGCGACCGTTCTAGAGGCAGCGACCGTTCTAGCGGTAGCGTAGCTGCCGCTGACCCTAAAGGTATATGACCTCCATCAGCTTCCCTCACAGGGGGCATAACCTTCCCTCGCAGGGAACATACCTTTCCCTCATAGGGAACATAGCCTTCCGGTAAATTGCAACAATAAATGTCGCAGTAGGCTAAGAAATCTTTAGTAATTCT
>CAYZIC010000003.1:0-63331 GCA_964478335.1 uncultured Lentisphaeraceae bacterium | reverse complement strand
AGGCCGCCACACCCTTTAGACCATACGTCAATAATTCACGCAAAGAGCGAATATCGTCATCGCTAGTCGAGAGCACTCCACAAGGAGCTGTGGCATCCGTAGAGCCTGAGTAAGCGCGAGCGCATTGGATTTGGGCAAGCAGACGATCGCGATCAAAGTTCGCATTCGTGATTGTCATAAAGAGTGACTGCATGACAAAACGTCCCAGCTCACGTGAGGGAGATTGAGTGAGAGCCAAGACTTTCAGTGCTTGGAGGAGCTCATCCATCGTGTTGGCGACATCAGGGCGTTTACCACACATCCCACCGCGCGTGCAGCCAGTATTGCGCATTGCCTCTTGACATTGGTAACAAAACATTTCCATAGCGGTATTCCTTTTAAGAGTCAATTAGACTCAGTTAGTTAACACACAATTGTATCTATCAAAACAAGGCACGAAGACTTATTTGACATGTATAGGGTAACTGATTTTAAACAGAATGTAAAGCGTAAAATGGCTAATGCAGGTAAAAAAATGACTTTTCGTTAATTGAAAAAGTAAGTTAGACCTTGACAAACGATAGCCGTTGCAGTTACTATGACAAATAGAGAGTCTAACTTACTAGTGCGCACTAACCTTAAGAAACGCTAATCCATAAAGGAAAGGTGGTGCTCTATGAAACAAGGCTAGAATCATTTGTCGTTACCAGAACGACAGCGAATCGAGACACTTCTTAACAGGGGTGTTTCTTTGAGAAAAATCTCAATAGAACTAGGCAAGCATCCATCAACTATTAAACGTAAGATTGTTTGCTCGGTCTACTGAAATTTTTAAAGGAGTGGCTTTTAGAGCCGCAAACTGTTGCGTTCATCGGTATTCATGCAACGTTAAGAGGTTTGCATTAACAACCCTGGTTGCGAAAAAGAAATGCAATCTCTGTAAATCTGTCTCGTATAATAAAGTTTGCACGAACTTTATTGGAGAGATTTGGTACTTTTCATACGACAGAAACTCGTGTCAAACTAAGTCAGCCCCTCATAAACCTAAGGAGATTACACTCAACTCAAGCATATTTAAAAAGTAGGTCGGAGCAAGAAATGAATCCTCATAATGGGGTCTAACTTACTCTTATCCCGAAAGAGTTTTTGAGTCATCACAATAGAACTGTACACTTTTATACCAAATTCTACACCGCAGATAGAATGATTTATTCAAATGATGCCTAGCCCTCATAAAATCTAGCTGCAAAATCTTCGTTTGGGGTAAGACTAAAAGAGACGGCCATCTAACTTAGTCTTACAAGGTTTAACTTACTCTGTCAATTGACCAAAAAAATAACATTAACGTGCCGCAGTAATGTCATAGAGCTCGCTCTTAAAACGGCCTTCAGCCTCTTGGGCGACGAGCGTGCTTGCATCCACACCAGTGTCATCCCCGCTCCAAGAGATTGACAGGCATCTCTCTGGTAGAGCTTACTCCGCTTCTAGTTGATCGCTAGCTCACACGGCCGCAGGCCGTTTCTGCATCGCAGAAGCCGTGTAATCCGTAGGCCGCTACAGGCTGACTAGGAGACGGGTGATGGTGTCGAGGACTTCGTAGCCGCGAGTGGTGGGGGCGTTTTTTGAGGTTAGGAGGTCTTGCTTTTGGCAAAGGGTGAGGATTTGCTGCCAGTGGTCGTGGTAGGGGGCGAGGATTGGATAACGGGCAATGAGGCTGTCGGGATGGAAGCCTTGGTTGAGGCGAAGGGTGGTGAGAGCGCGCTCTAAGGCGTCGGCTTCTGGAGAGAGGACCTCTGGTGGGGAGGGGTTTGTTTGACGAATAAGACCGATACGGCTTGATGCAGTAGGGCCTAGGCCGAGGTAGTCGCCACCTTGCCAGGTGTTGAGGTTATGTCGGCAGGTGAAGCCTGCTTTGGCGTAGTTGGAGGTTTCGTAACGCTCAATGCCATGGGTGGCGAGCATTTCTTGGGCGATGTCGATGGCATCCATGAGCAGATCGTCGTCAGGGGGTGGGCGGTTTTGCCAAGCGGATCCAGTCTCTATTGAGAGGCTATAAATGGAGTAGTGGGGGAGGTCTAGGGTGATCGCTTGGTCTAGGGTGGCTTGCCAGGTTTGGGGGGTGTCGTGGGGGAGACCGGCAATGAGGTCGATGCCAGTGTCTGGTATGATTGACTGGGCAAGCTGGATGGCTGTGAGAGCTTGTTGGGCGGTGTGGCGGCGGTTGGCAAAGGCTAGGGCTGTGTCGTTGAAGCTTTGTACACCGATGCTAAGGCGGTTGACACCGCAGGCTTGCATGGCGGTTAGGAGCTGGGGGGTGACGGCTGCTGGATGGAGCTCGACGGTCCATTCTTGTTTGGCGTGGAGGCCATTTTGGGCGATCCAGTCAAATCCTGCTGGGCCGATTAGTGCGGGTGTACCGCCGCCAAAATAGATGGTCTCAAAGCTTTGACCGAGCACAGGTGCTAGGGTTTCGGTGAGATAGGCTAGGGGGACCGATTTGGCGACTTGGGAGTAAAAGGCGCAATAGGCGCACTTGCCAGAACAGTAGGGAGTATGGAAGTAGAGGTGGTCAGGCATTGGCGTGGCAGAGGCTACGCCTCGAGTGAATGGTTAACCGTGGAACGGGATCGGAGTTATGTGTGGGGGGCGGGTTAGGGTTCTGCTTGGAAGTCGAGGATGGCTTGTCTGGGGTCGTCGGAATCTGTCAGTGTGGTGGTTTTGGCTTGCTTGATGTGCTGTTTGCGGCGCTCTGCGGGGTCATCTCGCTGAATGGTGGGATCGATGTCGTTGAGGGCGTTGAGGTTGGTGAGGCCGAAGTGTTCTAAAAAGGTCGATGTGGTGGCGTAGAGAAATGGTCTACCGGGTAATTCGCTTCTGCCGATGGTGCGGATGAGGTCGAGTTCGAGTAGGAGCCGAATGATGTGATCGACGGCGACACCTCTGACGGATTCGATTTCTGCGCGTGAGATGGGTTGACGGTAGGCGATGATGGCGAGAGTTTCGATGGCGGGGCGGGAGAGCTTTTGTGGGGTGGTGACTTTTTGGAGGGCTGCGAGCCACTTGCCTGCGCCGGGGAGGGTTCTGAGGGAGAAGTGTCCGTCAGATTCGTCTAGGGTGAGTCCGATCTCTGCGTGGAGGATGGAGGCTTTGAGGCCTTTGAGTAGGTGCTTGATTTCTGTCTTGGTGACGGTGGCGAAGTTTGCTTCGGGTGTGCCTGGCTCTGCTTTTTGCCCTGTCTGAGTGAGGGATTTGTGGAGGTCTGCGATGGATAGGGGCTCGTGTGCGCTAAAAATTAGAGCACCGATGAGTGATTGGAGGCTATTGCTGGCGGTAGTTTCTGGCATGATGGGGCTTAGTGGATGAGGAGGGGGTTGGCTTGGGAGGCTTTGATGCGGTCGCTATTCCAAAATTGCCTGAAGCGGTTGGCTATTTGATCTGGTGTGAGGTGTGCTGTGGCCTCCGCGGTCGCTTCTTGTGGTGTGAGGCCGCGCTCGATAGCGTCTTGGTAGGTGGGGAGAATGGAGGTGAATTGTGGATAGTCTGTGTGACGAAGGAGGTAAATCCAGGCCCAGGCGAGAGCGTAGTTTTGGGTGCCGCCTGCATAGAAGTCTGTGTAGTCGAGTGTCAGGAGGGTGGGGAGGTAGTTGGCGAAGGTGTCTGGATTGGCATCGATGAGGGTGGAGTAGTGGTCGGGCTGACTGATCTCTAGGTCGCCGCTGACGTATTGGAAATAGACTGCATGGCCCTCGTTGAACCACGGAGAGGTGGGACGTTCGCCCCAGGCAGCGTCGAGATATTGGTGGAAGGATTCATGCTTGAGAGTGGGCAATGAGGCGAGGAGGCCTTGGTTGACGTGTATGACGAGGACTTTGCGTTGTGGGATGAAGACTCCGCTGCTACGGCCGGTTGTATCGCCTGAATAAAATGCGTATCGGCTGTCGTTGGCAATGAGTCGAATGAGGACACGGGGGGGCTTTTGATCGGTTAAGGGAGGCACGAGTCTGCCCATGGCGCGGGTGACGGGGAGGACTTGTGCGTGGTATTCGGCGAAGAGGGTTTTTGCGGCATCTGCACTGAGGTCGGTTGTGAGAATGGTGTCGCCTACGGCGTGAATGGGCCAGTTGGCGTGGTGGGTGAGTCGGGAGAGGAGGCGCTGGAGAAAAGTAGGTTGGGGGGGCGTGGGTTTGGTGACGTGCTCGGGTAACTTGCGGACTTGGCTAAAGATGGTATTGGCTATGTGGCTCTGTGCTTGCGCTGTGGGGGTGGGGGCGGGGGCGGAGACTTCAAAGAGGAACCAAGGGTTGCGTACGTAGCGGTTGTCTTTGGTGCGGATGAGATAGGTGAGAGAGGTGGGGTCGTCTGTGGGGACTTGGTAGATTTTGGCGAGGTTATAGGAGTCGCGGGCAATGAGGGTGAGTGTGTCGGTGGAGAGCCAGTCTTTGCAGGCATCTAAATTGTTTTTGGGGAAGTTTGGGGTGGCGCGGTCGTAGAGGTCGCGCTGGGTGGTCTCGCTGTTGTCATCTGGTGGGGTGAATCGTAGCTGCAGGAGTCTAAAGGCATAGCCCTCTGGTGTGATCCAATTAGCGATGAATTGGCTCTCTAACCAGAGGTCTCGTGTGGTATAGGGCTGCTCTGGCATCCTGGGTGGGATGTGAAAGCTGGTCTCCGGGATGGGGAAGTCGATGCCTAATTCAGGCAGAGGCTTCGCTGAGCACCAGGTGCTCAGCGAGAGTGTCAGGCATAAAAGAGGCATCAGGCGGTGAATCATTCGCAGAGGATCCTGTTGTCAATGAGGCGGATGTTGCCTTGTTTGGCGGCAATGAGGATGGCGGCAGGTGCGCGCACTTCGCTGATTGGCTCGAGGGTATCGGCATCAATGACGGTGGCGTATTCGATCGTCCAGTTGCTGGCTTCGACATGGCAGCGGATGGAGGCTTCGAGGACGGTACTCTGCTTTTCACCAGCGTCAAAGGCGGCTTGGGCGGCTATGAGGGATTGGGAGAGGCTGAGGGCTTGTTTGCGGGAGGTCTCGCTCAAGTAGGTGTTGCGCGAGGACATGGCTAAACCATCTGCTTCGCGAATGATTGGAGACCGGATAATGCGTATTGGGAAATTGAGGTCGCGCACCATGCGTTTGATCACGGCGACTTGCTGGAAGTCCTTTTGACCAAAGATTGCGTAGTCTGGCATGATGATGTTAAAGAGCTTGGCGACGACGGTGCAGACACCTCTAAAGTGAATGGGGCGTGATGCGCCACAAAAGCCTTTGCTGAGGGTAGCCTCTTCGACCCAGGTGGAAGCGTTGGCGGGGTACATTTCCTCGGGGGAGGGGAGGTAGATTGCTGCGACACCTGCATCTCGGCACAGGGCGCAATCGGCCTCTTCTTTGCGGGGGTAGCAGGCGTAGTCCTCTGTGGGACCAAATTGTGTGGGGTTGACGAAGATGCTGACGACGATGTCGTCGGCTGTTGCTTTGGCGCGGGTGACGAGAGAGAGGTGGCCGGCATGGAGGTATCCCATGGTCGGTACGAGTGCGATCGTGCGTCCTTGGCGCTTGCGATCGGCACACCATTGATTCATGGCTTGAGCTGTGTGTAGTATATCCATTGGTTTATATCACTTTGATTTAGGCAAGGGCGGAGAGGATGAGTGCTCCCCAAAGAACTCCCTTGGCAAATTGTTCATCACTGAAAGATTCGTTTGGGCTGTGGATGCGGTCAGCCTGGAGGCCCCAGCCCACCATGAGGGGGGCGGCACCGGTGACATCGCGCAATCTTGCGACAATGGGAATCGAGGCACCTTCCCACGCAATCACGGCACCACGTGGATCGATGCCTGTCAAGACATCGCGGGCGAGCTGCATGACAGGCGAGCTGATTGGGAGGCGGAAGCCTGGTTCACACCCCGTGATCTCGCTTATCTCTGCGACCATGCCTTCTGGGCAGTGGGCTTGGATGTGGGCTTGGAGGCAATCGACGATCTCAGCAGGAGACTGATCTGGCACGAGGCGACAGGAGAGCTTGGCGAGTGCTTCGCAGGGAATGACCGTCTTGGAGCCAGGGCCACCGTAACCGGTGTGAATGCCATTGATCTCGATTGTTGGCATGAAGGCATTACGAATGCGTGGGGAAAGCCCCTTTTCGCCACCGCAGGGGGCTACACCGACGGAGGCGGTGTAGTTGGCTTCGTCAAAGGGTACTTCATTGGAGAGGGCGAGTTCTTGGTCGTTTGGGGGGACAACTCGATCTAAAAATCCCTCAACGGCGATGCCGCCAGTGGCGGTATGGAGGGAGGCGATGAGCTCGGCCATACCTTGGGCAGGATTGGGCGCGAGGCCACCATGGAGTCCAGAGTGCAAATCGTAGCCGGCGCCTTTGAGGGTGAGGGTAAAGTGAACAACTCCGCGGAGGCCTGCGACAATTGAGGGGCGACCAGAGTCGTCATCCATGCCTGTATCTGCAACTAAGAGGATATCCGCAGCGATGTCTTGACGCAATTCAGCGGCGATGTTGGCAAGGGCGGTGCTGCCGCTCTCTTCTTGGCCTTCGAGTAGAATGCGCATACTGGGCAATTCTCCTCCGAGCTCTTGCACGGCGCGTAGGCCTTGCAAGAATGCAAACCATTGGCCTTTGTCATCTTGTGCGCCACGGGCGTAAACGCGGTCGCCTCGGCGTGTCGGGGTGAAAGGGTCGCTCTCCCAGAGATTGAGGGGGTCTACAGGCTGCACGTCGTAGTGTCCGTAAAAGAGGATCGTGTGGGAGCTGTCTTCGACGAGGCGCTCTGCAAAGACGATGGGGGGGGAGGCGAGGGTGTCTTGCTTGAGGGTGACATCAAAACCGAGTGCGCGGAGTTGTTTCTTGATCCAGGTTGCGCAATTGGCGCAATCACCCAAATGGTTTTGGTCGGCACCAATGGAGGGGAATTTTAAGAGCTCAAAATAGTCTGCTTGAATGCGGTCGTGGTTGGTTGCTGCCCAGGTTTGGACGGCTTCTTTTGTAATGGTAGCCATGATGACTCCTTATTTAAGCAATGTCATGAATTCTGCACGCACTTCTGGATGCGTACGGAAAGAACCCAATACCGATGAGGTGACAGTGACGGAGTTTTGTTTCTCGACACCACGCATCATCATGCACAAATGCTGGCAATCCATGACGACGCCGACACCCTCTGCACCAGTGAGCTCCATGATGGCCTTGGCGATCTCTTCGGTGAGACGTTCTTGGATCTGGAAGCGTCGAGCAAAGCAATCAACGATACGGGCAACTTTGCTCAAGCCTAATACTTTACCATTGGAGATGTAGCCGACGTGGCAACGTCCATAAAAAGGCAAGAGGTGGTGTTCGCACATGCTGTAGACTTCAATGTCGCGCACGATAACCATGTTGTTGCTACTTGATGCAAAGATGGCATCATTCATGACTTTTTGGGGTGTTTCGGAATAGCCTTTGGTTAGAAACATCAATGACTTGGCGACTCGTTCGGGGGTTTTGAGAAGGCCTTCGCGCTCGGGATCTTCACCGAGCTCGATGAGGAGTTGCTTGACAAGTGCGGCAATTTTAGTGGGGTCAGCCATGGGTGGACTCCTTTATTTATAAGATAATCTGATGCGGGGTGTGACTCAAAACTTTGCAGCCAGTCTCTGTTACGCAGACGAGGTCTTCGATGCGCACGCCGACATCGCCACTGATATAAACGCCTGGCTCGACGGTGACGACCATGCCTGGTTCAAGGACGACGGTTGATCCTGTGGATAGGTTGGGGGATTCGTGGATTTCGAGGCCAACGCTGTGTCCTAATCCGTGATCGAAGTACTGGCCGTATCCAGCATCGCCAATGACCTTACGGGCAATTGAGTCCATTTCGCCGCAGGTCTTACCCGGCTGAATTGCGGCAATGACCGCTTGATTGGCAGCGAGCACGAGGTCAAAGATCTCAGTAAAGCGCTTGGTGGGGGTGCCGAAGTAAACGGTACGGGTCATATCGCTGAGGTAATCACCCGCCGTTACCCCTAAATCGAGTAAAAGTTCGCTCTCTGGTTGCAAGATTGAGCCGTCGGGATGGTGGTGGCATTCAACTGCGTTGATCCCTGCGCAGCAGATGGGGTCAAATGAAAGCCCCCAACCGTGCTCGCAGACAATCTTTTTGAATGAGTGCTCGATTTCGAGCTCGCTCATGCCAGGTTTGACGATATCGAGGAGTTCTTTGAGAGCTTGGTCGTTGGCCGCTGCACTGATGCGAATGGCATCGATCTCGGATTGGGATTTGATACCGCGTAGGCGGGTGACAATGTCAGCGATGCTAACCCATTTCTTGTCGGCGAGTTTATCGTGGAGGGGAAGGTATTGGGCTACGGTGATGGTTGGTTCATAGGCAACGGTTTTCCAAGCTTGTCCCATGGCGACATAGTCGGCGAGCTGGGGATCGTTTTTCTTGAACTTGCGTACGTCAATGAAGCTCGATAAAGTCTTTTGGGCGACTTCTAGATAACGGAAATCAGTGTAAAAGATTGGTCGTTGTCCAGGTTGGACGAGGAGCAGACCATTGGATGTCTTGAGGCCTGTGAAGTAAAAGCGGTTGACTTCAGTGTAAAGAAAGGCTACATCTATTTGATTGTCGATGAGTTGCTTTTGTAGTTTGTCGAGGCGTGAGAGCAATTCCATACTCATTATAAAACCCTTTCATTATCAGTAGACAGCATAAGGTGAACAAAATCGCAGGGGATTATGCCACAAAATGATAGATAAAACAAGCTTAAAAGTGTCTTATGTGCAGTCTTTTTGAGGAGGCTGCGTCTTTTGTTGGCTTTTGTATCGGTCACTACGCTTACGGGACAGCGCAATAGAGGTGGATGGGGTCAGGGGTGGCGCTGGTTGGTGAACCATGGGCAGGGTGCTGTGAAGGTGTATTCTTTGCCAGCATGGGTGAGAATAAGGGTGTGGGCGTGGAGTGCCTGGTGGGGGAGGCGAAGGGCTTGCCAGTCCTCAGGGGTGAGGGTGTCATCAATGAGGCGTTGGAAATAGTTGGGGTCGAGGCCGTAGAGTTTGTCTCCGACCACGGGATAGCCTAGAGCGAGCATTGTGGCACGGATTTGATGGAGGCGGCCAGTGTGTAGGGTCGCTTCGACGAGGGTGGTGTCGGTTTGTTGATGTAGAGTGCGTAGCTCGGTGATGGCTTGGTCTGGTGTGAGAGGGGTGAGTGGGGGGCAGGTGGTGGCAATCTTGAGGTCGGTGAGTTGGAGTTGCTTGCGAATGGGGGACGATGGGTGTGGGATTAACCTACCAGAGACGAATTGATGGCCTTGAGGGAAGTGTCCATGGACGAGCACTTGATAGCGTTTTGTAAGAATTTGGCGGGAGAGAGGGCGCACGAGCTTACTGACTTTGGTGCAGAGTAGCACGCCAGAGGTTTCGCGGTCGAGGCGGTTGACGAAGTGTGGCGCAGGCGTGCCTTGTCGCTGGACAACTCCCCAAACGGTGTGGTTGAAGTAGCGTCCACTTGGATGAACGGGTAGGTTGGGGGGTTTGTTATAGACGAGGAGCTCGTCGTCCTCGTAGAGAGTCTCGAGGGCTTGATTAACAGGGGGCTCTGGCACGTGTGTGGCATCGTAGCGGAGATGGTCATTAGGATGAATGTCCATTTGAGCTGTGGCGGGGTGGTCATTGATGAGCAAGAGGTGGCCGTCAATGGCAGCTTGCCATTCTGTGGCGGTATGATAGGTGAAGCGTGCTACGAGATAGGGTAGGAGAGGCTGTTGCACTAAGTCGTTAGGTAGGGTGCAGGCAATGATTCGCGGTATGAGCGGGAGGCTACTCATGAGTTAGAGCATTTCTGGCGAAAGCATGACTGCTCGCGCTGCGTCTGGTGTGGTGATGCCAATGGCTTGGAGGGTGCGCATATGCGGCCAGAGATTGGCGATGTCGTTGGTGATGTGAGCATCGGTCCCCCATGAGAGTTTGACTCCTTCTTCAAGGCAGATGCGGAAAAAGAGTGGATCAAAGGGATTTTTGTGATGGTTGATCTCTGCTGCGATATTGGCTTGCTTGAGCATCTTGGCTACGGGGCGATAGATTTCGCTGGGGACGGGGCGACCATGCCAAGCAAAGTAACGCATTGGATGGGCTAAGATGCGGATGGGGCTTTGACAAAATGCCTCAATGTCGCGCATAAAGGCTCTGATTGTTTCTGTTTGTGGGGTGGCTGCGCTGATACCTTGTATTTCGTGAATGGCACCAATGAGATAATCCCAGTCGTCGGCATCTTGTGGAGCGAGGTTGAGACGGCCTTTGTCAAAGAGGTCGACTTCGAGGCTGGCTAAGACAAAGGGACTCCGGTGGAGGGTGATCCACTTTTTGTAGGCGACCATGCGGCCGCGGGTGGGGCTGTCCCAGATCTCCTGCACGTAGCCTGGGCGATCAAGCCAGTCAAAATTCATCATGTGCTCGCGGCTAAAATAGAGTGCGCAGGCGTGTTCTGCTATACCTTGATAGCGCAACCCGAGAGATTGTGCAATGGAGGTGGTCTTGGCGACCTCTATGCCGCGGCCGCAGTAGGCAAACTCTGTGTGAGCGTGGTAGTCTATCCAGTCCCAATTTTGAGGAGCTGCCAATTGTAGAGGGTGGATTGCGAGGCCATTGTCGGAGATCTCGACGACTGCGCAGGCGAATGGCGCACGATAAATTGTTGGCACACAGTAGTGCATGACCCCCATGACATCATGAGGGGGGTGTCCATCGTGGTCATGTCCACTGAGTACGAGGGCGACATGGTGCTTGGCGTAGAGAGGTACGAGTTGTGATTCATCAGGACGGCGAGCGTGTGCTTGGGCATCAACTGCTGGGCCGTGCTGTAAGACGACGAGGGGGAGATCGGGATAGGTTGCCCGAATGATTGAGAGCTCGTGGTCGAGCCAGTCGGTGATTGGGTAGGCAATGCGGCTTGAGGTGTAGGACTCATTGAGGACGTAGAGGCCGATGCCTTGGCAAACGTGTAAGCCAGGAGGCGTGCCTGTCAAGCGGACAAAATCATCACCAGCAGGATCGTGGTTGCCTCGTACGCAGAGCGTAGGCAGAGCGACTTGGGCTGCTTGGGCTAAGATTGAGGTGATGTGAAAGTGAGCTCGCTCAGCAGATTGATCATGGCAGATGTCACCCAAAATGACCGCTTGATCAAGTGGGCCGTATGATTGGGTCGCATGGGTGATCGCCTTGGCAAAGAGTGTGGCTGCTAAATCACCACGGCCTCGTTTGGCGGCCGTAGCTTGTGCATGGCAGTCTGAAACGACCAAGAGTCTCATGCTTCGTCGCCCTCTCTGTAGCGAAATGTCTCAATGGATGTTGCCTCACGGCAACCACGTTCGACCTCAATGATGGCTCCTTCGAGGACGCATGGACCAGAGGCTACATCAAAGCGGCCCGGGAGGTTGGAGGTGAATTTTTTGAGCACGGCGGGGATTTCTCGACCGATGACAGAGCGATAGGGGCCAGTCATGCCTAAGTCTGTGAGATAGGCCGTTTTGCCGGGGAGGACGATCGCATCGCTAGTTTGCACGTGGGTATGGGTGCCGACGACAGCGGTGACACGACCGTCAAGGTAGTGCCCCATGGCAATTTTTTCAGATGTCGCCTCCGCATGGAAATCTACAAAGATCGGCATGCCGCCTGGTACTTGCTTGAGGATTTGATCTGCGCCTCTAAAGGGGCAGTCAGTGGGGGTCATAAAGACGCGCCCCAAGAGTGAGATCACGGCAAATGGTCCCTGGGCAGTTTGCGCCACGACGACTCGCTGTCCTGGGCAGGCTGGTGGCATATTGGCTGGCGCAACAATGAGCTTTTCTCCGCCAATCTGCTGGTCAAAGCCCTTTTGGCCCCAGATGTGGTCTCCTAGGGTAATAACGGTGGCTCCTGCGTCAAAGAGCTCTTTGGCTAATGCTGCGGTGATGCCATTGCCCGCAGCTGAGTTTTCGCCATTGGCAATGACAGCGTGCACGCGGCCTTCTTTGAGGAGCTTGGGTACGACTCGTTTAAAGATCGCTCGCCCAGGACTACCTACGATATCTCCAACCATTAAAATACGCATAATGACGATTCCTTTTATTTAATTTGTATGTCTATTTGCACGCTCGATTGACTAGCTATTGCGCGTGCTTGCCTGTTGGTATGCCTTGACTAAATCTCGCCCAACGGCTTGCCATTGATAGCGGTTTCGAATTAAATTGATGCCGTTGCTCTGGTAGGTGCGATAGGTCGCTTCAGGGAGATTGATTGCCTCGGTTAGGGCATCAGCAATGGCTGCTTGGGAGACGGGAGTCCACCAGCCACAGCGATGTGCGCCATCGAGTCCATCAAGCAGGTCGCGCCAAGGTGCTCCTTGCGTGCAGATTACGGGTTTACCACAGGCTAAAGCCTCTGCTACGACGATACCAAAATTTTCACTACGGGTGGGCAAGACTAAATAGTCGCATGACTGAATGAGCTCCCATTTACCTTGTCCAAAGACTCCTGGCAAGACAGAGACGTTGGTGAGGTCTGAGATGTCCACCTGATTGGGGGCGTCTGGCCCAGCAATGATCAACCGACCATTAGCCGGTGCTAAGCTACGCCAAGCTTCGAGCAATAAGTCGATCCCTTTGAGCGGATGAATGCGACCAATGTAAAGGATGGTCCTCTCGTCGGATAGGGGTTTTGGGGGAGATAGGTGTGCGGGCATCGATACACCATTGGGGATGATCTGCAGGGGTAAACGGCATCGTGCAAAACGTTCCGCCCAGTCGCCTTCAATTGGTGCTGTGACATGAATCAAGCGTGCACGACGCAAAAAGAATCGATCGATCCAGCCAACGAGCTTCTTTTTCCATGCAGAATAGGCCAGTCGCACAGGATCAAAGCTACCTTGTGGGCTCATGACATACGGTTTACCTAGCAGGCACGCCCACAGGCATGACCAATAGACCAAAAAAGTCCAATTGCCATGCACGTGCACCCAGTCATACTGCGCAATCACATGCGGTAACCTAAAACACATCTGCCATGAAAAAACAAAGAAGTAAGGGTGTGAAGGACGGAAAAAGTGTGCATCGACACCGTGCGAGAGAGCATCGAGTGTCGGAGGAGAGAGCGTTTGTCCAGCGTGCATAGGGGAGGCGAGACCTACCTCTAGACCAGCGCGCTTGGCTTCAAGGGCAAACATGGGCACGAGCTCAACCAAGCCCCCCCCCTCAGCTCCAAGTCCAGCAATACAATGTAATACTCGATGCATACCAACTCCTCACTAAAAACAACGATTACTATAGCAGAGCTATTGGGAAAATGCAACCCAAAAAGCAGCTAATTCACCTATAATCCCTATCGAAACACCCCACAGAGCAAATGTTGCAATATTTGCGTGCAAGCGTAATATTCCCTCTTGATTATTGAGGCTGAGTATGCTATTATAAAAACATTGTTGGGCCTTGTATAATTTTAAGGCTCTTGTTTAGTAGTTAATGGGGTGGAAGTACAAAAAGCAATGGTGGCTACGCTACCGCTGTTAGCCCTAATTATGAGGAATCAGTATGAATCAAGTTGGCATTGTGATCGCATTAGAGAGAGAGCTTATCCCCCTAGTCAATGCGATCGAGGCAGAGGCTGTCGAAGTGGCTGGGTGCCTGGTCTATCAAGTGAGACGCAACCAAACGCATTTCTTGATCAGTCAGTCAGGGGTTGGGCGAGCGAATGCCGCAGCATCAACTGCTTGGCTCATACAACAGGGGTGCTCTGAAATCATTAATTTTGGAACATGTGGCTCCTTGTATCCTGATGACCTTACAGGGAGGCTCCTCCAGCCGACAGTCTTCATCGATGGCGACTTTGATTTGACGAATTTTGGGGTGATCACACGTGACCCTGCAGGGTGCAATAATCCTCAATCTGATGAGGCGTCCATGCTCTTATTGACAGAGTCGCGCTTCACCGAAACGCTTAACCATGGCTTCCCATGCTTGATTGATATGGAGGCCTACGACATTGTCGCAATCTGCAAGCGCTTACAAATCCCCGCATCGATCTACAAGGTCGTCTCTAATAGTGGCGCCACAAATGCAGTCTCAGACTACAAAAAATCTGCCGATTATATGCTACAAGGTGCCGTTGATCAATTCGTCCACGATGCGATTGATTGTAGATCGCTTTAGTCGATGCTTTGAGGATTGTAGGCAAGTACGAGCGGGTAGACGGTCGTAGCCTGGGCCTTGCGCAATAGTGCCGCCAGGACAGTCATTGTCCAGCCCGTGTCTATCGTATCATCGAGTAGTAAGCAGGGGCCTTGGATGACGAGCTTTGGATTAATCTCAAATGCCCCATCGAGATTTTTAGCACGCATAAATCCATTGCCCATTTCCCGTTGTGGGGGGGTGTCGATTATCTTTTTGATGCAGAGGACAAAGGGGATATTGAGTACTCTTGCGAGGCGCTGAGCGAAATCTTCTAGCAAGGAGGGGGTGCGTATAGATGGTACACAGGTGAGCCAAGTAGGGGCTGGGTTGGGGTGCCAGATGTGGAGCATTTCAGCACAAGCACCAATGAGCTTGTCGTCAAAGCGATTGTCGAGCGTGCGCCCTTGAGCAACGAGGTTACCCCATCCCTCATCCCGCCACATCGAGAGCGTGCGCCCTGTAGCAGCTTGTAGCTCATCTGAGATTTTGAATGACTTAAAGGGGTAATGTGTAAAGGTGCCTTTGATTGGCCACTGTTTGCGAGGTTGGATCGGGTGGTAGCTGTGGCAGAGGTAGAGCCCGGCGGTATTGGATAATACAGGATCAACGCTCGGATCGAGTCTCGTTTCTAGGGCACAGCGATAACATCGCCCGCAAGGTGACGGATTGGGGTCGTCAAGCGCACGCTGTAAAAAGGTCATCAAGCACCCATTATAAACCATGTAGTCGCGCATTTGTTGCTGTTCGGCACGGCGAATTTTGGTGATCGCCTCGACATACGCTTGGTCAATGGTGTAGTACTCTGCTGTAGGAGTGGCGAGCCAACGCGTCTTTGATTTGGAGATGGGGCAGGGCTCCTCCACAGTTAAATACTTGATGGTTTTTTCGAGTTGCCCTCGACTGAGGTTGAGCTTGCGTTGCATTTCTGGGATAGAGAGCCCGTCTGGAGCATTGCGTAAAGCCCCTAAGACGATGTCGATGTAGTGCTGTGTAGGAAAAGCCGTTTGGATAAAGTAGTCCGCAATGCGATCATCCTCCTCTCCAGAGAGGAGGATGCCATAGGCGTGCTCGACACCGCGCCCAGCACGCCCAACCTGTTGGTAATAGTGCACGACAGATGCTGGTCGCTGAAAATGGATGACAAAGCCGAGGTCGGGTTTGTCAAAGCCCATCCCCAGCGCAACTGTGGCAACGAGGACTTTGATCTTATTGGAGAGGAGGGCTTGTTCAAGAGATTCTTTTGTCGTGGTATTGACGGCGTACCGATCGATGCCTGCATGGTAGGCCTTGGCATTAATTTGATTGAGGCAAAGCCATTCAGTCAATCGCTCCGCATCACGCTGAGTTAATGTGTAGACGATGCCACTGCCAGGTAAATGCGGAATTGTTTGCACGAGCCAAGCCATGCGGTCGCACATTTTGGGGATGGTGATATTTTGTAGGGATAGACTTTTGCGAACCAGAGACCCTCGTTGAACAGTAATAGCAGAGCCCATTTGTTGCTGGACATCCTTGACGACTCGGTCATTTGCAGTAGCGGTCGTCGCCAAGACGGCAACTTCGTTAGGGAGTGCTTGCAGGATGCGAATGATACGTCGGTAATCTGGACGAAAGTCGTGTCCCCAGTCGGAAATACAATGCGCCTCATCGATGACAAATAGGCTTAAAATAGGCAAGATCTTGGAGAGAATCTTTTGTCGAAAATTTTCATTTGCGAGCCGTTCTGGCGAGATGAGTAAAATGTCGACTTGCCCCGTGAGCACTTCGTCGCAAATAGATTCCCAGTTGTCTCCGTTGGTGCTATTGATTGTGCGAGCAACGAGTCCAATGCGGGTTGCCGCTTCGATTTGGTTGCGCATGAGTGAGAGCAGTGGCGAGATTAAGATCGCCGGTCCAAGACCTTGGTCTCTCAATAGGCGAGTCGCCAAAAAGTAGACCATACTCTTGCCCCAGCCAGTGCGTTGCACAACCAAGACGCGCTTGTGGTGTAAGAGCGGGGCGATACATTCCCACTGTCCCGCACGAAAAGTCCCCGCAGGGCGATTGAGAGCCTGTGCAAGATAACGCTCGGCAATGGCTTTGAAAGAATCATTCATGGTGTGCCTCTCGTGGTGTTGCAACGAGAGTCGATGGCAAACGTTTCATGAGTTTGCTTGAATTTGTTAATGGGGGGAGCTCAATCCCACAAGCCATGCAGGTTGCAGTAGGCATAGGCACCGATGACCGTTTCGTCTGGAAGCAATGCAAAGATTGCCTTGGGGGAAACGGTTGGCCCAAGAGTCTTACAGGTACGTCCTTGAGTCGTTTCGAGGACGACCCATTCAATGTAATGCTCAGGTGTTGCAGGATGAGCGATTGAGCCTACCGAGACTGTCACTTGCCGACCATCGATATCGATGACGGGCTTGTGTTTTTCTGTGGCGGCTTCGACTTCACCAGGTTTAATCGCCTTAGGTGCTACATTGCAACAGCTGGGGGGGATTTCTTTGGAGAGAGCCATGACGACGGTTTTACAGGTCGGACATTGATAAAATTGAGTAGCCATATACACATCCTTTCATTTGTTAAAGACAGTATACAAGGTCACAACTCGAAATGCAAGTACAAAATAGCCTAAAACGCCAACTTTTTAGGACGACAGTGTCTTGAAACCTACAATAATAGATGTCGCACTTGAAAAAGTTGGCAAAGCGTATAATACCCGACCAAAATTAGACAGGTTTTGGGTGCTGGTGATAAAAGAGGAGCAGGGATGACTGTTGGGAAAGAAGCTGCCAGAATGAGCTGGATACTCTCACGCACACGGCATTTCCATTAATTAGAAGGATACAGGGGCAGTCATTGGCACTCTTTTGTCTTTCCATCCACTAAAATCGCACACACGTCGGAAATGGTCACTGCGCTGCTGTCCTAGTGGCGCACACTCTCTACATTCTTGCGCTCAGGTGCCTTTTTAGACTTGATTTATTGATTCATTTATGGCATAGTATCGTTATGAAATTTTGCTATTGGACAAATTATCCTAATGGACACCATCGAGTTTTCTTTGAGGCTTTACGCGCACAAGGACACGAATTGCACGTCTGTTATTTTCAGCACTACGACGCCTACCGTCTCTCTATGGGGTGGGGCGCAGAGGGCGAGTATGCCCCCTGGGAGCACTTTGTGTGTACCCCTCAAGAGGCCGATGCTCAGATCCCCGATCTCGCCAGCTACCACCACGTCGTGACAAGTTTTTACAATTGGACCCACTGGCGAGTGATTGCCTATTGCGTGAGACGGCACTTACCTTGGAGCGCAGTGCTAGAGCCGAGTCGAGGCTCTTGGAAGACCGCCATCCACCGATGGCTATTGGTTAGACTCCTCAATTGGACAGGCTCTCGACTGTTTGCAATCAGCTCCCTTGCGATGAGCTGTTATCAACGACTCGGCATCGATCCTAAAAAGCTGATCCATCACGCTCATAGCACCCCACCTTGCCAAACGCCACCGCCCATCCGTTCACCCAAGACCCCATACCAAGGCATCACCTACCTTTTTTGCGGCATACAAATCCCCCGTAAAGGCGTTGACATCCTTTTGGCCGCCTTTGCGCGAGTCCACGCCACCCATCCCACCAGCCGTTTACTCCTAACAGGCCCCCCCCCCGAGACAGGCGAGCCAGCAGGCACCCATTATGTTGGCTATGTTGCTCCAGAGCAGATCGACACACTGATGCGACAAGCTGATGTCATCGTCCTCCCCAGTCGCTTTGATGGCTGGGGCATGACCCTACCAGAAGGTGCCCGCAACGCCCTCGCCATGATCGGCACCGATCAAGTTGGCTCCGCACTTGACCTCATCGAGCAAGGAATCTCAGGATATGTCGTCTCCGCCCAATCCGTCGACGCATTAGCCGAGGCCATGCTCATTTACGCCAGTCACCCCCACCTCGCCTATAGACACGGACAAGCCGCATTGACCGGCGCAACCTTTGCTCAGCCAGCAACCTGCGCACGCCGCTTCGCCGCCGCTTTTGGGCAAGCAAGCTTGCCGCTTTAGGGAGGCTTCGCCTCCGAATTTCAGTTTCTGGCTTGATGCTTGTTGCCTGATACGGCGAGCTTGCTCGCCTTAAGGCTCTGTCACCTAAAAAAGGCACCTGCGGTGCCTTTTTGACTTGCTTTGTTGAGCGATTTGTGGCATAGTAATAGGAATTTGTTGAAAGTTTTTTTAACACCGTAATAAATTAGGAGATTGATGATGACAACAACTAAAAAACCGACCTTGCTTATTCTTGCAGCAGGTATGGGTAGCCGTTATGGCGGCTTAAAGCAGCTCGACTCAGTAGGTCCGTCAGGCGAAGTGATTTTGGATTATTCTGTCTTTGATGCAATCAACGCAGGTTTTGATCGCGTAGTCTTTATTATTCGTCGTGATTTTGAGGAAGCCTTCCGCGAAAAGATCGTCACCAAGTATGAGGGCAAGATCAAAGTCGACCTAGTTTTTCAAGACTTTGATGATTTGCCTCCAGGCTGCTCCGTGCCAGAAGGTCGCGTTAAGCCCTGGGGTACGACCCACGCCATCCGCGCCGCTCGCAAAGTGATCGATGCACCCTTTGCCGTGATCAATGCCGATGACTTTTATGGCACCGATGCCTTTATGCAATTGGGCAAGTACTTGGCTAACCTTGATGTGGACCAAAAGCCTCTCCCTTTCGCAATGGTCGGCTACCGCATGGATCAAACCCTTTCAGACAACGGCTCCGTTGCCCGCGGCGTGTGCCAAGTCAATGACGCAGCCCTCTTGACCGACATCCGCGAAATGACCAAGATCGCCCGCGACGACGATGGTGTCATTCGTAATAAAGAAACCGACACCCCCGATATCATTGCAGATGACACTCGCGTCTCGATGAACCTCTGGGGCTTCACCCCCGCTCTGTTTGACGGCATGGAAGAACGCTTCTCCACCTGGTTTGAAGCAAACAAGGCCAACCTTAAGTCTGAATGGTTCATCCCCTTTTACGTCGATGAATTGCTCAAAGAGGGTACCGCGTCTGTCACCGTCTTGCCGACTGACAGTCGTTGGTTTGGCGTGACCTATCAAGAAGATAAACCCATTGTCGTCAACGCCATCCAAAAGATGGTTGATGCAGGCGTTTATCCCGCTAAGCTCTGGTAATTCCAGCGACCCCAAAAGAGCCTCTTGCCTCCAGGTTAGAGGCTCTTTCTCTCTCTCAAGGAGGTGCGCCATGGCAGACTGTTTATCTGGCACCGTTCAAAGCGTTGTCTATCGTAATGATGAGACTGGTTATACCGTCTTTGCGATTAGACCCGCCACTGCATCCCTCACAGGCAATTCACGTACCATCATCGTCGGCAATTGCGCCACCATCTGGGAGGGCGAAGAAGTCATCCTCGAAGGCGACTGGCGAGACAACGCCCAGTATGGTCGTCAATTTGCCGCCGAAAAAATCACCTGCATCGCCCCCTCATCAGTCGAGGGGATTACCCGCTACCTCTCCAGCGGCATGATTAAAGGTGTCGGCCCCAAAACCGCCCAAAAGATCGTCGCAAAGTTTGGTGAATCCACCCTCGACATCTTGGAGCAAAACCCCCAAGCACTGAGTGAAATCCGTGGCTTAGGCAAGAGCGTCGTCACTAAAATCAAAGATGCCTGGTCCAAAGGTGCAGCCATTAGAGACGTCATGATTTTCTTGCAAGCCCATGGCATTGGCACACGTACCGCAGCTAATATTGTGCGCCAATATGGTGCAGATGCCATTGCCATCGTCAAGCGTAATCCTTACCGCCTCGCCCGCGATGTCTACGGCATCGGCTTTAAAAAAGCCGACGACATCGCCCTTGCCCACGGCATTCAAAAAGACTCTATTCTCCGCGCTGAGGGAGGCCTCCTTCACTGTTTAATGCAAGCCGCCGACGACCAAGGTCACTGCTACATGCTCGAGTCTGAGCTCCTACTCTCTACCCAAGAGATGCTTGACATCCCTATTGAGCGCCTCACAGAAGCCCTCGCAATTGACACCGAGCGCGGACTGCTTGTCAGAGACCACCCTCGCGTCTACCTCAAAAACTACTACCATGCAGAATATGCCGTCGCGCGAAAATTACTCGCTATCCAGCAGACCCCCACACGCTTTGAGCCCATTCATGTCCCCAAAGCCCTCGCATGGGTCGAGAAAGAGATCGGATTCAACCTGGCCACCGCGCAATTTACCGCTCTTGGACAAGCCATCTCAGCCAAGGTCTCTATCATTACAGGCGGCCCAGGCGTTGGCAAGACCACCATTATCAAAGCCCTCTGCATGATACTCGAGCGTCGCAAGATCAATTTTTTCCTAGCTGCGCCCACAGGCCGAGCTGCTAAGCGCATGAGTGAATCCACTGGTCGCAAAGCGACCACCCTACATCGCCTCCTCAAATTTCAGCCCGCCACCAACCGCTTCGCCCACAACTTACTCAACCCCCTCGACGGCGACTGCTTTATCATTGACGAAGCCTCCATGTTTGACATCATCCTCATGAGACAATTTGTTGAGGCCCTCCCCGACCACGCTATGCTCATTGTTGTTGGCGACACCGACCAGCTACCCAGCGTTGGAGCAGGCCACGTCCTAGGCGACCTCATTCATGCCAAAATCTTCCCCACCGCCCGCCTCAATCTCATTTTTAGACAAGACACCACTGGCTATATTGTAAAAAATGCCCACCGCATCAACCAAGGCCAATCCCTCATCCTTCCCCCCCCCAATACCAAGAGCGACTTTTATTTTGTAGAGACCGCAGATCCCGACAAGATCCTCACCCGCGTCATCGACCTCATGACCCGCCGCATCCCCCGAGAGTTTCACCTCGACCCCCTCCGCGAAATCCAAGTCCTCACCCCCATGCGACGCGCCCTCCTCGGCACAGACAACCTCAATGCCCGCATTCAGGCCGCCGTCAATCCACACGGCAGACAGGTTACCCACGGCGTAGAGATCTTTCGAGAGCTTGATCGAGTCATGCAAATCTCAAATAATTACGACAAAGACGTTTACAATGGCGACATCGGGTTTGTTCAGAGGATCAACCCGACAGACGATTCACTTGTCGTTATGTACGACGGTCGCCCTGTCCAGTACAAACGCACCGAGCTCAACCAAATCACTCTCGCCTACGCCTGTAGCATCCACAAATCTCAAGGCAGCGAATACCCCGCCATCATTATCGTGCTTCACACCCAGCACTTTAAGTTACTCCAGCGCAACCTCATCTATACCGCATTAACCCGCGGCAAAAAGCTAGTCTGCATCGTCGGCTCGACAAAAGCCCTCCGCATCGCCCTGCAAAATAACCCTATCATCGAGCGCCACACCACCCTCGCCCACCGCCTAACCACAGGCGCCACCGGCGAGACAGTGACACCATCACAAGAGCCCAAGCTTACGCAATAGCCCCTTTCCCTCTTTGCCAACCTAGGCGCCAATGGTCGACTTGCAGACCTAAAAGCATCCACACTTACCCGTCTACACCTCTGACTAGCCATCCGCCGACGATCCATCCCAAATGTGCAGTCTCACAGGCACTTCGTCCTGCGGCGTAGACACAACCAAGAGAGAGCGTAGTGAGCACCCCAAAAGGCCGCTGGCCACTCAAACTTTGAGCTTGACAAATGAGCCTCAATTAGCGTATAGTAATGCCATGACCCATCCGTTGCGCGTACGGTGCGAATTGTGTTCGCTACGCTCACGAATGCGGTCTGTGAGCTGGCGACGTAGTCGCCCCAAAAAAAGGATATTTATAATGACTCAATTAGAAGCTGCTCGCCAAGGGATTATCACGCCACAAATGGAGGCCGTTGCATCTGAAGAGGGCCTGACAGCAGAGCTCGTGCGCGAAGCTATCGCATCTGGACGCGCTGTTATCCCATTTAACCCCGCCCACAAAAACTGTAAACCTACAGGTGTCGGGCGCATGTTTAAGACCAAGATCAACGCCAACTTGGGCCGTTCACAATTACGCAGTGGCAAAGGCGACGAGCTCGAGAAGCTCCAAGTCGCCCTTGACGCAGGAGCGCAATTTGTCATGGATTTGAGTGTGGGCAACGATTTGGCAGACATTCGCCAAGGCATGCTCGAGGCCTCCCCAGCACCATTGGGCACCGTACCTATCTATGAAACCATCTCCCGCCTCGATGGAGACATCCCCGTGATGGAGCCAGAATTACTTCTCGGTGTTATTCGTGAGCAAGCCGCTCAAGGTGTCGACTTCATGACTCTGCATGCAGGCCTCCTCCAGCGTCATATCCCTATGACCCTCAAGCGCAAGCTTGGTATCGTCAGCCGTGGTGGAGCCATCATGGCCGAATGGATGAAGCAGCACAACCAAGAAAACCCCCTCTACACCCACTGGGACGAAGTTATGGATATCCTCGCTGAGTATGATGTCACCGTCTCTCTCGGCGACGGCCTGCGCCCTGGCGCACTTGCTGATGCTGGTGACGAAGCTCAATATGCAGAGCTCGATGTCCTTGGGGAATTGGTCCACCGCTGCCGTGAGCGCGGCGTACAAGTCATGGTCGAAGGCCCCGGACACGTCCCATTTAACCAAATTCAAGAGCAAATGGCGCGCGAACAGCGCGTCTGCGATGAGGCACCCTTTTATGTGCTTGGCCCCTTGGTGACCGATATCGCCCCTGCGTATGACCACATCACCTCCGCCATTGGTGCAACCGCAGCCGCTACCTATGGGGCCTCTCTCCTCTGCTACGTCACTCCTGCAGAGCATCTCGGCCTGCCCGATGCCAAAGAAGTGCACGTCGGTTGCATCACCTATTTGATTGCAGCCCATGCAGGCGATGTCGCTCGCGGATTTAGAGGTGCGCGAGATGCCGATGATGCCATGAGTCAAGCCCGCTATGACTTTGACTGGAATCGCCAGTTCGAATGCGCCATCGACCCCTGTGCAGCCCGTACCCGCTGGCAAGCGACCCGCAATGAATCCGGCGCCGCCCACGACGACGATCACTGCTCCATGTGTGGCAAAGCATTTTGCGCAGTCCGCACATCCAAGCGCATGCGTGAAGGCCTCTAGCAGCCCAAGTCAAAAAAACACGCCCGAGCCCAAGCTCGGGCGTTTCAATAGCGAGCATCGCTCCACCCTGGAGAAATATTATGCAATCAGTCATGCAAATCTACAAAGTCGGCTTCGGCCCATCAAGCTCCCATACAATGGGGCCAGAACGCGCCGCCAAGCGCTTTAAATCTGTTTATACAGAGGCCAAGCGCATCCATGTCATTTTGTATGGTAGCCTTGCCGCCACTGGTAAAGGCCACGCCACCGATACCGCCATTATCAAGATGCTCGAGGGCACGCCATGTACGATCGATTGGCAACCGACTGTATTTTTACCATTCCACCCCAACGGCATGGACTTTGAAGCCTTCGACGCAGACGACCACTCATTAGGCATCTGGCGCGTCTATAGTATTGGCGGAGGCTTCCTTAACGAAGACCCCACCACCAAGCTTGGCGACGTCCGTGCCGACTGGGTCGATCCCACCCGCGACATCTACGAGCTCTCCACCATGGCCGATATCCTAGACTGGTGTAAAAAGACCGGCTGCGCCATTTGGGAATACGCCCTCGCTCACGAGCCCACTCTTTTAGAAGAGCTCAAATCCGTTTGGGAAACGATGAAAATCGCCGTCGAGGCAGGCCTCGAGGCCGAGGGAGTCCTGCCAGGAGGCCTCGGCCTCCAGCGCAAAGCCGCCATCTATTATCAACGCGCCTGCGGTCTACGCACCGGCATCCAAGGCCGCGGTTACCTCTATGCCTATGCTCTAGCCGTAGCAGAAGAAAACGCCGCCTCAACTAGTCCCATCGTTACCGCCCCCACCTGCGGCTCAGCAGGTGTCCTACCCGCAGTGCTCTATTACCTCTACAAGCACCACAACTTTAGCGAGACCCGCATTATTCGTGCCCTTGCCACCGCAGGTATCGTCGCGCTCATCGCCAAGACCAATGCCTCACTCTCTGGAGCAGAGGTCGGCTGCCAAGGCGAGATCGGTGTCGCCTGCTCCATGGCTGCAGCAGCAGCCTCGCAGCTCTTTGGCGGTTCACCCCTACAGATTGAATATGCCGCCGAGATGGGGCTCGAGCACCACCTCGGTCTTACCTGTGACCCCATTTGTGGCCTCGTGCAGATCCCCTGCATCGAGCGCAACGCCTTCGCAGCTGCACGTGCCATGGATGCAAACCTTTACTCAGCCCTCTCAGACGGACAGCACCGCGTCAGCTTTGACAAAGTTGTCCGCACCATGCTCCAAACAGGCCACGACCTACCATCCCTTTATAAAGAGACCTCCACCGGTGGTCTCGCAATCGTCGATAATTAAAGCCACCAGACCGTGAACTGTGACCACATCCCACATTCTAGCGGCGTAGCCAATCAGTCCCAGGCCGTTTTAGGAGGACACCCATGATTAAGATGCTTTTTGCGATACTTGTTGTTGTTTTGAGTATGCCAGTGACTACGATCTTGGCAAAGCCATGGGTGGTTGATTACGCCCCCTCAAATATTGATTGGGATGCTAAAGAGATCGCGGTGTCGCGTTCGCGACAGCACGGAGCAGGCCCTATGGGGATGACCGCAGGTAGTAGTGGGCAAACCATCGAGACGCGCGTGATGCGATCGGCATCGATGCGTTATTTTCGCATTACCGAGACTATTGAGACCCTTGCCTCTAGCACGACCGGGCAGACGACAGAGGTGCGGCGCTTTCTCTCAGGAGAGAGACTCGATGAGGTCATGATGATTTTCTCAACCCACGCAGCGGTGGAGGATTTTGAGCAGCGTTACTGTCAGCTCGGTGGCCGTGCAAGGATCATTCGTCGCTACGGCCGTGGATTAATTGTGCGCGTGCGCCTCTCACTTAAAGATTGGCAAGGCAACGAAGCCTGGCTCGCGCATTTTAAGGCAGGAGTCGATGACTCGGTCAAGGCAGCGTATCTTTCACCGATGACCTTTAGTTTGCCACAGATTGAGGCTCCGCAGCCATCGCCCAATCCCAATGACCCATTGGCCAAACAGCAGTGGCATTTGGATCAAATCGGAGTACGCACCGTGTGGGAGCGTGGGCTCTTTGGGTTTACACAGACGGCCTGTGCGGTCTTTGATACGGGCATTCGGGTTGATCATGAGGATCTGCAAGCGAATATCACGCAACGAGTGTCGGCTCTGCGAGATGATCCGAGTCCTGCCGATCACCATGGACACGGCTCGCACTGTTCGGGTATCATTGGTGCAGATCCCAATAACGATTTGGGTATTTGTGGGGTTGCACAAGTGGCCAACTTGACCTCCATTCGTGGCCCCATCAGCTATATGGGCGATGCCGATATTATTGACGGCTATCAGTGGGCCTACGACAACCAAATCAAAGTCTTGAGCTGCAGCTTTGGTCGCAACCCCACATTCGCCGGCTATGATCCTGCTGAGCACGCCCTCATCAATGAAATGGGTGCAGACAATGGCACAATCCTCGTCGTCGCAGCGGGCAATGATGGCAATGACAACGACATCTTGCCGACCTATCCTGCGAGCTATGATTCGGATAATATCGTGACCGTTGTCGCCACCGATCCAAATGATCTCCCCGCAAGTCATGGTTGGCAGACGAGCTACGGAGCCACCTCGACAGATATTGCAGCTCCGGGTACGAATATTATCTCCTGCACCTCAGATGCCCCCAATGCCTACGCCTCTTGGGACGGCACCTCCATGGCCACGCCAATTGTCGCTGCGACCGTGTCCATGATTTACGAACAAAACCCCACCTGGACCTATCGCGACGTCATTCGTCGTCTCTACCAAACCGCCCATCCCGTGCCCGAGCTCAAATCGATCTGCACGACCGGCGCGCGCGTTGATTGCGCCAAAGCCCTCTCCAAAGACGCCCACTTCTTGAGCGTCCAAGCTCTCACCCGCGTCACCTACGAATCTGGCGACACGCTGACCCTTACGGTAACTGCATCGCATGATCAGCCCCTCAAATTCACCCTCATGAATCAAGATCCCGCCTTTGCCCCCATCCTCCTCAAAACCCTCTCCTCGATTACCCCTAATCAATCCACCCCAATTGCTGTACCCCTCCCCAAAGACCTCATCGGCCGCCAGTATTTTATCAAAGTCCACACCGCAGACACCACCAACAGTCCACATTCTACATTCGACATTCCAGCTCGCACCGCAGGCTCCTTTGCCTACACGCAGCGCTTCAAGGTCAAAGCCCCCGGCGTCGTCGAATGGATCCGCGTCTCTAATCCCACCGCCGACCAAAAGGTCGACGCAGCACACGTGCCCTTTACCTTTCGCGTTTCCCACGCACCGACTGTCATTGTTTCGCTTATGCGCAGACAAGCCACAGGCGGCGAGGTCACCTTTGAGAAACGCGTCGGACGCCTATCTATTTCCCCCGACACCGAGATTCGCAAAGAGATCACACTCGTTGGCAATGGCTGGGAAACCCCCGAGGGCGAAGTCTACTTCATTCGCATCTACGACGAAGACGACCGCACCATCTACGGCGACAGCGCAACCTTTGACATCGACCGCAGCTCCTGTGCCATTGTCGTCTCCACCGCCAGTGCTGATGCACCAGAGCTAGACAATCCTCCCAGTTATGTAGCTGGCGAACCGATCCGCGTCAAGCACTTCTTACCGATGTCCGACCTCTACTACTTCTTTTTAGCTAAAGAGGACCTCTCCGAATCCTACGAGATCAAACAGATCTGGCTCGATGGCGACATCGATGGCAGCACCGACATCGCCAATCGCACCTTCACCATTACCCTCCCAGAATCTTTTGTCGGCAGCAAATGGTTCATCCACGCCTTTGACATCTTTGACACAGCCTTTATGGCGCAGTCACCTGCCTTTGAGGTCACAGCCCCCACCAAACCCCTGCCCACACTCCTTCACGCAATCGACACCCCCAACCTCACCATCAAAGACACCTACGCCTGGCGACCGGTTGAGGATCCATCCGCCACTGGCGGATGGGCCGCCCAAGCGGGAGAAGTCTCCGCGCTAGAACGTTCCCTCCTCGACACCGAGATCGAAACCCCCGCGACAATTCGTTTCCGCTGGCGAGGCAATGGCCTGACCGAGCAAGCCCGCGGCGCATTTTATGTCGTCAAGCAACCCCACGGCACCCAGCCCAGTGCCTTTGGTGAACCCCTCACCACCCTCACCCAAACCACCGATGACTGGGAGACCGTCACCCACGCTATTGAGAAAAGCGGCCGCTACACCCTGCGTTGGGTCCTCGACAAAGCCGCCCACGCAAATGATACCGAGGGCGCACTCTGGCTCGATGACGTTCAAATCGCCCACCTCGTCGCCCCCGCAACCCTCTCCCACCAAGGCGGCATTTTCCAAGGCCAAACGCCTGAAATCTCCATGAGCTGCACCACACCCGAGGCCACCATCTATTATACCCTCGACGGCAGCGAACCCACCCCCGCGACCTCGCTCGAATACACCCGCCCCATCCGCCTCACCCAATCCGCCACCCTACGCGCACGAGCCTTTAGAGACGGCTGGAGCGCCTCCCAATCCGTCACCGCCTCCTATTGGGTGCAGCGCGGCACTGGCAGCGTTGATTCCCCCTACACCCTCTCCACCCCCACAGACCTCTACGTCCTCGCCCAACTCGTCAACCGCGGCAACGCCTTTACCGGCAAGACCATTCACGTTGACCGCGATCTTGACTTCGCCAATAGCCCCGCCCAACCAACCATTGGCCTCGACACTACCCAAAGCCTCCCCGACGGCAAGATGCGCCCCTTTAGCGGCACCCTCGATGGCGGCCATCACACCTGGTATAACCTGCGCCTACGCCACGCACTCCCCACAGAATTGCCCGCCAAAGATCATGCGTTTCTCGCAAACAATACCATGCTCGGCCTCTTCGCCACCCTCACCGCATCAGCCCATGTCAAAGACCTCACCCTCGTCAATCCCACCCTTGACGGCGGAGAAGCCAATCGCACAATCGGCGCCTTTGCAGGGAGTAGCTTTGGTCACCTCCACAACCTCCACGTGCAAGGTGGCACCATTCATGGGAATGGCACCCTCGGCGGCCTTGTCGGCGCCCTCTATGGCACCCTTGAGCAAAGCAGCGTCAGCGACCTCAAGCTTGCCAACAAATCCTCCACCAGTTCCGCCTTTCGCCCCTACACCCTCGGCGCCCTCGTTGGCCGAGCAGATGCGACCCTAAGCGACCCAGCCTCACATTCTACATTCAACATTCTACATTCCAGCGAGCGCAGCGAGCTCGTCCCCAGCGTCACCCACTGCGCCAGCCACACGACCACCCTGAGCGGAGAGAATGCCAGCACAGGCCAGCTCACACTCGGCGGCGCCATTGGTACCCTCATCGGCAATGTCCCCCTGACCGACCTCGACATTCGCACCATTATTCGTAGCTCAGGCGACGGAGTCGCCGCAGGCGGCATCATCGGCACCTTCGAACCCGGCCCCGACGCTAAAACCTTTTCCTTAACCCGCGCCCTCATCGCCCCAACCTTTACCAACGCAGATGGCCAAGGTTGCGGCTTAGTGTATGGCACCGCTATCGGCACCCTCAGCCTCGCCCAAGCACAATCCGTTTATCTCCTCGAACAAACCGCCACCACGACCAACGCCGCCGACCTGCAGATGCAGACCCTAGCCGCGCTCAAAGCCCCCCAAGTACTCACCGACCTTCAAGCTGGCCAAGCAGGGTGGGGGAGCCATCCCACAGAGGGATTGCCCACCTTGACACTCACCAGCCCCAAGACCATGCCCCTTGGTCAACCCCAGCTCAGCCATAGCCCAGGCTTTTTCATAGACCCATTTGAGTTGACCATCACCCCACCCACAGATACACCCGATGCGCAGGTCCTCTATACCATCCAAGGAGAGGATAAAATGCTCCCCTACACCCAGCCCATCCCCCTGACCACAGACCGAGCGTATACCCTCACCCTTATTGCCAAACAAGGCGAAAGCCAGAGCGTTCCGCTCATCGTCACCTACACCCCCTTTGCCCGACCACAGTGTAGCCGACCAATCGTCGATGGCGTGTGGGGCGATGCCACCTATTTCCCCGGCTCCATGATGATCGTCCTGACCAGCCCCACAAAAGGCGCCACCCTACACTATACCCTAGACGGCAGCACCCCCACAGGAGCATCCCCCATTTACACAGCCCCCATTCCCCTCAGAGAAGATGCCACCCTATGCGCCATCGCCATAAAACGCAACTTCATCGATTCCCCCATCATCACCAAGACCCTCACCCGCGAGACCTGGCCCGTGACCATTCGCCTCCTAGCCCTTGACCACCAGACCGACCACCCCAAGCACGCAGGCGACCTCCTCACCCTCACCGCCCCAACCTTTTCCCGCCAACGCTTTAGACGGTGGTCAGGCACCGCCAGCCACCTCCTGCCCCACATTTTTAGCCCCACAGTCACCTTTGATGTCAAAGGCGACCGCAATCAAATTCTCGAGCTACGCGCCAACTACGACCTCTATCAACCCGGTCTCCGCCTCTACCTTCGGTAGAGAGCTACCCAGATTAGACCAGTTGTCGACACTTCCCCCAAAAAAACGCCCCCCCACGGCGCAAGTCGCAAGCCAAAGCGCCACAAGTCGCCCAAAAGCCCATTGCAACATATCTAGACCGATCCTAGGTAGAGGAGGCAACAATAGACCCGTATGAGAGATGCTTGAGATAAGAGCCGCTCTTGTGCGATTTTAGCGGGGCTAAAGGATAAGAAGCAGGAGTATCGCAGCTGTCGTAGCGAGGGCCAAGGTCATCTCTACGGGAGTTAGGGTTTAGCTGTTAGGAGTTGGGGGTCCCACCACAAGCGACCAGCGAGAGCCCTCAAAGGCCACAGGCCGCTATCAGAGAGTAAATCCCAAATCCCAAAATCCAGCGACGCAGCCGCCCCACCATTAGCACTCGCACTCTAGACTCGAGCTAGGAGGCTCCGCTCCTTCCCCAATCTCCATTCTAGGGCCTTTCGTAAAGGCTATTGTATAATAAAATAGCCCTCTTTGTATAAGAGATCCCCCCTGTGAGGGAAGCAGGAGTCCTTAGGCCAGGAATTACACCTTCCCACAGATGGACTATGACCATTCTTCTCTTTCTTAGGCTTCCCTCTTAGGAACTCTAAGACAAGTCCTGAAAGTTTAAGTCTAGCTTCTAAAGTTAGTGCTTGCTTTCTCTGAGCATTTTAGGTACATTTCTGCTGTTTCATTTTCACCTCTTTGGGCTCTTCTTCTATTTAATGGGTCAAATGCTGTTGTGGCTTTGTCGAGTCATACGGGATCTTTTTGGGAAGCTACATATGGAGGTGCTTTTTCTCCCACAAAAGGTTCACAAAGATGTCACAAAGGGACGCTGCGCTATGCCTGATTACGGCTGGGAGCCGTGAGGAGACTCCGCCTCTTGGAACTCCTACCTTTTATACTTTCGACTCACTAAAATCAAACAAGAGCCTTTTTTTGTCGCTTATTGGCAATTCTTGCCCCAGCAACCTCTCAACTCCAACATCCACAATCTACGCCATACACACATGATCGCTCGTTGTACGAGCGGTCATGTGTGTATGGCGTAGGTTTCGTTATTGGGCCGATTAGCGCTCAGATTAGACAAAGAGGTCGTTGAGGGCTTCGCTCATGGAGGGGTGGGTGTAGATGCGGTCGCGGAGGCTGGTGTAGGGGGCGTGGTTGGCCATGGCATCAACAATGAGATTGATCAATTCGTGCGCATCGGGACAAATCAGCATCGCGCCGAGGATTTCGTTGGTCTGGTTGTCGATGAGGGCTTTGAGCATGCCGGCTGTCTCGCGCAACACTTGAGCTTTGGGAATAGCTGCAGTGGGGAGGGTGACGATGCGGTAATTGAGACCCAGGTTGCGGGCATCGGTTTCGTTGAGGCCGACGCGGGCGAAGGAGGGCTCAAGGAAAACGTTGTAGGGCACTGGGGTGCGGTTTTGGGTGGTGCGGTTACTTTCTTGGCCGATGATTTGGGGGGCAATGATGCGGTAGTCGTCGAGGGAGATGTAGGTGAATTGGTGTCCACCTGCGATGTCGCCTGCAGCCCAAACGCCAGGAGCGGAGGTGCGTAAGAGGTCGTCGACGACAATGGCTCCTCGTGCGGTGAGCTCAACCCCAGCTGCTTGGGCATTGAGCCCATCGGTATTGGGGCGGCGGCCTGTGGCGACCAAGACTGCATCGTAATCGGACACTTCGCTTGTCCCGTTGGAGGTCTCAAGTCGGGCTTGGGCGCAGCTGTCGCTCTGGGTGATCTGGGTGCAGTGGGTCTCGAGGCGAATGGTGACGCCGCGTCGGCTAAGATGCTGGCTATCGTTTGGGCGATGTCGCGGTCTTCGCGGGGGATGAAGGTGTCACCGGGGTCGACGACGGTCACTGCTGAACCAAAGCGGCTATAGAGAGAGGCGAATTCGAGGCCAATGTAGCCGCCGCCAATGATGAGGAGGCGTTTGGGTAGGGTGTCGAGGTCGAGCAGTCCGGTGCTGGTGTGGACGTAGGGATTGTCTGCCAAACCTGGAATGGGGGGCATGACGGGGGTGGAGCCGGTATTGATGACAATCCGTGGGGCGGTCAGGATGGTCGTGGTGCCATCGGCGGTGGTGACGGTGACTTGGTTGGGCCCTGTGAATGAACCCATTCCGTCAAAGAGCGTAACGCCATCTGCGGTGGCGAGCTTGGTGTGCATTTTGCCACGTAGGAGGGTCGTGAGGCGGCGTTTTTCGGCAATCGCTGCTTGAAAGGCTCCCTCTTTGTCTGCCCAGGTGGTGAGATTGGCCCAGTGGGCTCTGCTGGCTTGGGTGATGAGTGATTTGCTGGGAATGCAGCCGACATTGACGCAGGTTCCGCCATACATGGTGGGGTCTTTTTCAATCATGGCGACTTGGAGGTTGTTAGCTGCGGCATGGCTGGCAAGGGTTTTGCTGGCTTTGCCCCAGCCGATGATGATGAGATCAAATGTTTGCATGATGGGATTCCTTTTTTGAGGCTACGCATCGGGTGAATAGTGGACAGTTGCGGTGTAGAGGGGTTAGATCGTCTCTACGGAGACGATGCTGGTGTCAATGGATGTGGGGGTGCCGAGTACGCCGTCGTGAGGACCGATGCGGACGCCTCCTTGGATGGCGGCATAAATGTAGGCTTTGGCCGCGATGATGGCGTCGAGGAGGGGGGCTGTAGGATCTCGGCTGATGGCGGCTGCGAGGGCTGCGCTGAGGCTACACCCAGTGCCGTGGGTGCTGATGGGGTTGTGCACGGTGGGGGTTTGGATGAGGTAGGTGGCGTGGCCGTCGTAAAAGATGTCTTGGGCGGGGTGGCTTGCACTGTGGCCGCCTTTGAGTAAAATGGCGCATTGATAGCTATGGGCTAGACCGTGGGCGGTATCAATCATGCTGAATTGATCGTTAATTGGAGTGGTTCGCTCTGCGAGAGCGTAGGCTTCTGGAATATTCGGCGTGATGAGGGTGGCGTGGTGCAAGAGGTCCTTGAGTGCGGCAATGGCATCGTCGTCAATGAGCTTGGCACCGCTGGTGGCAATCATGACGGGGTCGATGATGAGGGGGATGGGGCTATCTTGTAAATGGCGATGAACGGCCTCAATGAGTGAGGCGTTGACGAGCATGCCGGTTTTGATGGCGCCAACGTTATACGCTGCGCTAATTTGGCTGAGCTGTGCGGTGAGGTTCTCTGGGGTCGTGGGGTGGACGTGGCTGACGCTGGTGGGGTTTTGCGCGGTGAGTGCGGTAATGGCGGTGCACCCGTGCACGCCAAAGACGTGAAAGGCTCGTAGGTCGGCTTGGATGCCGGCATTGCCGCCGCTGTCGCTACCTGCGATGGTGAGGGCAACAGGGCATTGTTTGCATGGTTTGCTCATAAGAGGGTCTCCTGCCAAATGAGGGGTGAATGGGGAATCGTGGCTAAATCAAAGTGGGGAATGAGTTGTCCGAGTGTCATGGTGGGGCTGTTTGTCCAGCGGCAACTGCGGGCGAGGGTGCCAATGATTTGCTCTGGGGTGATGCCGGCTGCGCGATAGGTGCTGATGCGGGTGTCGCCGTGGCGTTTGGCAAGGCGGCGTCCGTCGGTACCGATGACGAGGGGCACGTGGCAAAAGGTCGGGGGTGTCTTGCCAAAGGCTTGGTAGAGGTGTAGTTGTGAGGGCGTGGCTGCGAGTAGATCGTCTCCTCGTACGACATCGGTGACTCCCATCTCTGCATCGTCTAGAACTACGGCGAGGGTGTAGGCGATAGCGGCGGAGCCACTAGAATGTGGAATGTGGAATGTGGAATGTGGAGCGGCAGAGCCGCCTGCAACAGGCATTGCGCAATAAGAGGCAGGTGCCCCGCCTCTAGCATCAGGCATTGACTGCGTGCAAGCTGCGCTTGCTTTGCTTGTTGCGCAAGCGTAGCTTGCCTCTTGTTCTAGTGGGGCGTAGCCACGGGCAACGACGAAGTCGCCGCTGCTGGTGGATGGCTCCTCTGTATAGGGGCCTGCAAAGCGGTCGATGAGGCTGGCGATGCTGCCGGTGGGAATCTTGAATCGCCACGCGACAGCGGCGGAGCCGCTAGCATGTGGAATGTCGAATGTAGAATGTGGGGCGGCTGCGCCGCCAGATATAGCCTTGAGGGCGGCTGCGCCGCTGGTGAAGCGGCCGCGGCATGTGCCTGGGTAATGGAGGATTTCACCTGCGTGGGGGGCGGAGGCGGCTTGTTGGATGTCGCGACGACTACAAATGCAAGGGTAGACCTGCTCATTACGAATGAGCTGCTCGAGGGCGGTTTGATAGAGGGGGTGGCGATGGCTCTGGGTGACAATGGGGCCATCCCAATCAAAGCCTAACCACTGGAGGTCGTCAAGCAGGGCTGCGGTGGCTCCGGGTTTGTGTTTGGGGTGGTCGAGGTCCTCGATGCGCATACGGATTTGGCCGCCGCAGGCGCGCATTTGTAGCCAGGCAATCATAAAGGTGCGGATGTTGCCTAGGTGTAGGGCGCCTGTTGGGCTGGGGGCTAGTCTGCCGATGCGGGTGCTCATTGGTGGATCCCGTTAGGTGTGGATGGTGGCTCAAATTGGGCAAGGAGAAGGCCGAGGCGAACGGTTAATCCCGTTGCAAGCATGGAGATGGCGAGTGATATAACGCCCATTTTGTAGCCTGGTACATTGAGCTCGAAGCAGATGAGCAGGCTAATAACGAGGGTCGAGAGAAAGGCTGCTTGTCCTGCAAGCACGGCGTTGGGGCGTTTACGGTAGGAGGCGAGACCTTCTGCGTGACCGCGTATGGTTTGCAAAAGGGGAATGATGGCTGCAAGCAGTAGGGACTCTTTGGCGAGGGGGAGGTCTTTGGGTAGCAAGTTTTGTAGATCAATGAAGTACCAGTTGCTAAAGAGAGGGAGCTGTAGCAGGAGTATGACTCCGCAAAGAACGATCCCCGCATAGAGCGAAAAGTAAAAGGTACGATGATCGTGTTTGCCGCATTGTGGAAAGCCAATCGCGACGGCTTGGGTGCGCAGTGCACCAAGCGAGATCGGGTTGATGATGCCCATGGCAATGACGTGAATCGTTTGCATATTGGCACCATCTGGGGTGCGATTGATCACGGCATTGAGTACGATACTGGATGCTGCCAGGAGTAGCCCTCCCAGTGAGAGGGGGATGTTAAAGAGAAATTGACGCAAGATTCTGGCTTCTCTTGTCTCTGAGGTGTAGGTGGGGAGGGATTTGATATGGGGCCAGGCAAAGATAAACATGAGCCCTATTTCAAGAAAGATAGGGAGCGTCAGTGCGATGATGCCCCAGAGCCATCCAAATAGCCCAAGGGTGAGAAAAAGTGGCGAGAGGAGTGCGGTGATGATGATGCGTAAAATCGTCGCAAAGTTTGCGCGAGAGGTCTGGTGGGCATTATAAAGAATGACTTGTGGAATATTACGAATGAAAAATCCGATCTGTGCAATAATCGCAGAGAACATTGAGTAGCGCGCAATGTCAAATTGAAAGCCCGATAATCCAAGTAGCGTCTTAAAGAGGACATTTGATATCGGTGGGAGCATGCAGATACATTGCAGAGCGATTGTACAGCCCATCACAATATGGTTGACGCGAATAAATCGTGCGTAGCTGACTTTGTCCTTTGCAAATACCATGCCTGTGGTGATTAGCCCATAACCTAAGCATCCAAACAAAAACATCACCATGAGGCCTTGGGAGAATGCTCCAAATTCGAGCTTGCCATGGATGCCGTGGGCAACAATCGCTCCTACGAGGGGATAGGTGAGGCATTGGGAGGCCGTTTGGATCACCAAGGGTACAAAAAACTTCGTGGCATTAGTGGGGGTGAATTCATGGGTGGCTTTACCACCTATTGCCTTTGGTCTACGGCCTTTAGTTTTTGGCGCGAGAGCATCGTTTGCTTGAGGCTTATTGCTTGATGCGGAGGATGCGGACATGGTTGAGGACCTTTTTACGCGATGCAGTTAAATCCAAGGGCGTTGATTGTTTTGATGAGTGTGGGTGTCGCATTTTTGAGGAGGATTGTCGATGCGGCAAAGAGTCGACGTAGGGGGTAGGTCTTGCGTAGGGTGTCGAAGTTTTTGCGGCGGCTTGCTGGGTCGTCTGTATAGGCCGCACGAAATCGCCTGTCGTCTCCAGCAATGTCACAGACTTGACTGGTGATGTCGCAAAGGAGGGCTTGGTCGGTAGGGTAATTGGCTGCATCGCAAGTGATTTCTGCGCATGGCGCAGCTGGCAAGGGGGGGATTTCGCCTGTGGGCACGCCCACAAATTCACAGGCTGCGCGGTAGATGGCGATGGTGCCATTGATGCGACCTTCGTAAGCGTGGCCGGCGACGTGGGGGGTTGTCCTAAAGGCGTGGCTTGCGAGGTTGGCAGACCAGTCTGGCTCGCCCTCCCAGCAGTCGATAATGGCATCGGATAGGAATCCGTGGTCAATGGCTGCACAGACGATCTCAGATTCGAGAATGGGGCCTCTGGCCATATTGACGAGGACGGCGCCGGGCTTGACTTTGCGGACGCGTGGTCCAGCAAAGAGGTGGTAGGTGGGGTGGGGGCCGTCGTGGGTGAGGGGGGTGTGGAGGGTGATGATGTCGCACTGGGGCAGGAGGGTATCGATGTCGACGTAGCCTTGCCCGGGGATAAAGGGGTCACAACCAATCACGGTCATGCCGAGGGCTTGTGCGCGACAATTGACGGCTTGGCCGACATTGCCCATACCAATGATGCCAACGGTTTTGCCAGCCCAAGTGATCCCTCTGACTTGTCCTAGCTGCAAAATGGCGGTCGTCCAGTAGTCGGCGACGCTCTGGGCATTGCACCCAGGAGCATTGACCCACGGGATCCCGGCTTGCGCTAAGTAGGCTTGGTCGAGGTGGTCGGTGCCAATGACGCCAGAGCCAATCATCTTGACAGATGAGCCTGCCAAGAGGGATTCATTCATCTTGGCTGTGCTACGAATCATGAGGAGGTCGGCATCGTGGACCATTTCGGGGGTGAGGCTGCGACCCTCTATCATCTGCACGTCTCCAAGACGGCTAAAGAGGGATTCAGCTAGGGGGAGGTTGATGTCGCACAAGATCTTCATAAATTAGTCCTCTCTGATGATGTCGGCACCGAGCTCTTGGAGGCGAATGTGGAGTTTTTCGTAGCCTCGGTCGATGCGTTCGGCCATGCCGATCTCGGTGGTTTGTCCCTTTTTGGTGCAGAGTGCTGCTATGACGAGTGCAATGCCTGCGCGTATGTCTGGGCTGGCGACAATCTCTCCATGGAGGTTGCTGACACCAGTCACGACCACACGATGGGGATCACATTGCACGATCCTAGCCCCCATATCGATCAGCCTGTCAACGAAGTAGAGGCGGCTCTCGTACATTTTCTCAAAAAACAGCATGGTGCCGCGCGTTTGGGTCGCTAATACAATCAAAATGCTAATAAGATCAGAGGGTAACATTGGCCATGGCCCATCATCAATCTTGGGAATCGCTTGCCCAAAATCATAGGTGGTTTTGAGCTTTTGCTTAGGTAGTATGAGCGTGTCGTCATGAATCGTCCACTTGACGCCAAATTTGGCAAAGGCGCCTTGCATAATGTCAAACTCATCTTTGCGAATGTGGGTCAGGGTCATCGATCCGTCTGTGACTAGCGCTGCCACCAGATAGGAGGCAGCTTCAATAAAGTCTGGCCCAACGGAGACTGTCGTGCCATGGAGCTTATCTACGCCGTCAATGATTAGGCGGTTAGTGCCGTAGCCTGTAATTTTAGCCCCCATGGTATTGAGCATCTTACAGAGGTCGCAGATGTGGGGCTCACATGCGGTATTGTAAAAGGTGGTTTGACCTTGGGCGCAGACTGCTGCCATGATGAGGTTTTCTGTGGCGGTGACGCTGGCTTCATCGAGGAGAAAGTAGGTGCCTGTTAGGCGGGTGGGCGCTTTGAAAAGAAGGGCCTTAGAGACGGATGCACCGAGAGCTTTAAAGCCATTGATATGGGTGTCGAGCCGACGCTTGCCAATGACATCGCCACCAGGTGGGTAGAGTTTGGCTTTGCCTGTGCGGGCGAGTAGGGGGGCTGCAAAGAGAATTGAGGTGCGGACTTTGTCGCAGATTTCTTTTGAAACGGTGTCGCTGATCTTTTTAGCTCGGATGGTGACTTGGTTGACCTCTGGTCGATAATCGACTCGAGCGCCGAGCTTTTGGATGCCTTGGAGCATGACTTGGACATCGAGAATGTTGGGGAGGTTTGTTAGCGTGACGGGATCTTGGGTTAGCAGTGCAGCCGCAAGCATGGGGAGGGCTGCATTCTTATTGCCCGAAACGCGATGCGTGCCTGAGATTGTCTTGCCGCCTTTGATGATAAACTTAGCCATTGGTTAGCTTTCTTTTTACTGCAAGGAGTGTTTGCCAGGTGTCTGCTTTGAGGGGGTGTGCGGTAGCCTCTGGGAGGATTTGCATGCGCATGGGATGATGGATGGCTACAGCAAGAATTTTATTTTGCCAGTGATGCCAGTTGCCAATGGTGTCGCAGAGCCCAGCTGATGAATTGGCAAATGTGCCCTTGACGGCGACAGGGCCAAGCATGATGATGATCTTGGGGTTGACGGCGGCGATTTCGCGTTGGAGGAGCGCTGCGCAGGTTTCTTGGGCAACGGGGTCTTGTCTACCGGTTTGTGTGGCGCATTTGCAGGCACTGGTCAGGTAGACCGATTGGCGGCTTTGACCGATTGCGGCAAGCATTTTGTCTAGGAGTTGCCCCGCAGCTCCTGAGATGATTTGGCCTGCGAGAATGTCTGCATGCGAGGTCATGCCATTGATCAACATGATGTCTGGCGATTGGCTATTGCCTTGGCCGACAAGACGCTTGGTGCAGGTCTTGTGTAGGGGGCACTTTTCGCAGGATTCAATGGCGCTATTGAGCGTGGACAATGCTGCAGCATCATGGCTGGGGATATTGGAATCGGTAGATTGACTCGCTGCCACCACTTGTGCGGTGGCTTGCTGGACTTGAGCCTGCTTGCGCGGACTCACAAATTCACGCCAGACTACAGGGTCGACGGGGATGCGCTTTACGCCCGATTCTCGGGCGAATTCAAGCGCATCAATCAATTCATCGATGACGCAAATAGCAGGATGTGCAGCGGCTTCTTCGCTGGGATCTGGGGGGGGGTTAGGCATAGTTGTGCATTCCTGGAAAAAGCTTTGAGAGGTTAATCCACGTGACTGTCAGGATAATGAATAGCAGACCGAGCCACAAGAGGACCCTAGCCCAAATCGTGGCGCGTGGTTTAAGGCGAATATGAAAGTATCCGACGTAGATGAGCCACGTGGCTAAGGACCACATCTCTTTGGGGTCCCATTGCCAATAGCCGCCCCAAGCCTCGTTGCCCCACCACGAGCCTAGTGCTAGGCCTACTGTGATGCAAAAGAATCCTATCACCGCCGAGCGGTCTGCGAGGTGGAGGTCGCTACGCCAGCTCAAAAAGGCCGCTCTGGCCATGAGGGCGTAGCCAGCCATGTAAGCAAAGACGTGGGGCACAAAGAATGGACTCTGCAGGGCTGGCGGCAGCGGTGAGAGGGTCTCTTTAAAGACAAAGACGACGGGAAAGAAAAATACCAGAGCAAGCGCAGCATCGAGACGAAGCGTATCGACGCGCGTGAAGTGCCATTCTAGTGCCGTGCAGAGGGGAAAGAGCATGGCAAACCATAAGAACGACTCAAAGAGGTTGCGCATGGGCATATGACCTGCGCTCCAACCACGCACTGCAAGGATCGCTATACCACAACAAAAAACAGCAGCCCAGAGGAGGCGTTTACGCGTGATGGCGGTCGCACCAATGAGAATAAAGGTGATATTGAGCAGCCAGCCGAGTAGGGATAGTTTAATGTCCATCGTGAGCCTCCTGGTGCTTGGTGGGACGTTTGCGACGTAAGATGGCAATGGCAAAGGCAAGCGCAGCAAAAACGATCAGCCCATAGGCCGTAAAGAGGTAAGGCAAGCCAGGGTCGTGCTTGACTTGCAAGATGGTGACCCACAGCGGTGCGCCTGTTTGGGGATCGGTAAAGTGCTGGTAGCTCATTTGATAGATGGTCCAACCAGCATGACGCACGGGATGATTCACCGAGGCGGTGCCTTGGTACTGCTCGCCTGTGGCGGTGTCGATGAGTCGTAGCTGTGAATAGTACTGACGGTGCATTCCAGAGGGATAGGTGTCAATCGTGAAATTATCTAGATGAATATAAAAGGGGAGCGTCGACAAGGGCGTACGAATGGCTTTGTCAAAGAGGCGGCGTTCGCGGTCGCCTGCGGCCAACGGTACGTAGCCAGAGGTGCTATTTCTTGAGAGTCCACCTGCGACAATCAGCAGGAGAAAGCCGAGGTGAAATCCCAGCGATGCAATGGCAAAACCGCTTGGGTGCTTGATCCATCTGCATAGCGCACGCAGCGCAACCAATCCATTGATGAGAAGCAGTCCCCATAAGACTGCATAAACCGCATTGCTGGTAAGCCAGCTGTGCGGTTGTGGAAAGGCCAAATAGATGGATGCTGCTACAAGAACGTAGAGAATCATATTAACGAAATAGGGCATAGGGTATCAGTCAATCTGTTGGGTGGTGATGGCATCAAGCTCGATCTCAAAGAGCCATTCGTCTCGACAAACGTCGGCGACAATCTCTTGGGCAAAGGCCGGCAAGCCCTTTTGGGCGAGCCAGTTGCGCCAAGGCTCTAAGAATGCTGGATCCTTGAGGTAGACGACAGCGCGCGAGACATCTGCGAAGGTCATTTTGCGCGAGGTGAGGATCGCCTCCACGGCATTCATCGTGCAGTCAATCTGCTTGACAATGTCGCCAATGTAGGCCACGTCGTGGCTGGCGGGCTTGATGCTCGCTGTACCAGAAATGAAAAGCGTACGCTGAGTGGGGGTTTTGATCTCCGCTGCACGGCTAAAGGTGCTACGATAATTGAGTGCCGAGCATTGCAGGGGCGAATCAACCATGTAGGCCGAGGCCGCGTCGCTCTTAGGTTTCATCGCAATGGCGCAGGTCGCAATCGCTGACCCGGACCAGTTCGCAGTGCCAATGCCTGTACTTGCTGGGATGAATCCGCCAAAGATTTGGCGGCTCTCAAAGAATGCATCGCGAGCTTGGTTGAGCTGGTCATACCAACTGAGGACATCATCCATATAGAGCCAGGTGCGCACGACGTGCTTAAAGGTCATGCCTACTTGAAATAGGGCCGCTTCGATGGATTCAAAGGCGGAGGTCGTTTGGTCAAACCGGCTTGCCTTGAGATCTTGTGGCAGGACGCCTGTCAAGAGGGCGTAGGTGGCAAAGTCATCTTCATAGGTGTAGCCAACGGTTCGGCCATTGAGCACGATGGGGATGCCTGCTTGCCCATCTGGTAGGAATGTGCGTTGTGAGACGGCGGGGTAGGTCGTCTCCGTTGGGTGGGTGAGCCAGAGGGTCGGGGTGGCATCGAGAAGGTTGAATCGCGGGGCTTGTGCCGCTGCAGACCACCCCGCAGTCGAGATTTGCGTCAGTGTGGCATAGAGTAGTGGGGCGGATGCAAGGCTATTTTGGTGGATTAACATGGTGAGACCTTAAGGATAAGCGTGAAAGGATTAGAGCGAAAGAACAAAGATTTCGAGATCTTTGAGCTGCTGTGGTGTCAGGGTGCTCGTCTTGCCATGGGTGTCTTTGGGATTGCATGTCGTGAGGACATCCATCATTGTGACCGCTCGACCATCGTAGAGGTAGGGAGCTGTACGCCAGACTTCACGTAGGGTGGGGGTGTCAAACTTGCGGCCGACTTCGTTGCGAATGCCTAAGCCCATGTCATACTGCTTGAGGTCAGTGTAATAGTCCTCGCCATCAGCAGGATGGGGATGGCAGACTGCACATCCTGCAAGATCAAATACTTTGCGGCCACGGGCAATTGCAGCACTGTCGCGAGTATAAGGCGATGGGTGAGCGCGCATCGCCATGACATATTCGTCAAGGCAGATGGGGTCTTCTTCAGGGCGTGTGCAGAATTGAATATGGCGAATGCCTGCGCGATTACAGTGCCCCATGTCTGCACGAATCCCTGTGATCATTGTGGGGGGGGTGAAACCAGAGAGGTATAGGCTCTTGGTTTGCTTGGGGTTACCAATGCCGTCATTGAGAAGATCCCAGTTGAGCCCGTCGACACGGCCGTCAGGGTGACATGTCGCACAGGATTGCCATTGTTGGAAGCACATGGACGCATCATTAAAAAGCATTTCACCGCGTAGCACACGATCCTTAGAGAGGTCGATAAGCTTACCATTTTGCAAGGGGTAGATGCGAGGACGCACGACGCGATCTTTAAAGGGAATTTCTACGAGTCCGTCAGCAAAATATGCTGCTGTGTAGATACGATCATTGGTCGCCACAGCACTGCGAGGTCCATCAGCAGTAAAGGTGATGCGACGGCGAATTCCCGAGAGGAATGACAAATCGTAAGAGACATCAGCTGCCGAGCTGGTGACAGAGGTGACCTTTTGATTGAGGCGAGCCATATCGAGCTGCTTGTGCAACTTGACACGGTCAATGACGCTGACCTCGCGGGTGCCAGCATGAGTGATGACCAATGATTTGCCATCTGGGGTGACCGTGATTGCCCAAGGATTGGCTGCGCCTAAGTCTACATCATCCAAGAGGACTGTGTTGATCAAAACGCCAGCTTGCCCATCAATAACTGAGAGCGCTGCAGTATTCATCCAGCCGCGTTCGAGCTGAGTCGTGGGCAATTGGAATCGCGCAAGCGTGTGAGAGACATAGATATAGCGGCCGTCAGGCGAGGCCACCGCATCGCGCACACCAGTTGCGCCATTGGCTAAGGGAATGTCATACTTCTTGCGGAGGGTCTTGGCATCAAGCACTGAGACTACTGCAGAAACAGCGCCCATGGGCTCTGTGGCAATCAGCGGTAGATGGTTGGCGACAAATAGGAGCTTGTCGTCTTGGCCTAAAGCGCAGGCGTGGGCTTCGCGGGTGACTTTGCCAGTCGCTTGGCTATCGAGCGTGTCGGCATCAAAGCGTTGCACCGAGCTGTCAAAGCGATTACAGACATAGACCGATTGGCCATCTGCCGAAACAATGACCCCCATCGGGTGATTGCCTGCGACCGTGCTCTTAACGATCCGACCAGACTCGCAATTAATCTTAAAGAGGAGTCCCTCATTACCATTCTCCGCAGTAGCATAGAGGCTCTTACCGTCACGAGAATAGGCTACGCTTAGGGCTGGATAGCTTACAGTGTGCCCGCCCAAGCCAAGAAAGCCGCCTGTTGTGCGCTCCAAGTTAATCTTTTTGATCGCTTGACCTTGTAAGGTCGTTACGCGGATTTGCTTGGCGTTAAAGAGGGAGATGGCCAATTGGTCTTGGCTCGGTGCAAGCGCTAGGTCATTGGGCAAGAGGTAGCTTTTGTCAAAATGGTCGGCTGCAAAGCCTGTTGTGAGAGCGACGGCTAGAACCGTCAAAAGGAGAAGTTTTGTTTTCATCTGTCAATGAACCTTTCTTTACTAATAAATCAACGTCCTTAATCTAGCAGATTCTTCTTAATAAAGCAAGCCGTAAATTGGCCAAATGAGCAACATCTGCATACAAAAGTACCCTAAAAGGTCGCTGCGCTCCCTTTTAGAACGGCCTACGTCCTCTTAGAACGGTCGCTGCGCTCTCTTGGATAGAGACCTCAGCAAGGCGTCCCATGACACATTACAATGCAATTGAATAATCCATTTCAACCGATTGAGTAATTAGATTAGAACCCATTGCGCATTTGCCTTGCAACCCAAAAGACGAATAGGTTGCAAGGCAAAAATAGATTGGGTTGCAACCCATTTTTCACTCGCATTGCAACCTATTTTGTGATACCTTAGTAGACAGTGAGATTAAACTAGAGCCATCGACACCATCAACCACACGGAGGGAGCACCATGAGCGCAACAACAACCCCATCAGCAGACTTGACTTTTACCCTACACCAGCCCCCGTTGCTTGCAGGGACAAGTGCCCCCTATGTTGCCAGCGTCAAGACCGGCACCACCTACAATGTTGAGACCCTTGCCCAGCGTCTCGCCGACGAGGGCCACATCAACGCCTCTCTCTAGTCGGATGATGCTCGATGATTTGATCAACCTCATGCAAAAGCTTATCGCCCAAGGTTACCGCATTAATCTCGATGGACTCATTCAGCTTTACCCCGTCATCAAAGGCCGCTTCATCGATAGCGAAGACCAATTCGACCCCACGCGCCACCGCATCGTAATCGATGCCCAGCAAACCCGTGCAAAAAATAGACAAATCACTGGCAGTGCACATAATATCACTAATGCCAATATGTCAGTTGAAGCCCGCCAAGATCCCCTTGTCACCCGCATTACCCCTACCCATGCAGACGCTCCCAATACCATCGAGCCCGATGCCGAGATCCTCGTGCAAGGCCGCAACCTCACCCTATCTGAAGAGTACCTCGACACCGCCGTCGTCGTAGAACCCGCTGATAGTAGCCCCATTCAAGCTAGTGCCATTCAATCTCCATCACCCCGACATCTCCTCTTTACCATCCCCGGCCCGCTCCCTGACGGCCCTGGAGACCTCATTTTGCACCTCACCACCTGTGATCTACGCCTCCCCATCACGATCAGTCGCCCGCAGGGACTCGCTGACGCCCGCCCGCAACACGCATCAGGCAGAGCTCGCTGACGCTCACCCGAAGCACTCCTGCGGACTTTTAGGGCTCTTGTGCGATTTTAATGGGGCGGAAGGATAAAAGGCAGGAGTATCGCGGCTCCCGTAGCGAGGACCAAGGTCATCTCTACGGGAGTGTAGGGTTTAGAGTTTAGGTGTTGGGGACTCTCCACAAGCGACCCGCGGGAGCGCTCTAAGGCCATAGGCCGCTATCAGAGACTAAATCCCATATCCCAATTCCCAAAATCTAGCGACGCAGTCGCTATGCCCTGCAACGAGCCAGTCGCTAACACTGGTACATTCTACATTCTACATGCCAGCGGCGTAGCCGCTCCGCCGCAGGCCGCAAGTGGGGTATGGGACTGCAGCCCCATCCATTTCCCAAAGATAACTAGGGAGCGCTTAGATTAAAATGGGCTTGCGAGTTTTATCTAAGCGATCCCCTTTGTGAACCTTTTGTGGGAGAAAAAGCGCCCCCTACGCTACCCCTGGCTGACCTACGCTACCCCTAGAAAAGATCCCGCACGACTCGACAAAGCCACAAGAGCCCCATTTCACCCATTAAAATCGCACAAGAGCCATATTTCTTTTGACAAGAGAGCCACGACTGTGTTATTATTTAGAATATTGATTTAGAAGCATTTTTATCTTATTTTTAAAGGACCATTGTTATGAGCGTATTAACCATACTGTTTGCCGCAGCTCCTGCCGCAGTGCCAGCTGCGGAGCAGGCTTGTACGACCGCAACCCCCTCTTTGGGATCGCTTTTGGTGCAGTTCTTTTCTCCCCACATGTATTTGGTGCATACGTGGATCAATAGTCACGGGGTCGATTTCCTCAATCACGTGATTTTGGCCATCCTCATTTATCTGATGGGGCGCGTTGTGATCTTCTTTGCATTGATGGCCGTTAATAAGGGGGTGAGTAATTCGAAGTACATCCACACATTGCTCAAGACGTTGATCTTGTCGACTTGCCGCAAGCTGTTGTATGGGGTGTTGTGGATCATCGTTTTGTCGCAGCTTGGGATTTCGATTGCGCCTTTCATTGCAGGTTTAGGGGTGACAGGTATTATTGTCGGTTTTGCTTGTCAGGATTCGCTGAGTAATATCGCCTCTGGGCTCATGATTGCGATTAATCAGCCCTTTAATGTGGGTGATTTTGTGAATATTGGTGGCGTATCAGGCAAGATTCGCGAGCTCAATATGATGGCCACGACGATGAATACCGCAGACAATAAGCTCGTCATTGTGCCCAATAAGTCTGTTTGGGGGTCGGTGATCACCAATTACTCAGCACTGCCAACGCGTCGAGTGGACTTTGTCTTTAACGTAGCCTATGGCACCGATATCTCCAAGGCCATAGCGTTATTGCGTGATCTTGTCGCAACTAAAGAGTATGTGCTCAAAGGCGAAGAGATTACAACAGAGGTTGTTGCGCTGAGTGCGTCGTCGATCGACATTACTGTGCGTTTTTGGGTAAACAATGCCGACTACTGGACTGCGACCTTTGATATGAATAAGGCGGGCATGGAGATCTTGGAGCGCGAAGGGATCGAGATACCCTTTCAACAATTGGTTGTCCATCAGGCGTAGGGAGATATCTGCAAAGGAGCTCTCGGATCTCTCGCTCTTGGCGAGCTTACTTGCTCGTTAAAATAGGGCGATGGGGTAGATTTTGTGGCTTTTTGTCGATTATCTCCTTGCAGAAATCGGCCTTTTGTGGTAAAGTAATCGCATTTTATGGGCTAATTGTGCCCAAAAGAACCCCTTTATAAACACGTAATTCTATATTAGAAGGATACAAACGAAATGAAGACCGAAGTCAAAGATATGGGTAAGTGCCGCGTAACTGTTGCCGTTGAAGCGGATGCTGCAGATGTTAAAAAGACTCTCCAAGGTGTTAAGCAAGCTTTTACAAACGAAGCAAAGATCCCTGGTTTCCGTCCTGGTAAAGCACCTTGGGACAAGGTCGCTCGTCTCTATAGCGCCGAAATTGCTCGCGAAACCGAGCAGCGCATCATCCGCGATTTGCTTAAGACCATCATTGACGACACCAAGATCAGCTACTGCAACTTGATCGACGTTGTGGATTTTAAGGCTGATGAGTCTACTGGGGCTACATTCTCCCTCGTCATCGACACCAATCCTACCGTGCCTGAAATTGACCTCTCCAAGATCTCCATTGCCAAGGCTAACCCTCAAGTGACCGAAGATCAAATCGGCGAACGCATTGATCAATTCCGCGGTATGATGGCGAGCTTTGAGGATGGCACCGAGGCAGATGCCATCAATGAGCAAAGCTTGATCGCTTTGAGCGTGAGCTCCGATATTGATCCTGAAACCGTCGATGCAAAGGCTAAGCACTGGGTTAAGGATGATGAATACTGGGCACAAATGGCCAACGATAGCTACATCCCTGGTTTGAAGGATCAGCTCGTCGGTAAGACTGTCGGTGCTCAAGTGAGCTTCACTGCTGAATATCCCGCAGATTTCACCCTCGCTGATTTGGCCGGCAAAAAGGTCGCCTACGACATCACGGTCAAGAGCTTCCGTAAGCAAGTCCCTGCCAATGACGAAATGATCGCTCAGCGCTTTGGTTTGGCTGATATCGATGCAGTCAAGGCGGCTGTCAAGGATGCTATGGAGAGCGAAGCTGCTGCTGCAGAAAAGACTCGCGTGGAAGGCGAATTGGTCCAAGCGCTCGTCGATGCTGCTCCTTTTGAATGCCCCGAATCGGTTATCCAGCTTGCTGTCGAGGACGAAGTCCGCGCCATCTTGTCACGCGCTCAAGGTATCTCTAAGGAAGAAATTACCGCCCACCAAGACGAATTGCGCGAAGTCGCTACTAAGAATGGCGAACGCAACGTCCGTTTGCGCTACATCGCAGAAAAGATCGCTAAGGATCGCAAGATCTCCTTGACCAAGGAAGAGATGGATGGCGCATTTGAGCGTATCGCTGCTTCTGCGAATAAGAAGGTCAACGAAGTCATCCAATTGCTCATCAAGAATAACCGTTTGGATGATTTCATGACTGAGCAGGTGACGGCTAAGGTCATGAATCAATTGATCGAAGAATTGGCTAAGTAAGCTGGCGCCGTTTTGGCTTAGATTTAAGGAACCGAACGGTTGATCCACAATCTGTTCGGTTCCTTTGTCCATTTAATTAACCTTGACACAAAGATTAGGAATCTCCATGAATCCCGAAAACACCCTTATCCCCTATGTGATTGAGCAGACGAGCCGAGGTGAGCGCTCGTATGACATCTATTCTCGTCTATTGCTTGATCGTGTGATCTTCTTGGGCTCTGCAATCGATGATACTGTGGCCAATACGCTGGTCGCGCAGTTGCTCTTTTTGCAATCTCAAGACCCTAAAAAGGACATCTCGCTCTATATCAATTCACCGGGTGGCTCCGTGACTGCAGGTTTGGCGATCTACGACACGATGCAATTTATTTCGTGTGATGTGGCTACCTATTGCGTTGGGCAAGCTGCCAGCATGGGCGCAGTCTTGTTGGCTGCTGGTGCTCAAGGTAAGCGCTTTGCCTTGCCTAATGCCCGTATCATGATTCACCAGCCTTTGGGCGGAGCCGAGGGACAGTGTGCAGATATCCAGATCCAAGCTGCTGAAATCCAACGCATACGTGATATTCTCAATGGTATTTTGTGTGACCACACTGGTCAACCGATGGACAAGATGATCGTTGATACCGATCGTGACAACTTTATGTCGGCTGAAGAGGCCCAGACTTACGGCTTGGTTGACCACGTCGTCACTAAAAAGGACATCAAGTAATGGCCAAGCATTCGACGCGTGATCCCAACGCCCTCAAAGAAGCGTGTGCATTTTGTGGACAGCCGATCTATGATGGATTTATTCGTAGCCCGATTACCGATGTGCCAATCTGCGAAAATTGTCTCAATGCAATCATTGATACCTTTGGGGAAAGTGCCCCCAAGGCAGTAGCACCATCCAAAGATACTCCTGCTTTGGGCAAAGTCCCGGTGCCGATGGGAATTAAGGCCTTTTTGGATGAGTATATCATCGGCCATGATTCGACCAAAAAAGTCCTCGCTGTAGCCGTGTATAACCATTATCGTCGACTCCAACAAGAGGCCGATCCTGAGTTTGTCGATGTTCAGATTGAGAAAAGCAACGTCCTGCTCCTCGGTCCTACGGGGTGTGGTAAGACGCTCTTTGCTAAGACCTTGGCTAAGATGCTCAATGTACCCTTTGCCATTGCCGATGCCACGACTGTGACCGAGGCTGGCTACGTGGGTGAGGATGTCGAGAATATCTTGCTCTACCTCTTGCAAGCTGCTGATATGGATGTCAAAAAGGCTGAGCGTGGCATTATTTACATTGATGAAATCGATAAGATCTCTCGCAAATCAGAGAATACCTCCATCACCCGTGACGTCTCAGGTGAGGGTGTCCAACAAGCTTTGCTTAAAATTATCGAGGGGACCTCTTGCAAAGTACCCGAAAAGGGTGGCCGCAAGCACCCCAATGCCGACTACATCACCATCGACACCAGCAATATCCTCTTTATCTGCGGGGGCGCTTTTGTCGGTATCGACGACGTGATCAAAAATCGCCTCGGTAAAGCCTCTATCGGCTTTATCGATAGTGAGGAAAAAGAACGCGATGCCACCAACAAGCTTTTGTCAACGGTGCAGCCTGATGATTTGGTGAAGTTTGGTTTGATCCCCGAATTGGTTGGGCGTATTCCAGTCATTGCTAAGATGGAGGAATTGACCCAAGCCGACCTCGTGCGCATTTTGACTGAACCCAAAAATTGCATCGTCAATCAATATCGCAAGCTCTTAAAGATGAGCGGGGCGAACTTGAGCTTTACTACCGATGCCCTCGACGAAATCGCTAGCCAAGCCATTGCCCGTAAGACCGGTGCTCGTGGTTTGCGCGCCATCATGGAGCAAGTGATGACGGATGTCATGTATGAGGTCCCCAGTGAGGCTAAGGGAGAGATCGATGTCATGATCACCCGCGAAATGGTCCAAGCTCAGTTGGCCACACCAGGGGCGATCATTGAGATGCTCAAGCAGGCTTCGCCAGTTAAAAAGCCCACCAAGCGCAAGACTACCAAAAAATAGTTCGCATAACTGCGGACGGATGAGGAGAGAACCATGTTTAAAATTGGCGCACATGTCTCGGCTGCCGGTGGCGTGCAAAATGCCCCCGCCAATGCGACGGCTATTGGGGCGACGGCATTTGCTTTATTCGTCAAAAATCAGCGTCAATGGGTAGGTAAGCCCATGGAGGATGCCGATGTCGATGCCTTTAAAGAGGCTCTCGCTCGTAGCCAAATCCCGCCAGAGGCAGTCTTGCCCCACGCTGGCTATTTGATCAATCTAGCTAATCCTGATGACGAAGCCCACGCTAAAAGCATGCTCTCCTTTATGGATGAGCTCCAGCGCTGTGAGCGCTTGGGGCTCCCTTTACTCAACCTACACCCTGGTAGCCATCTCAAAAAGATTACCCCACAAGCTGCGTGTCTGCGTGTCGCTCAGAGCATCAGCCAAGCGCTCTGTGATACCCAAGGCGTCACCGTCGTGATTGAAAATACTGCCGGACAGGGTGCCTATCTCGGCTCGACTTTTGAAGAGCTAGCTCGAATCCTTGATGGAGTCAAAGACCCCAGCCGCGTGGCCTTTTGCCTCGACACGGCCCATGCCTTTGCGGCGGGATTTGACCTGAGAGAAGCGGATGGGCTCGATGCGATGATGGCGAGATTTGACCAATTGGTCGGTGCTGATAAGCTCGCTGGTATGCACCTCAATGATGCCAAGGTCGATTACGAGTCGCATGTCGACCGCCATGCCCCATTGGGCCAAGGTAAAATCGGCTGGACAGTATTCGAGGCGATTGCCTCACAAAAACGATTTGAATCAATTCCGCTTATCCTTGAAACGCCCGATGAGACGCTTTGGGCTACGGAAATTGCACACCTGATGGCTGTCTCGCCATCACGTTAATCTGGCCACTCTCTGGCTAAAGGAATAGATATGTTTACGTTAGATACCATTCGTGATGCAGCCAATGTCCTCAAAGAGGTCGCTCGCAAGACAGATATGATCCATGCTCCTAAATTGAGCAAGGATGCAGAAGTTTACCTCAAGACTGAAAATCTCCAAGTGACGGGGTCTTTTAAAGTGCGTGGCGCTTACTACAAAATTAGCACCCTCACCCCCGCAGAGCTCGATCGTGGCATTATCGCTTGTAGTGCAGGCAATCACGCTCAAGGTGTCGCTCTGGCGGCTCAGCATGTCGGCTCTAAGGCGGTCATTTGTATGCCTGACGTTGCGCCTATCTCTAAGGTTGAGGCAACTAAAAGCTACGGCGCACAGGTTTGCCTCGTGCCAGGTGCTTATGATGACGCCTATGCCTACGCTTGCAAATTGCGCGATGAAAAGGGCATGACCTTTGTGCATCCTTTTGATGATCCTGATGTGATCGCAGGGCAGGGCACCGTGGGGTTGGAAATCCTCGAGCAGTTGCCCGATGTCGATGTCGTTATCGTGCCAATCGGTGGTGGTGGCTTGATCAGTGGCGTCGCCTATGCTATTAAGCAACTTAAGCCCAATTGCCAAGTCTACGGCGTGCAGGCTGCTGCTGCACCATCAATGGAGCAATCACTCTCTACTGGTACGATGGTTACTCTCGATCGAGTCAATACCTTTGCTGATGGCATTGCCGTCAAGCGCCCTGGTGATCTGACATACCAATTGGTCAAGCAGTATGTCGATGCGATCGTCACGGTTTCTGAAGACGAAATTGCCGCTGCGATTCTCTTTTTGATGGAAAAGCGCAAACTCGTTTGCGAGGGTGCAGGTGCGGTCTCTGTCGCAGCGGTGCTCTCTGACAAGATCCCTCATGTCAAGGGTAAAAAGGTGTGCTGTCTGCTCTCGGGTGGCAATATTGATGTCAATATCCTTAGCCGTGTCATTACGCGCGGTCTGCTTGCCTCTGGCCGTCGCAGTGAATTGTCGATTGCCTTGCCAGACAAGCCAGGTCAATTGACTGCCGTTTCGGCGATTATTTCGCAATGTGGTGGTAATGTCGTCGGTGTCCAATACAACCATAGCTCTGTCGATACTGCACTCAATAGTTGCCGCTTGCGTATCACGATGGAGACGCGCGACTTCACGCAAATCGAGCAGATTACCATGGCCCTGAAGGCTCAAGGCTATCAACTCTTTTAATCTAGCTTGCAGAAAGGACCCCCTCGCCATGCTGACACTCGATCAGGTAACCTATCTCTATTGCCCAGGTTGCGGTGTGACAAAAGTCTCTCTGCAAATCGCCCAAGGTGAATGTCTAGGCGTGACGGGGAGGAATGGCTCAGGCAAGAGCACCTTGCTCGCATTAATGGCTGCCGCCTTAGTGCCGCAAGAGGGGGGATTGCGCTTGACCTACGAGCTGCGCGGCGCACGTAAGCGAACCTTTGCCTCTAGTGAGGGACTCGGCTACCGCCGCAAGGTCGGCTACTTGAGTGAGGGTACCCCTCTCTACCCAGAGATGACGGTTAAAGAATTCTTACGCTATCGCGCCCAGCTCAAGGGGGAGCGTTATCTCCGCCTCCGTCGTCGCGTCCATGAGGCTGTGGCGCGGTGCCAACTTGAGCCTTATGAGTCGACGCAGATTGGGCAATTATCGTATGGGTTGCAGCGCCGAGTGGCATTAGCTGAAGCCATCCTCCTCTTGCCCCCAGTCTTGATACTCGATGACCCTTTCTCTGGATTGGATCCTGCATTTTGTGCCACTCTGGAGCAGATCATTGTGACGCTTACAGAATTCGCCCACATCGTGATTAGTGGACATGACCGAGAGCAGCTTAAACGCTGCTGCTCACGCATGATTCAACTCGACAACAATCAAATTCATGAGGTTGACCTAGTATGAATATCCTCTACATCTTGATTCGCCGCGATCTAATTGCGGCTTTTCGTTCATCTCGTGGCAAGTTGCCGCTCGTTTTGCTCCTCGCCATTAGTGGGTGGGTGCAGCTCGTCTTGCTTAGGCGCTTTGAGGGTAGCACGGAAACTTTCGCATCGATTTGGGCATTGGCCACTGCGCCGTGGACGATCTTTTATGCGGCAATTCTCGCTACTCAAGGCTTCGTACATGAACGTAGTCTCGGCATGATGCCCCTGATCTATTCCACTCCGATCCGCGCACGGACGTGGGTGGTGGCGCGCACGCTGAGCCTGTGGTGCTGCTGTGTCGTCTTTTTGCTCTTTAGCCTGCTCCAACAATATCTCGTACTTAAAGTCTACCCCGCCCAAACGATTACCCTCGAGTGGACTCGAGTCGGGTTAACCCTGATGATGCTCTCTCTGCAAGCTCTCGTCTGGTGCTCGGTTGCCATGCTGGCGTCGTTCTTTTCCAAGACAACCACTGGTGTAACGATTTGGGTAATCTCCCTCTGTGGCATCTTACCCATCGCCGTGCGCATCCTCCTACAGAGCTGGTTTCCGCTTTTTCAAGGGGCGTGGTTTTGGTCGCCTATTCACGTGCATGTTTACGACTGTGCCTGGGGATTGGTTTCCCTGCCTGCTCTATTCCTTTATCTATCATTGAGCTTTTGTGCCCTCTTCTCGGCAGGCGTGCTCTTTGACACCAATCGTTTCCTAGGAGTACATCGCTAATGGTCCCACCTGACTACTCTGATTTCGAAGACGATCTGCTCGATCCTTTTGATGCTGATCAAGACGAGAATGAAGACTCATCCCCCCACGTTTCCACCTCCATCGCTCATCAATCGGCATTTAAGATGGCTCAAAGCAATCTCGCCCACGCCTTTACCCACGGCCGCACCGCTCAAGCCTATTTGATTGTCGGCGCCGTTAAAGAGAGTGGCTATCCCATGGCCACATGGATCGGTCACCAGCTCCTTTGCGAAAATCCAGACCCAACCAAGCGCCCCTGCGGACTTTGTGCATTTTGCAGACAGGTCTCTGCACATGCCTTTGCCGACATGCACTGGTATGAGCCCGAAAAGGTCAGCCGCACCATTGATGCCCAGATGATGCGCGAGCGTATTATCCCACAAGCCATCCGATCGGCCATGTGTGGCTCTTGGAAAATCATGGTGATCTCATGGGCTAACCGCATGAATGAAACTGCCGCCAACGCCCTCCTCAAGACACTCGAAGAGCCCCCAGCAAAAACCCTCTTTGTCTTGTTGGCTGATTCCACCATGGACTTGCTCCCCACGATTATTTCACGGTGCCAAGTCATCGACCTCGGTCGAGATCGACAATTAGCTGAGCCTTACCGCACCAAAGCCCTCGATGCGCTCGCCGCCTATGATATCAAGCCATCGGTTGCTGGTAATCCGATTCAAGCAAATGCCCTATCGGGGATCTTTTGTGGGATCTTGGGAACCTTTCAAAAGACTGCCGAGGTCGAGATCAAGCAAGAAAATAAAGCCAATGCCTCTGTGATTATCGACGATGCCGCCCTCAAAGCTCGCATTGTTGCTCGGTACAAAGACATGCGCGAAGACCTCATTCAGCTCATTGGCCGCTGGATGCAAGACCTCATCCGCATCAAGGCTGCCAAAACTGATGAGGTGATCCCTCTCTATTACCCCCTCTATCGCGAAGTGCTCACCGCCCGCGCTAAACGTTACCCCCTCGCCAAGCTCCTCGAAAATCCAAGCCTCCTCCAGGCATTCGTCTCACAGCTTGACCGCAACATGTACGAAGTCCAAATCTTACCCTATTGGATAGATCGATTTTTTATTTAAGGAGATCCAGCATGACATCTGCACCTAAAATCCTCCTCCTCAATGGCCCCAATCTCGCCCTTCTCGGACACCGCGAGCCCACCATTTACGGCACCACCACCCTGGCAGATATTGAGCGTGAAGCCAAAGCCGTCGCCCAAAGCCTCGGCTATACCCTCATCGCTAAGCAGAGTGACATCGAGGGCGAATTAGTCCATTGCATTGGCCTCGCTCCTACAGAGGGATTTGTGGGGATTGTGATTAACCCCGCTGCTTACACCCATACCAGCGTCGCCATACGAGATGCCCTTGCTGCAATTGATCTGCCCGCCATCGAAGTCCACCTCTCCAACGTCCACCGCAGAGAAGACTTTCGCCACATCAGCCTAACTGTCGCGCCTTGTATTGGACAAATCCTCGGGTTTGGGGCGGCCGGTTACGAATGGGCCATCCGTGCACTTGATAGATACCTCAATCAGCAGTAGCCTGCCATCTAACTAAGTCCTCACCACGATGCCAACACTTACCCGATCACGAATCCTTTTTGGTCAAGCAGCTCTTGATCGCTTTGCCGTAGCTCACGTGCTGATTTGCGGATGCGGTGCGGTCGGCACATTTGCCATTGAGACGCTCGTCCGTAATGGCGTCCGTCATTTTACCCTCATCGATTCAGATTACTTTGAGATCAGTAATATCAATCGCCAGCTCTACGCCACCCATGACACTTTGGGGCAGATCAAAACTGAGGTTGCAAAAGACCGCATCCTGAGTATTGCTCCCGATGCCCACGTCGAGATCAAGACCCTTCGTCTAACCCCTGATAACTGCGCAACACTTTTGGACGAAATTGCCCCAGACATCCTCCTTGATGCCATTGACGACCTCCCCGCAAAAGTTGCCCTTCTTGCTGCAAGTGTTCGAGTAAAGATCCCGACCTACTCATCTATGGGCGCAGCCCGCAAAACCGATCCTCTTCAGATCAAGGTCGCCGACATTGCCAAAACAACCATGTGCCCCCTTGCCAAGCAAGTGCGTAGCCAGCTACGCATTGATGGTATCACCCGCGGTATTACCTGCGCCTACAGCGTCGAGCCAGCCACCCCACAAGTACCTGGCCAACCCCTAGGATCAACCCTATGCGTCACTGGTCCCATGGGCATTATCCTGGCTACACAAATTATTCGTGATCTGCGTGCACTATCTGATTCCGCACCACGAGTAAGCCATTAGCTACCCATAGCCGAGAACCGATCGCAAGCTCTTAAATGTGGCAAAAACGGAGATGTAAACGTTTATATCTCTAGCTCTTCTCTTTGCTCGGTTTATTACTCACGATAATCGCACAAAAGCCGCAAAGGCTCTTGCACGATTTTAATGGGTAAAACGGGGCGCTTGTGGCTTTGTCGAGTCGTGCGGAGTCTTTGGGGGGCGCGTAGGACTGCCAGATTTTTAGCCGCAAAAGGACGCTGCGCGATGCCTGATTACGGCTTGGAGCCGTGCCTCGGCTTTGCCGCCAAGAACAGTCGCTACGCTCCTACCTTTTAATTTCCGACCCACTAAAATTAAACAAGAGCCAGATATCTTCAAATATCTCACTATGTTAAATTTAGCACAGTGAGACATTTGAGCTTGAGCGAGCCTCGGCCAGTGTGGCTGGGTGCTCTCACGCACACGACATCTCCATTAATTAGAAGGATACAGGGGCTGTCATTTCCCCTCTTTTGTATTTCAATCCACTAAAATCGCACAAGAGCCCCATTTTTTCCCCTACTTGTGTGCCTTTGTGCTTTTCTTTTTTGCCAAATTATGCTATTATTTCCTCCATCTTTTCCTTTTGTACACAATTGTGTACTCAAGAAGCAAGACAAACGCTACACCTCATCTCAGCTTTTCTGAGATACATGGAGAGAATAAATGAAGCAGTATAAAGTCGGTCTCGTTGGTATCGGTGCAGTCGGTACCGAAATGATCAAGATCCTTCGTCAACGCAACTTCCCCGCATCTGAAATTCGTGTATTGGCTACACGTGAGCGCGATGAAGAAATTGCTGGCGAAACATTCCATGTGCTTGAAACGACCCCCGAAGCTTTCGAAGGCCTCGATGTGGTTCTTTTCGCCGGAACAGAAGGTTCCAAGGGCGCGTCTAAAATGTGGGGAAAGATTGCTATCGAAAAGGGTGCTATTGTGATTGACAATGGCGACGACTTCCGCATGGACCCGACCGTTCCTCTCGTTATTCCTGAAATTAACGCCGAAGCACTCGACAATCACCAAGGCTTTATCGCCAACCCCAATTGCTCGACGATCATTACGCTAATGGGTATTGCTGCGCTAAATAAGGTGAATCCTTTGAAGCACATGACTGCGGTGACCTTTCAGTCTGTTTCCGGTGCTGGCCGTGCTGCAATTGTGGAATTAGACGACCAAATTAAGGCTGTTGCTGCTGGCGAAGAGCCTCAAGTCAAGGCTTTTGCTCACCAAATCGCTTGCAACGTAATCCCTCAAATCGGCGGTCTTAAGGACGAAATGCCAGGCTTCACCTCAGAAGAAGCCAAGCTGACTTTCGAATCTCGTAAGATCTTGGGGAACCCCAATTTGCAGATCGCTTGCACCTGTGTGCGCGTCCCTGTCGCTTACGCTCACTCAATCGCTGTGCATGCTCAGTTTGAGCGTCCATTCTCTGTCGCAGAAATGCGCGATGTCTTTACCGCTGCTCCTGGCGTGGTGCTCACGGACGATGTCGCTAATGGGATCTACCCGATGCCTAAGGATGCTGCAGGGCAAGATGATGTGGCTATCGGCCGTATCCGCATTGACCCTAGCGTCCAAAATGGTATTGCGCTGTGGTGCTCGGGTGACAACATCCGTAAAGGTGCGGCCCTCAACGCCGTGCAAATCGCTGAAGCATTGGCCCAACGCGGCTTATTGCGTTAATTCTAATTAGAAAAGGATTCTTTCATGGAAGCTAAACTCTGCCCTTGCTGCTCTGGCTTGCCCTATGCAGACTGTTGCAAACCCTACCTCTCAGGTGAGAAGATCGCCCCAACCGCGGAGGCTCTCATGCGTTCTCGCTACTCTGCCTACGCTGAGGGGGATATCGATTACCTCTTCAAAACATCTGGTGAAGCCGTTCAAAAGGACTTCGATGAAGAGAGCTCTCGCACTTGGTCTAAATCAGCAACCTGGTTGGGTATGGAAATCGTCGCAACTGAGGCCGGTACTGCTGCTGACGAAGACGGCATCGTCGAATTCGTCGCCCTTTACAGCGTGCAAGATAAAGAGTTTGAGCACCACGAGCAAGCGACTTTTAAGAAGGTCAACGGCGAATGGCGCTTCATTGATGGCTTCATTGTGAATCCAGAGCCTATCCGCCGCGAAGAGCCCAAAGTCGGTCGCAATGACCCCTGCCCATGCGGTTCTTGTAAAAAGTACAAGAAGTGCTGCGGTAAATAAGCCCAAAAGCCCTTACTTGAATAATCGAGTAGGGGCTTTTTTGTACCCTGTTAATGAGGTGAATCGTGGATAAATCTATCGCTCTATTTGATATGGATGGGACTCTCGTGGATAGTGAAAAGCTCTGGGCTGAGGCTCAATGCCTACTCCTAGAAGATCGCAACATTCGTTTCTCTGCGGCCAATTGCCTAAGCTTCTCCTATGGCCTCGCTTGGGAAGATGTCTTTGCTAAAATGCAAGACAAATGGCCAAATGCTTTTCTTGATGAGTCCGCCGAACGCATCGGTGTGCTATTAAGTAGCTACTTTGCGCGCCTCTTTGACAGGCAAGTACCCGTGATACCAGGATCTGTTACACTCTTTAAGCGCTTAGCTAGCGAAGGTTGGACAATGGCGGTCGTCTCGGGCTCTCCGCGAGCGATGATCACGCGTACGCTGTGTAAGATCGGTCTCCTTGATCAAGTCAAGCTAATCGTCTCTGCTGACGATGTCGTCCAAGGTAAACCGCACCCTGAGAGTTACCTTAAAGCTGTCGCAGGCCTAGGTGCAGATCCTGCGCAATGCATCGCATTTGAGGATTCGCAAGTCGGCACACAATCCGCCCATGCTGCGGGTATCTACACCATTGCCTATCGCAATCCCTCTGCTCCCAGTCAGGATCTTTGCGCCGCAGACATCATCCTAGATGACCTGAGCTCTTGGCATTTATAAATGTAGGGCGTTGCTATTCACAAAGGTCGAATGTGTCGCCCCTAACAGCAAGATGGATTGATGCCAGTCATCCACCCGTGCACTGAGGTCGTTTTTCCCTCCAGTCGATTGATATCGTCTTGTAGATGATGAATATAGATGAGTGTTGCCGCTAAAAGAAGTGCAGAGGTGAGTAGGATGAGTAGTAGGGTATGCGTTTTCATTTGGTTTGAGATTCCTTTATCCAGTTAAGCTGATTGATGGGGACGATACGCCAGATGTCATCACGCGTACCTAAAGATTGATCAGGACCACGCGACAGAATCACGTAACCGATTTGACTCGTATAGTAGGCAAAGGGCTCCTGCCAGCAGTCCTCGATATCACCATTGGTGAGACCTAGCGACCCACGGAGTCCATTGAGCGATTGAGGTAGAGCACCTGTCACATCATGGTAGAGGGCTATCAGCTCAGACAGGGTCAGAAGTTTGACTTCTGTCGTGCGGATGCATCGAGATTGAGTCGTTTGCTCCCACCAGGAAGCATTTTGAACGATCGAATCAGGATCTTGTATCGCTTCACCCGGTAGACGAATATGACCCAAAATGTCATTCGACAAGACAAGCACTAAAATATCTATTGCAATCGCTGCTGTATAGATCCATTTGTTTGCAATGGGAAAGGATTTTTTTGCAAAAAGTGATTGCGTGGTCTGTTGTATCTGCATCAATGAGCCCCGGAAAAGGTTGGGATTAAGGGTAAAGGAGAGCCGTTAGGGACGAAGTCCACCACCAGTGCCCCCCCAGCCTGGACGGTTGCCTCCACCTGGACGCTTTGAGTGAGAGCTTGCTTTATCCTTGCTCTTGAGGTCTGGATTTTGAGAGAGCGTGGCAATGGGAATCTCGATGATGCGTTGAATCTCGATTGGCTCGTCATTGCCTTCTGGTGGTTTGAGATAGAGCGTCACCTCGACAGCTGAGGGGATAATGTCGGTCTTTTCCCACGCATCTAGCCAGTTGGGCTCCCCCTCGGTTTTAGCTGAGGTGGGGTCGAGCATTCGGCAGTTTAAGCCCATGACTTCGGGGGAGAGGTAGATTGCTTGAACGTTGTCTTCGGGGTTAAATTCATCCGTCTGGAGGTCTTGCCGCCAGGATTTGATGGTAAAACCACCCACTACATGATGGCTTTGGTCTGGATCGGTAATCGAGACTTCCACCCGATGGGGGACACCTGCAAAGTCTGTGTCATCACCAATTAAAGCATGCCCAATCTTACTCCACGAAATCTGATCTCTCGCACTTGCGCCATCTCCATCATCCTCAAATTCAAAACCATGTTTGTCGCCCATGCCTGGTGTGTACGCTGAGCGAAGCGCAGATGAGAGCTGATCCATGATGTAGTCGGCGTGGCTTGTGGCATTGATCACGCTACGTCCCGTTTTCCATGCTTGATTAACCGCATGAAACGACACAAAGGTCAAGGTCGTGATTCCCGCCAGGATCATCATCGCTAGTAAAAGCTCGAGCAGAGTGAACCCCAGTGAGCCATGTCGATTAGTCTGCTTGTCTAACATAGCGGACGATCTCCTCACTTTCTCGGCCATTATTCCACGTGACACGGGTACGTACTACATAGAGGTGGTCTTCTTCAACGCCTTCTTCGGGATCCTCTTTTTCATCAACGAGACGCTCATAAGCATAGCCATCTTTGAGCGTGTAGTCCTTGTCGACGGCGCCATCTTCCTCAATATTATCTACAAGCCCGATGGGGTACTTCATGTCTCCAAGAGAAAAGACAAACATCACGTCTTGTCGATCTTTTGAGAGCGCAACCATCTTCATGCAACTATTTAAGCTACGAAATAGCCCAGTTAGTCCCAGCGAGAGAATGATCAGCGCAATCAGCACTTCGAGTAGGGTAAATCCGCAAGAGAGACGAGCTTGATTACTAGTCATCATTTGTGACCTTTCCTGTTGCAAGCAGGTCAAATTGAATAACGATACCGCCCTCATCGCCCTCATGGTCGTGAATACGGATGGAGAATGGCCGACAGGTGCCATTGGACTTGAGAGAGACTTTAAAGCCAGAGCCTGATCGTTTATGGCCCGTTAGCTTCGCCTCTACCTCGAAATCGGTGACTCCATCTGGGGGGGAGCGCTTGGCTGAGGCGTAGCGAGAGGTGTGCTTTTTGCGCGGATGCATCTGATCAAAGTCATCGAGGTAGTCAACAAAGGTAAAGGCTATACCTCGATGACGCTTCTCTATCGAGATTTCATCAAGAGCACTGAGTACAACGCCTTCTTTTTGTGAAGACGATGGCTTGGAGAATGCGTCTATGGGCTCATCCTCACCCGCATCAGATTGATCTCGCTCGAGGAGCTCCTGGGCTGTCGACGCATTGCCTGTTTCGGAGGTGTTGGCTATCGAATTCACCGCTTGCATTTGCTGCGCAGAGACGCGTAACGTCCCATCACTGGCAAATTCCACATCGATCGGCGTTTGGTTTAAGATCGCCATGTTGCGGGCATACTTCATGAGCTGAATCGCATCTTGCGCCGCAACGGCTGCTTGCGTGTGGTTGATTGCACTAAAATTAGGCATTGCAACCATCATCGCTATCCCCATAATGGCGATAACGATGAGTAATTCAATGAGTGTAAAGCCTTTGCGCAACATAGTGGTAATAGGTAGCCTATCAATAGAGCAGGCGAGCAGGGGGCATCTCCACCTTACAACTAGTTCGTCAAATCGTCCTCGGTATTCATGATCGTATCAGGCCCCGCCGAGCGGATCTCAAATTGCTTGCCTTTGACCTTGTATTCAAATGGTATGCCCCAAGAGTCATTGAGGGCGGCCTTTTTGAGTAGGGGGGGATTGTCATTGATACCACGGGTGAGCTCTTCGAGGCTCTTGGGATAACGACGGGCTTCAAACTCAAAAGCATGTACGGCTGTTTCGATGCTGCCGATACTGGCCAAGGTGGTCGTCTTTGAGGCCTTTTCGCCTTGGCCTCCTAATTGCATCACGGCCATTGAGCCCAAAATGCCAATGATGGCAACAACGAGAAGTAGTTCGATCAAGGTGAAACCTTGTTTACGTGAGGGATGTTTCATATGATGATTCCTTATTTGTTTGATAATTAACGTGGTTTATGCGCCCATTGAGGCTGTCGCCTTAAAGACCGCTGAGAGAATACTGACCGCGACAAAGCCAACCATGATGGCCACTGTAATGATGAGTAAGGGCTCAAGGGCTGTCGTAAAAATCTTGATGTTGCGATCCAAGTCCGATTCGTAGCGCTTACCAATGTGCCCCAGTGCTGAGGGGAGGTCTCCTGTTTGCTCGCCGAGAGCAATCATGTCGGTCATCATCCGCGGGAAAACGCCACTCGCTGCCAAGGGGCCTGAAATGGTTGTGCCGTCGGTGACGCGTTCGCGGGCATGGCGTAGCTCTTGGCTAATCACGGCGTTGCCCGCAGTTTCCTCGGCGATGCGTAGGGCATTTAAGACGTTAACCCCATTGGATAAGAGCGTCTGCAGTGTGTAGGCTAAGCTAGCAAATGAACCTGCTGCAATAATCCCTTTGATCAAGGGTGCCTTAAGCTTGAGGCGATCCCATTGATAGCGCCCCTTACCTGTGATGTAGCGCTTGAGGCTTAAGATTGCGGCGACTGCGGCAATCGCATAAAAAATCCCATATTTGATGAGGGCATCGCTGATGGCTATCAAAATTTGCGTCGAGAGGGGGAGCGTTTGGCCCATGTCCTTAAAGAGTGCTGTGAATTGCGGCACGATTTTGACCATCGCAAAGATGACTGCAACTACGCCAAACCCCAAAACAATCGCAGGATAGGTGAGCGCACCAATGATTTTTGACTTCATGTTTTGACCTCGCTCGTAGTGCTCGACAAGTCGCTGCAAAACCTCCACCATGGCTCCGGATGCCTCTCCCGCTCGAATCATATTGCCATAGATCGATGGAAAGGTCTTGGGGTGTGCATCTGCTGCATCAGAGAAGCTCTCACCACGCATAATACGATCTCGCAAATCGCTTGCCACCACACAGAGACCGCTCGCAGGATCGCCTTGATTGGCCAAGGAATTCAGCGCCGCTCCAAGTGTCATCCCTGCATCAAGCAGATCGCTTAACTCGGAAGTGAAAAGTAACACTTCCGCTGGTTTCATGCGTTCCTTTTTTGCTGTGTTTAATTGCCAGAATGAGACTTTGGGGGCATCGAGTGTCTCTTTATTTTCCTTTACAAAAAGCGTCGTAAGGCCTTTTTGCGCTAATTGAGACATGACTGCACGACGATCCGACGCCTCGATTTGCCCTTCGTGACGCCCCCCTTGCTTGTCGATTGCGCGATAAACGAAATGTGCCATAGATTATTGCTTCGTAGATAGGGCCAAAAAAGAGATGAAGCGGACGGGGTAGTGTGCTTGTTGCGTCTTAACATAGATATGATTCCAGTCGAGGTCAACCATACACCCTGGGCGCAAACTGGTGATCGTGGAATAGAGCCCCTTTGCGATCGTCGGCTTGTCATTGAGCTCTGAGATCTTTACGATCAATTCATCCTGTTGCTCATCCCCATACTGACTGAGCTTCTCATAGTGCTTGTACTTCAAGATTTTAAAAATTGCCATCTTGCCACCATGCTTGCATTTCTCTGGACACAGCGTCGTCCGATAGCCTGGACATCCTCGCTCCTCGACACCGATAAAACGTGCCGACACCGAATTGGTCGAGAGCATATCTGCTGTTACTGCCGGGCCAATAGCCTGGCAGTAATTGTCTAACGTGTTTTCATAACGTAGCACTACATGCGCATCCTTAAAAAAGGACAAGCAGCCCACACACGAGAGTAGTGTAGAAACGAGTAAAATAGGCATTAATTTCATAGCATAATCCTCACTCAATAAATTCTTTTTATCAACGCCATTACTATACACTAAAGAAGAGAGGAAAT
>CAYZIC010000002.1:32071-63632 GCA_964478335.1 uncultured Lentisphaeraceae bacterium | reverse complement strand
TGCGGCCACAGGACGCTGGGGATTGGAGGTGTGGACTCTGGGGATTGGCGGCGGGAGGAGTGGCTGCGCCACGCCTGCCACCTCGGTCGCAGGCTCCCCGGTGGCAGGGCTCGCTGCGCGAGCGGGTCTAGGAGCGGGGGCGCCTGCATTCGTCGATTGGTTTTGACGACTCCCATCAGGTTTAGAGGTTTCCAAACATGAGTGAGCTAGCTCGATATTCCCCATAAGCATTGCGACATTTTTCAGTAGAGAGCAAGTCTGAGGGACGAGTTTGATCTTCGCTTGATCTTGGTAAATTACGCCCCCCATATCGTCTTACTAAGCGAATTGCTTTTTCTGCTCTATCTGGATTTTTCATGCCTCGCCAAGCGAGTACGTGAAGCGCAGTGTCCCCGTCTGTGATATTTTGCTTAAAGATACTTTTCTTCCAAAAAGAGATTCCCATGTGATAATTTGGATTGACAAAATGCTTCTTTAATAGGTACATTGCTAAATAATAAGCATTTGTATTGTTATTCTCAATGTAATCAACTAAAAGCTCTGTTAAGGGGGTTAGGCGTCCGTCGTCTTCATATTGCTCGACACACAGGGCTCTATAAAGATCGTCAACTGCTTGCTGAGCACCATATCTTAACCACGCTAGCATTAATGGACGAATCTCGTTATTGTCTTTTTTCCCGAGCCAGTCAAACTGTTTGGTCCCCTTATAATGTTTTGCCATTATATAAGATAAAGCTAGTCGATCATTCAAAAGCGCCCAGCTTAAAATATTCTCGCATGGTCCTTGATAAAATTCATCTACGCCTCCGCCTACAGGGGTTTGCCCTTGCCATATTATAAAATCCTCACTCTTGTGGGTTAAAATATAGACTTCTTTAATTGGTTTTTTTCGCTGTCCCACAAACCAAGCCAGTGCTGCCTTGGGAGAATTGATGAATGGAACGAGACGTGCCGAAAGCTCCTTGGACCATCTCCCATCCTCGATCCTATTTAGACGGTCATATCCGCCTTGTTCAAAAAGGGAGACCTCTTCGTTTGTGTTTATACGTTTCCCTCCCTGGTTGTTTCTTTCGCCATTCCGTAGGTATTTTTCTGCAAAGAGGTTTTTAGAAGAGTAATCTTGAAAGTCCGCTGGGCTTGGTCTTTGGATTTGATACCAAGGAACAGTTTGAAGTTCGTCAATCGTTTTATCGAGGCTTCCATTTTTTTTAGCACGTGAAGCCCATTTATAGGCTTCATACCAGTCTTGATGCTTTCTATTATTAATCCGGCTGCGAGTAGAAAACATCCGTCCGCTGTTGTAATAGAATGCAAGTTGTTCTTGATGATGAAGTGAATTGTTTTGTGCGAGATCTCTTATTTTTGGTAGTTGTTTTTCAAAATCATTCACGGGCTCATATCGAAACATTTGAGAGAGCCTCTCAAGAGAAACTTCTCCCCTTGCCGAACAAACCAACAGAGCAAATGTAACACACAATAGTAATAATTTTTTCACAATAAGACTCCATGATAGAGGGATGATGATTTTAGTTGCGAAAGGGTTGGCTTTAGCATTTAGAGATGCTTGTAGATTAAAAATCTGACGATTAAATAATCTAGCATGACTTTATTGCATGATCCTTATATAATGTATATCGTGAAAGTAGGCGTATTCTTATTCAATTTGGTTAAATAATTCCTGAAAAGAATTGCTTGAGAGCCTTTTGTGCGATTTTATAGTGGGTTATTTGTTCAGCCAATCGTGAGTTATGACTAATTTGCTAAGTGCTAGACGCTTTGGTGTGGATTGTTGGCGTGTTCGCTCGTTTCGCATGTGACTGCCACTATACCCCGACCGGTCTAACCTAAATAGATCGGAACTCAACAAGTCTCTGCAGGGCGAGCAGTGCTCGCCAGCCTACGGGCTGTGGAGGTGGGGGCGACTGCGTTGCCACATCAGGCAACAAGCATCAGGCAACAAGCACTCGAGCTCGATAAATCAGTGGGGGGTGGCTCCCACTAGCCACTAGCCACTGCCGCCGCAGACGCTGCAATGACTCTGCGCACTCTGCATCTCTGCGGGAGATGATCTGGCAGACCGCTCGCCCTGCGCACTGTGCACTATCTCCTAGGCGGTTCTCACATTTGAGAAAAGGATTCTCAAAAATGAGAATCCGCAAGAGGCTCGACTCCTTGTGCATCAAATCCTCCTAGCCCAGAGCTGCCCAAAAGCCACCTCTTTACCCCCTAAATCTCGCCAATTGTGTAAAAATGCTGTCAGTTGGCACGCCCCTTGCTTTTTAGACAAGTAGATACGCAACCCGTCGTTGCGAAGATCTGTTAGCTAACAAAACCCATCCGAAAGGAAATCATATGAAAAGTTCACTTAAACAAGGTTTCACACTCGTTGAAATCATGATCGTCGTTGCGATCATCGGCATCCTCGCCGCCGTCGCAATCCCTAACTTTGTCCGTTCACGTGCTGTTTCTCAAAAGAACGCTTGCATCGCCAACATGAAGACCATCGAAGGCGCTATCGAGCAATACATGATGGAAAATAAAAGCGTTGCGCCCGCTGATGTCGCTGCTTTGGTTACGGGTGAGTACCTTAAGAAAGCGCCAGAGTGCCCTGCTGGTGGTGCGTATAACATTGCTGCTGGTACGGTAACCTGCGATAAGGCTGATCACGTACTTCCAAGTGCTGCAAATCCCTAATCGGCACTCCGCTTTGATGATCTAGTGCTCTCTCCTCCTATAGATCGCTAGATCACCTCCCGAAGTAAAAGAGCTTGGCATGCCGCCAGGCTCTTTTGCTTTTGGGGGAGGGTGCCTGAGGGGCGTCTCTCGGGGTTACGATCCATCTGCATTTTGGATTGGAACCCTGGGAGCTTTTGGATTGGAACCCTGTTGCCTTCTGGGTTAGAACCCAGCGGGTCTCTGGGTTGGAATCCTGTTACCTTCTGGGTTAGAACCCAGCGGCTGAGAGTTAGGTAAGGCTCTGATTAAGCACTCAGGCTTGGCGTTTTGCTAAGCCTGGGTGCTTTTTTTGTGCCCTGTTTGAGGATCGGGCAAATTTTAGGGGGCGGGGCGCATGATCAAGAGTCAGCTGACTCTCGATGTGGGGTCAGGTGACTCTCGGTGTGAGGGTTAGGTGACTCTCGGTGTGAGGGTCAGGTGACTCTTGGTGGAGCCAGTATTGCCCGTTTTAGCCGCTCGCTGCGCTCTCTGGGGATCCCGGGGAGGAAGATGGGCTCCGAGGATGGCTGGCGCGGGGTATGGGCGGGCTGGTGTGGCTGGCAGGGCTGGTGGGGTAGACGCGGGGACGCTCGTCGCTCCCCGCACCCCTAGGCAGGCCGTCGCTACGCTAGGCCTGTGATGGGGGCTGTCTGCCCCCATGCCCCCGACTGAGTAAACTCAGCACAGAACTCGCCTCGCGCGCTCGGCTCTCCTTGGTGGCCTGCGGCCACAGGACGATGGGGATTGGAGGTGGGGGCTCTGGGGATTAGCGGCGGGAGGAGTGGCTGCGCCACGCCTGCCACCTCGGTCGCAAGCTCTCCGGTGGCAGGGCTCGCTGCGCGAGCGGGTCGCGTAGGACACGGGGGTGGCTCCAAATGTTAATTTTAACATTTGGAGCCACTAGCCACCAGCCACTAGCCACCAGCCACTAGCCACTAGCCACCAGCCACTAGCCACCAGCCACTAGCCACTAGTGGGCGATTAAAAAGCCCTCGGTCTGCTAGGGAGGGGGCAGGCCGAGGGCTCGGGGTGGGTTATGAAAGTATGCGTTTAGTGATTGAGGAAGTCTGTGTCGTAGCCGAGGGACTTAAATTTGGAGAGGATTTCGTCTTTGTTAACGGCTTTGATATAGGCATCCATTGGGGTGATGAGGTCTTGCTCGACGAGCTTGATGAGCTCGTCGGAGAAGGTCTGCATGCCGATATTCTTGCTGGTTTGGAGGATGGATTCGAGCATGTGGGTTTTGCCTTCGCGGATGAGTGCGGAGACGGGGGTGTTGACAATGAGGATCTCGAATGCGGCGACTCGACCTCCGGCGCGGCTCTTGCAGAGGGTCTGGGCGACGACGCCTTTGAGGGCATCGGCGAGCATGGTGCGGATCTGGTTTTGGCGTTCTGCAGGGAATTTGTCGATCATGCGCTCGACGGTGCTGGTGGCGGTATTGGTGTGGAGCGTGGCGAAGACTAAGTGGCCGGTTTCGGCGGTTTCGATGGCCATTTCCATGGTCTCGAGGTCGCGGATTTCGCCGACGAGGACGATATCGGGGTCTTCACGGAGGGCGCCGCGGAGTGCTGCGCCGAATGATTTGGTGTCGCGGTGGACTTCGCGCTGGTTGACAACGCAGGCGCGGGATTGGTGGACGAATTCAATCGGGTCTTCGATCGTGATGATGTGTTCATTACGGATCGTATTGATGTGGTCGATCATGGCCGCGAGGGTGGTTGATTTACCTGAGCCCGTGGGGCCAGTGACGACGACGAGGCCTTTGGAGAGGAGGCAAAGGTCACGGATGGCGTGGGGGAGCTTGAGGTCGTCTGCGGTGGGGATTTTGTCCGGGATGGTACGCAGCACGCAGCAAAAGCCGTGCATATCCTTGTAGGCATTGACGCGAAAGCGCGCCACGCCTGGGATTGCGTAAGCGCAGTCGGTATCCCAGGTGGTGGTGAGCTCTTGGTAATTCTCCTCGGGGAGGATCTCTTTGAGATAGTCGAGGACACGCTCGCTGGTGAGGGTGGATTCGCCTTGGAGCTGAGCGAGCCCACCATGGATGCGCATGACTGGCAACTGCCCTGCGGAGAGGTGCAAGTCGCTACCTGATACGGAGACGAGATAGTTTAAGAATCGGTCAATTTGGCATGCCATGATGGGACTCCTCTTACTAGGATACTACTGCTTAAGGTTGCTGATTTCGGGGGTTTGGATGACGGAGGCATCCTTGAGCGAGTCAATCAATGCACCAGTCCGAGCGGAGTGGACGGGCATGGTGAGCTTGCCAATTGCATCCTTATTGGAGGGCACGATCCCGACGGTGACGAGGATGATGATCTCGTCTTGGGTCTTTTCGCGGCCTTTCCATCCGAAGAGACGAGGGCCGACCCAGGGGATTTCGCGGAGGAGGGGAATCCCGCTCTCGACGTTATTCTCATAGGTTTCGGTCAAGCCACCAATGACGGCGGTGGCGCCAGACTCCATGGTGAACTCTGTGGAGAGGCGTTGCATCTTGATGATGGGGTATCTGGAGTAGACGGCATTTTGGTCGGCCACGCTCGATGAGGCGACCTCGTAGTCACCGATCTTGCTGCTGATGGAGGGGTTGATGGTGACGGCGATGGTGCCATCGGGGCAGATGCGGGGGAGCACGCTGAGCTCGATGCCGTAGCTGAAGTAGGATTCGCCGACCCAGGGTTCGTCCTTACCAGGGATGACCATGAGCTCGGTCTCGATGGAGGTGCGGCTGGTTGTTTCTTCACCTTCGAGGACCTTGACCTTGACTGCGGGGGACTTGGTGGTCATATCGATGGTGGCGAGGGTTTCGTTGGAGACGATGATCTTAGGATTGGAGAAGGTCGACGCGCCATCCATTTGCTCGAAGGCGCTTAGAGCCAACTGCAAACCGGAGTAGTTGAGGGTGCCAGTGACACCCTTGTAGCTAATGTTACCGACGTCTGATGCTGTTGCGGTGATGTCGCCTGCAGCATTGGGGAAGACCGTGCCGACGCCGTCATTGGTAATGGTGGCACCTTGATGGCGGCTCATACCAGCGGATGCGCTGAGGGAGAGGGATTGATTCATGAGGGTATTCCACTTCATACCGAGCTGCTTGCTGGCGCTGGCGGTGAGGCGGACGAATCGAGCGTCGATGTAGACTTGTGTGGCGGGCTTATCAATGACCTTGATGAGCTTGGCGATGGCGTCGAGCTCTTTGGTCGTGCCCTTGACGACGACGGTGCTGGAGGCGGGGAAGCCCTTGGCAATGGGGGCCTTTTTGGAGGCGGCGGCTTGAGGGTTTTTGGCATCTGCCTCGGTGACGCCATTGAGGAAGTTGACGACATCCTTGACGGAGGCGTTGTTGAGCTCAAAGGTTTGCGAGATGATCTCTTCGCGCTTGGGAGAGACGGTATAGATGTCAAAGGCTTCGTCGGTTTGGGTGAGCTTAAAGCCTCGGTCGTTGAGGATGGAGGTCAATGCACTCTGCCAGGGGACGCGGTTGAGCTTGACGCTGACTTTCTTTTTGAGCTCTTCGCCATCGCCGGTGATGATGTTGACCTTGACGGTCTTTTGAAAGGATTTGATGATTTCACTGAGGGTGGCGTCCTCAAAGTTAAGGGAGACGAGGCCTTCATTGGCGTCATCGAGAGAGATTTCGAGTGAGCTGTCGGTGTCGGAGAGGTCGAGGATCTCTTCGTCGGCATCTGGCGCTTCGCCAGCGGAGGCGGAGGCTTTGTCAACCGATGCGTCGTCGGATTGGGTGATGATGAGCTCCTCAGCCGGTGCGGCGTCTGATTCGGTGGCAGGGGCAACGACGGGGGGTGGGGCTGGGGTTGCTGGAGCAGGGGCTGGTGCTTGAGCCCAGGCTGTGGTTTGAGCAATCAAGAGGAGGATTGCGAGTGTCGGGATGGATTTCATGTGGTTTTCCTTAAGTAGGGGTGAATAGGTGTCAGTGGATGAGAGAATAACGCGTGCGTGATCAATGCTAGAGGGAGGTGACGTAGGGGTTATTTCTTGTTAGATTTAGAGTGAGAGCAGTATTGGACATAGAGCTGGCCGGTTTTGTGCTGGGTGACCTTGCCGACGATGGTGTGCCCCTCGCAGTCCCAGCGGATGTATTGTCCCTCGCGGAGGGCTTTGCCATTGACGAGAAGGGTGCGGGTTTTGGAGCCGTTGTCCTCTTCGTGGATGACGACGCCTGAGATGCGCAAACACTTGAGGGCCTTTTTAATAAAGGCCTTTTTGGCGGCTTCGGTAACCTGTTTTTTGTCTGTGGTAGCCTTTTTTGCAACGGGGGTATTTGCGGGAGCTGGCTTGTCTTGCTTTTGGCTATAGCCGATTGGCCAGAATGGGTTTCTGGGCGTGCCTGTGCTTTGCGCCCAGAGGATTGGGGCGAGGGCGCAGAGGATGAGGCAGAGAATGCGTGGGTTGATCATGGCGAACTACTTTTTCTTCTTGGCAGGGGGTTTGGTGGAGGGTCCTTTGCAGGGCCATTCGATGGTGAGGGTAAAGCTCTGCACCTCGGGATTGTCCTCTTTAATCGTGATTTTGATACCCGTGATGGTCGCCAGTGCATAACGCGCCTCGATGGCCTCAATAAAGACAATGAGATCAAGGAATGATCCCTCGCCCTGGCAAGTGATGGGCTGGCGGATATAGAGTTGCTCGGGGATGGTCGTCTTGGGCGGGATGGGCAGGGTGATTTGCTGGCATTCGCTGGTTTGGATGGCGCTGATCTTGGCCTTTTTAGCCAAAGGGTCGAGGAATGACTTGACGCGCATGGCGTAGGAATTGAGCAGCGGGGTGATGAGTCCCTGGTCGGCAAAGTCGGTCATCTGCGTCTGCATCGCGGTGTAGTCCTTTTCAAAGGCATCACACTTGGCGATGAGGCGTTTCATCGTGGCACTGCGAGATGAGAGCGAGTCGATCGATTCGCGCAGTGCGGTATTTTTCTCCGTTTGTGGGGCGATCAAGAGGAAATAGACCAATGCGGCCACTGCGATGCCGGCCGCCGAGATGATTAGGGCGAGGCGCTTATTCGGGGCGATACGATTGACCAGTGCTTCTAGTTGGGGATGCATTCGTAGGACCTTTCTACCAAGTTGCACTCGATGGTAAAGCGCATCATATTCTGCTGCTTGCTGTAGTCGTCAAGGCGAAAAGCACCCCGTGGGATGGTCGCATCCTTAACAAAGGACTCACAGGTCGTGCCGGTCAAAAATGAGATCAGCTGATTGACGGGCGTGGCCTGGGTCGTGCGACCGGTCAATGTGAGCTTCATCGGCTCGGTGGTCGTAGCCTGCCCCCACAGCTTGGCCTTGGTACGCGAACGGGGTATGAGCAAATTGTAGGGTTGAGGTGGGAGGAGCTCGATGGTCGTGAGCTGAATCTCGGGCGACACGCTTAAGGCGATTTGTGAGAGGGCCTGTCCCCAGTTGGAATGGGCCCGCTTGCAGCGCATCAGCTGCGTGACTTCCTGCTTGAGGAGATTTGCTTTGGACTGATTGGCACAAGAGAGCTTGTAGGCTCTCTGCGCGAGGGCAATATCGGTCTCGGTGCTCTTGACCTGTGACTCAAGCACGACCGTGTGACCCAGCTGCGACAGCCAAAAGGCCACCGCACTCAACGCCACCAAACAGCAAACCGCCGGCACCAAAAAGCCCGCACGCACCGCACTCGCGGAGGTGTGTTCGCTACTTTTGAGCAAATCGAGATGGATTTTAGATACCATAGATTATTCTCCCATCGCAGCCCACGCTGCGCCTGCGGCGATTAGATAACGATGCTGCCAATGCTCTGGCCACTGGGACACTTGCTCTGTCACTGCGGGACTCATCGCAAAGCCCCCCAATACGGTTCCCTCTGTCAGCGGATGAAAATGTTCATTTAAGAAGACCTTTTGCCAGTGGTGCACGCCTTGATCGATGCCGTAGATGACAAAGGTCGAAACTGGTACGCCCGTACGTGAGGACAAAAAGTTCGCCGAGATCTCGACTTGACGATAGAGCGGCTTGAGAATCGGAGAAAAGATCGACGAGAGATCGATTTCCTCGCCAACCAAGATCTCAGGGATCAGCTCCTCTGGTACCTGCATCTGCGTCTTGAGCGCCGCACGCATTGCGTTGCGGCCGACAGGATATTCACGATAGAGCGTGAGCTCGCCAGCTTGATAGCCCACAATCGCCGTCATTGATTCAAATACATAGAGCGCAATCAAGCTCCCATCAGCCAGCTCAAAGTGCGGATCGAGCGTCGACACATTGATTGCAGCGGACTGTGCCACTTGGAGCGAGGTTAGTGCCGGATGGCGCCCTTCGGGGAAAAGCTTGCCCGGCCACAGTGCCACATATTCGGGAATCGTGGCCATCAACGCAATCGTGGGCTCGCTCATGCCATAATGCGCCACGCGCACGCCCTCTTTAGATTGAGGCTCGACACCGAGCTCATCAGCGGTGGCGTTGCCCTTGAGCGACAGCGTCGCCACTGGATCCTCCACGGCTAGCGCCACATACGGCGCTACCAAGGGACCGGTGATGACCCAATCTTTGGTGGTGCGCATTTGCGCCCAATCGGTGGGCAAGGTTAACCCCTCACTGGGGGCCTCGCCAATCGCCGTGATCTCGGGTATCCCTGCCTTATTAAACGCCAAACGAATAGCAGGTAAGCCCGCCCCGACTAAGTCAGTGCGATAGGCAATGCCCACGACATCAGTGCGCCGTGAAGTCTTGCGCACACCGTGGGGAGATGAGGATGGTGTCTCTATTTTATTCATAACGCCTAATTAACTAGCAAGCCCCGTGCCAACTCAGCCCCCCCCGCCATCAAAAAGCTCCCGCAAAGCCTGCGCAGAGGAGATCACAGAGCGCAGAGAGGCTGGCGCGCAGAGAGGGCTGTGAGAGAAGAGGGCGCCTGCGGCGGGCAGGACTGCCAGATTGTCTAGCGCAGAGAGGCTGCGATGGAATATGGATGGTTGCGGTAGGGGGTGGGGCCGCCTTATGGCGAGCCCCAAATCCCAAATCCCAAATCCCAAATCCCAAATCCCAAATCCCAACACCCAGACTCCAACACCCAAACTCCCCTATGCGATCTGCGGTCAAAAGAGGGCATGGATTTGGCTTTGCTGGCATAGAAGTTGCTTTACTAATTAAGCGCGAGGCAATCCGCCTCTCCCACTTTATCACCGCCAACCCTGGATGCGTCATGTTTGATACCCACTACAGCAGCCTCAAAGACTCCCTTATCCGTCGCAACAAAATCAGCGAAGCCGACCTCGAAGAGTCCAGCCGCGCCGCCGAAACGGCCAAACTCCCCCTCGAAAAATACCTTCTCCAAGAGGGTCTCCTAAACGACTACCAGCTCCTCGAGGCTACCGCTGCGCACCTTCATGTCCAGCCCATCACCCTTGGCGAAGAGTACGCCTACCCCAAAGAGCTTGTTACGTTTCAAGATCATGCCTTTTGGTCGCGCCTCAAAGCCATCCCATTGATTCGCTGCGACGACTTACTGACGGTGGCCTTTGTGGATCCTTTTGACATCTTTGCTCAAGAGGAGATCCGCCAAGAAACAGGCTGTAGCGTCCTCCCCCTCATTGCCACCGAGCACGACATTACCGCCCAACTCGCCAAACTCCGTCTCCTGAGCGACGCCTCCAATCCCCAGCTCGCGATGGAAAACGTCATGAAGCTCCCCGACTCAGAGCTCGAATTTAGCACCATCACAGAGGCAACGAGCAATGAAAACATCGAGCAAATGCTCGAAACCGCAGACGATGCCCCAGTTATCCGCATGGTCAACATCCTCCTACTCGAAGCCCTCAAGACCAACGCCAGTGATATTCACTTTGAGGCGATGGAAAAGACCTCCCGCCTCCGCTACCGTATCGACGGTGAGCTCATTGAGCGCCCATCTCCCCCCAAAGCCCTTCACAACGCAATCGTTTCCCGTATCAAGATCATGGCCGACCTCGACATCGCCGAACGCCGCATCCCTCAGGACGGGCGCTTTAAGATTCGCGCCCTTAAAAAAGAGGTCGATATCCGTGTGAGTATCCTCCCCACCATCCATGGCGAAAAGATCGTGATGCGTACCCTCGACAAGAGCAACCTCGCCCCCGGGCTGGGGTCTCTCGGCCTCGAGGAATACGCCTACAACGCGATGAAATACGCCATCGACCAGCCCCACGGCATTATCCTCGTCACCGGGCCGACGGGCTCGGGTAAAACCACCACCCTCTACTCCTGCCTCCAAGACCTCAATCAGCCCAACGTCAACATTATCACCGCCGAAGACCCTGTAGAATACGAATTGCACGGCGTCAACCAAGTCCACGTCAACCAGCAAGTCGGCCTCACCTTTGCCTCCGTCTTGCGATCTGTCCTGCGTCAAGACCCCGACATCGTCCTGGTGGGCGAAATTCGTGACGGCGAAACGGCCGACATCGCCGTCAAAGCCGCATTGACAGGTCACTTAGTGCTCAGCACCCTGCACACCAACTCCGCCGTCGGCGTCGTGGCGCGTCTCTTGGACATGGGCATCCCGCCATTCCTCCTGGGCTCGGCACTCATTTGCGCCCAGGCACAGCGTCTCTTTAGACGCCTCTGCCCGACCTGCAAGCAGCCCCTAAGTGCACCCTTTGACCCCGAGCTCCTCGCCGCCAACCAGCTCAAACCAGAGCTCTTTGCCAACGGCGCCCCCATGGAGCCCGTTGGCTGCCCCAAATGCCACAAAACGGGCTACAAAGGTCGTGGCGCAATTATGGAGGTCATGTCCGTTTCTGACGAAATCCGCTCGATCATCACCCATGGTGGCGATTCTCAAGCCCTCACCGAGGCAACCCAGCGTGCGGGTATGTTTACCCTTAAAGATGCCGGTATCCTCAAAGTCAACCAAGGCCTCACCTCCCTGAGCGCCGCCCTCGAAGTCACAGGCGGCGAATAAGCCCAGACTTAGAAAGATCCCCCAACCATGAGCCAAGTACTTATCTCTCATCAAAAGATCCAAAAAGTCACCGGAGCCGGCAAGATCGTCTCCACAGACCTCATCCCCTTTACCCGACAAGTCGCCGGCATGCTCAATGCCGGTATGTCTATCCTCGCAACATTTTCCACACTCGAGGAGCAATGCACCAGCCCGAATTTCAAGGCCGTTTTGCGCGGGTTGCTCGATTCCATTGAGCAAGGTGTCACCGTATCACAAGCCATGGAGAGCTACCCCCAAGTCTTTGACCCCATGTATGTCAACATGGTTTCCGCAGGCGAGCGCTCAGGTCAATTTGCCGCCGTACTGGCTCGACTCGCCACCCTCATGGACGGCTCCGCCAAGCTCAAGCGCAAAGTCAAATCCGCCCTCACCTATCCCGTCGTCATCCTCTCGCTCGCCATGCTCATCGCAGGCGGCCTCATCACCTTTGTCGTACCAATTTTTGCAGAGATGTTCTCTGGATTTGGTAGCGAGCTCCCCGCCGCCACACAATTCCTCGTCGACCTCTCAGAATTCATCAAAGGCTACTACTACATCATCCTTCCCGTGCTCGGCGCCATTGGCTACTGCTTTGCCCAATGGAAAAAGACAGCCCTCGGGCACCTCAAATTCGACACCTTTAAGCTCAAAATGCCCGTCTTTGGCGACCTCAACCAAAAAGTCGCCATCTCACGCTTTTGTCGCCTCTTCTCACAAATGCTCAATTCTGGCGTGCCCATCCTCGAATCTATGGACATTGTCGCCAAATCCCTCGGCAACCTCGCCATTGAGCAAAGCATCTCATCGGCCCGAGGCGAAGTCGAACAAGGCAACATGCTCAACGCCGCCCTCGAAGGACGCCCCTTTCTCCCCATCCTCATGGTCCGCATGATCGCCGCTGGCGAAAAGTCCGGCCGCGTCAGCGAAATGCTCAGCTCCATCGCAGACACCTACGATGACGAAATCGAAACCACACTCGGCACCCTCACCTCACTCATGGAGCCATTTCTCATGGTCTTCCTCGGCGTTGTCATCGGCGGCATTGTCGTCGCGATGTTTCTCCCGATCTTCAAGCTCGGTACCGTCGTCGGCTAAGCCGACGACATCCCTCTCCCCACTAAGTACCATTCTTACAATAGAAAGCCCCACCATGCAAGATCGTCAATTCTCCGAAGTCGAAAAATCCGCCTTTGTGCACGCCGTTGAACGCACCAAAAGTCAAGTCGCCCTCGTCTCCACGACCGGCACCATCCTCTATGCAAACTCCGCCATCAGTTACTTCTTTACCCGCACGACAGACCAGTCCATCATCTCAGCCAACATTCTCGATTGGATCCCTGCAGATGTCGTCAAAATGATGCTCGACGCCATCTCCGCCAACCATAAGTTTCGCTGCGCCTGCAACATCCTCCTCAAAAACATCCCCCACTACGTCACCATCGACTGCGCACCCGGCGCCCCCAAAGACGCCCCATCCTGCGATTCATTCATGATGACCCTCCTCGACACCACCAATGCCAAGCGCCTTGAAAGTGCCGAAACCCAAGCCCAACGCTCCCGCGTCATGATGGAATCCCTCGGCACCATCTGCCACGCCATCGGCCAACCCGCCACCGTCGTCATGGGCGTCCTCGATTTCCTCCGACTCGGCCAGGCCACCCCACAACAATCCAAAGACATGATCAACATGGGCTACGAAGCCATCCTCGAGCTCCGAGAACTCCTCCACCAACTCAATGAAAAGCGCTACTACGTCACCGAATCCTACCTCCCCGGCAACGACACCGGCGGCTCCATCCTCCAAGTCGACAACGAGTAGAGCGGCAGCGAGAGCTCTTCTTGAGGCAATCCCAGGCACCAATTGCGACTAAACAAAAAGGTCCAGCGAATCACCGCTGGACCTTTTTGCTATCAAGATGCCTACCAAAGTGCAAATTGACCCATCAAAAGTGCAAAAAGAGCTTATTTTGCACTTTGCCCACCCCTAAATGTGCAAAAAACGTCGATTTTGCACATTTAGTTTCATTAGACGGCGATCTTTGGCTTGCTTTTTAAGAAGGTTGCTCTATAGTAGGAGATGTTTTAAGGATAAGTCTGTAATCAGGTGACAGATAAATAGGAGGGCGCTCATGACAATTAATCAATTTATCGCTGGTGAGTGGTGTGCTCGCTGTGGTTATCAATTCTTTATGCCCGCCAAGATCAATCACGAATGGGTGATTGATGATGCTCAGATCGTGACCAAGCTAGAATTGGCTACGTGGTGGTTGGCGCAGTTGAATGCATTTTCCCTCTTCACGCCAGACGTCTCGACCTATATTCGTATGCAGCAAGTTCGCGAGGCGACGACATCAAATAAGATCGAGGGCACGCAAACAAAGGTGGCTCAGGTACTTTTACCTGCTGAGGAGCTCTCCGATGAGTATTGCCTTGATTGGCAAGAGGTGCAAAACTACATCTCAGCCCAGAATCACGGTGTGGCATTGTTGGACGAATTACCCTTGTCGATTCGCCTGCTTAAGGCCGTTCACGTAGACCTGCTAAAAGGGGTGCCGGGAGAGTTTAAGCAACCCGGCGAAGTGCGCACGAGTCAAAACTGGATCGGGGGCAGCTCGCCTGCCAATGCGATGTTTGTCCCGCCACACCAAGAGTGCCTACCTGAATTACTCAGTGACCTAGAGGCCTTTTGGCACAATGAGCAGATTCACGTGCCATGGCTGATTCGCTGTGCAATCTCGCACTATCAGTTTGAGACGATTCATCCATTTTGCGATGGGAATGGCCGCTTGGGGAGGCTGTTGAATACGCTCTTTTTGATGCAGTCAAAACTCCTGCAAAAGCCCGTCCTTTACCTCTCGCATTACCTCGAGTCGCGACGCGATCGATATTACAACCACTTGACAAATGTCCGCGAACGCAATGACCTGAAGAGCTGGCTGTTATTCTTCTTAGACGGCGTGATCGAGACCTCTCAAGTGACCATTGAGCGCTATACTCAAGTCAATCTCTTGCGTAAAGAGATTGAGGCGTATTGTTTGGAGGCTGGCTTTAAGGCCGCATCCTACAAGCAGCTGATTGATGCTTTTTACACCCAGCCATCGATGACCGTGCAAGAGGCTGCAACTGCACTTGGCAAAAGCTATATAACCACCCTCCGTATGATCCAACGTTTGCATAGCGATGGTATCTTAGTCTTGAGTAAATACTCCAAATCACGATACTATACATTCCAGCGGTTTCTTGAAATCTTTGAGTAGCGAGAGCAGTCGCCAGAGGCGATTGCGTCAGGGTGGGATAGGGATCCGCTCAGGGGCTGGACTAATTCGAATCTGTGTCGAGTTTGAGGATTGTGCTACTCGTTGAGAACTTGTCTGGATATTTGGACAAATAGTAGAGAGTGCTACTCTTGGCTATTGTGAGGCACTGCTCAAACATTTCATCTTCAGTCCATTCCTTCTCTCTAAAAAAGAAGCTTCCTCGATTAAATGCACCTGAATTGTAGAGGTTAATTTTATTCAAATGTCCAAACATAGCAATTGTGGTGACTCGATCTACAATTGATGAGTCTTCACAAAAGTCGCAGCCATCTCCAAAGCATACAAAAGGAAAGATCGACTCGCCTAGAAGTGCAGTTCGTAAGCCAATTACATTTTTACCGAGTCGCTCGATCGCATTTCCTTGTGCTTGCCTAGGCTTGCCCTCTTTTCTTCGTAGGTCGTTGGTGCCTTGATTTTTCTTTTCTGAAATGAGAATGGGATACGGCTTATTGTCTTTGTCCAAAATAAAGAGGACTCCTCCGTCTGGCCTCATAGCAGAAGTGGCTCTACAGGAAGAGAATTCGATTTGGGGAAAGAGCTTTACCAAGTCTTGAATGACTTCGTTGAGCTTAATGTCTGTGGCGTGCGTCAAGGGTATCTTGGGGAAAATAGTCCCTAAAGAGGAAATTACACGATTGACTGCATTCATGAGGAGGCGCTCCTGTTTTTTGGAGGTCTTGTTGATGACAGTGTGTTTGCGTAACTTGCGTAATTGTTTCTTTTGTGCCATAGGGGTGCCTTTTTACTTTTCTAAAAGAAAGAGAAACTCGGTTACTTTAAGAGATCGGCTATTTAAGTTTCTACATCCTCTAAAAGTGTTGTAATCAATGCTTTGAGTCTGAAGGTTGCCTTGGGTTTTGAGAAAGTTTTTAATCTCATCATAGGGGATATGTCCCTCTGAGTTATAGGATAGTAAAATGTATTTTGCAGGGCAAGTGCTGATCGCATCAAAAAGAGAGGTTGAGGCGAGTTGTTTTTTATTGTATGCTGAGCGATTCCATGCTTTGGGGATGCCACTGATTGGGCTAATCTCATCGGGTGGGGTATTGCGTGCAATGAGGTTAAGCATAAAATAGTTGGAGCCGTAAGGATGCTGGTTATAAGGTGGGTCAAAGTAAGCAAGATCAATTTCAGAAATCTCACGAACAACAGCATTGGCATCTTGCTGCTTAATCTGACAGTCGCATGAGAAGTTTGAAAAAACAGGAAATGGTAAGACTATGTCTTTACAAATCCTTTTTAATGCATTCTTTCCGTTACCACCAAAGCACCCTATGCCTGATGCGTCTTTATAAAAGCCTTTAAATACACCAGATGTGTTATTATGGACAGATGCTGTGTAGAGTAATGGTGCGAGGAAGTAGTGCTGGATGTCGGAGTCCATGTCTGCAATGATCTGTCTAGCGGTGTCAAGATAGATCGCATTTCGATGTGTATAAAAAGCTCGCTCTCCAGAAAGGATGTTTGTGTCGTCTTGTGGTGCGTAAAGATCTGTTATAAAGCCAGGTGACCATCTTGCTTTGACTTCCTGCTCAAAGGACAGATAGTGCAAATCAAGCTTATTGAGTAAGTCTTTTGATGGTGTGGATAGATAGCACTGATTAAGTATCGTGCTATAATCCTCTAGATCGTTGACAATTAGATTTGAGGCATGTTGTTTGAGTGCCCTTGAGACGACTCCGCTACCAGAAAATAGATCAAGGATCGAGAGTTTTTCTTGATTGAGTCGATGTTTGACAAATGTAACTGCTTTTTGGATAAAAGGAATGAGGGATCGCTTGTTGCCGAGATAGGTAATGATTTGTTCGCTTAAAAAAATATCACTCTCTTGTTGGAAGAGGTAGTCCTCGTAGATTTGTGCCGTATTAGATTGCATAATGGCTCCATTCATGACGTGTGTGGCTGCTCATATTTTAAGTACTCATACCCATTCTTTTATGCGCATAATTATAACAAGTTATCTAAAAAATGCAATTCTAAAATCCACCTTTAAAAGATTATTACCCGTATTGCGTAGTTGCTGATGTGCGCCGGGTTATTTGTAGAGAGCTTGGTGGATCTCTTTGGATGTGAGAGATTCGCGCAGTTGATTGCGAGTGTCGTGGTCTCTAAGGCGTGCGAGGATCGCGGTGATGAAGGTCATGTAGGGCGAGGCAACGGCCGTTGGGGAGAGGGTTAACACAACAATGTGGCAGAGGCTGCCGTCAACATTGCCAAAGTCAATGCCGGCTTCGGAGATACCAATGGCACACACGAGGTTTTGCACGGAGTCCGTACGTGAGTGGGGGCAGGCCACTCCGTGGCCAACGCCGGTATTCATGAGGGTTTCGCGCTGCATGACGAGATTAATGGCTTTGGCGGCATCTTTGACCAGGTGGCTACGTTCGAGTAGGCAAATCAATTCGGTGATGACCTCTTTGGGCGTGGTGCCTTTGAGGCTTGGGGTGAGGCAGTCTTCGCGGAGGTAGCGGTTGAGAACGGCGAGCTTGCGAGCCTGAACAGCCGCGGCTTTGTCGTGTAGGGAGATGCCGCGAGGGGTGCCGTCCGTAAAGGGTTTGCGCAAGGCGACGAGGATGGCTTCGAATTCTGCGAGGGATTCGGCAACGACGACGTGGAGGAATGTTGCGGCCGATTCGTCGGCATCAAAGGTGATCTTGGCATCTTTGTTGGTGATGGTGATGGTTTGGTCGTCTTTGCGGGCTTGCATGATGCCTTCGTCTTGGTTGATCGTGTGGGCAAAGAAGCCCTCCTTGGAGAGGTTTTGCACGACTTTGGAGAGAACGAGGTCGGCGACTTCTTCGTTGGGGAAGGTATAGGTTGCGGTGGGCAAGCGTGTGGCGGTGGCTTTGCGGTAGCGCAAGCGTAGGCCGGAAGTGGAGGTTTTGAAGACGGTGACGAGGAGAGGTGGGGCAAGGAGGGTGGTGATGAGCGTCATCATGATTGCGACGCTAAAGACTTGGTCGCTAGCGTCTCCGAGCATGCCCGTCGAGCGGGCAATGCCTGCCACGATCAATGCCACTTCTCCACGGGGGACCATGCCCAAACCAATGCGTGTGGCGCCGAGGGTGTTGAAGCCAAAGATAAAGGCCGGCAAGCCGCAGCCCACAAGCTTGGCCAAGACGGCAAAGAGGGTGTAGACCAACCCGAAGATGAGGACTGTGGGGTTGAGCAGCTGGGTGACATCAACCATCATACCCATGACGGCAAAGAAGATCGGCACCAAAAAGGTGTAGACTGAGTGGAGGCGCTCTTGGATCATGTGGCTCATCTCGGTACGGGAGAAGGAGAGCCCCATCACATAGGCGCCAATGATCATCGCCAGGTGGGCTTGTTCAAAGAGTCCTCCCAAGATTAGGGCCAGACCGAGAGCCAAGATGGCGACTTCGCCATGAGAGCCCAAGGGTTTGAGCACTTTGGCGATTTGACGAGAAAAGAGGACACCGAGCGCGGTGGCACCAGCCCAGATGGCAAAGGTTTTGATCGCGATCCAGCCAATGGAGGACCAGGCGACGGCCCCACCTGATTTTGTGGCGGAGATGATGCCCATACCGATGGCGAGCATAATAATGCCCAAAACATCGTCGATCACGGCGCCTGCGAGGATCGTGACACCTTCTTGGGAATCGAGTTTGCGGCGTTCGGAGAGGATACGGGCGGTGATGCTGACCGAGGTGGCCGTGCTCATCACACCCAAAAAGATACACGCTGCAGAATCCCACGGCAGATCCAAGAAGTACATGCCAGCGCCCACGCCGCTCAAGAATGATGCGGCCACACCGCCGATACCCACGAGGCTACCTGCTGCGGAATAACGCAAAAACATCTTGAGGTCCGTTTCGACACCGACCAAGAAGAGCAAGACGATAGAGGCGACCGTGCAGAGGCCATAGAGCTCAGGGGAAACGCCGACATTGGGATCGACAAAGCTCTGCATCGCGAAGAGGCCCTGCTCTAAGCCTGGCATGGGCAAGCCGATCGCCCCCAAGGCAAAGGGGCCGATCACCATACCCGAGCAAAGTTCGCCCAAAACGCCAGGCAGGTGGAGCTTTTCAAAGAGTTTGTTGCCCAGTCGCGCAGCAAAGAGGATGACGCCGACCTGAATGACCAAGAGCATCATGCGGTGCGTCAGCGGAACAGCCTCGCCCGAGGTCGCACCCCAAGACAACGTTGCCATACCAATACACATTACCGCAAGAATAAACTTTTTCATTAGGAATCCCTCAATCAGTCGCCAAAGGTCGCACCTATTACTATAAATAGGTATAGAAGAGGTGCGTATTATACACACTTATTGAGGAATTGCAAGCCTTATTTTAACGCTCTTTCTATAAATGTTCTTTTATTGCAAGTAGAGTTGGAAGCCGGGGGCGTGGGGGCGAGCGAGGAGGAGCTGGCCGTCTCGAATGAAGAGGATGAGGCCTGCTTGGTCTGTGTGTTTGTCTCCAGTCACGGGGTCGATGATTGTGAGGTGCTCGATGGTGCGGGCTTCACCTGGTAGCTCGGCAACAACAAAGGGCCCCGCCTCGAAGTCGTGATTGGCAAATGTGGCGGGACCGATGAGCTGGGCGCCGTCTTGGCAAACGAGTGTGGCGCGGCCGAGGGTGTCTGCATGGTCAATCTTGAGGATGGTCGCAGGGCCTAGGTTGAGCAAGGCATCGAATTTAGGGCAGGCCATTGTGAGGTGGGTGGTGCCGGCGCCGAGGGTCAGGGGAGACTGGGTGGCGATTGTCTGCTTGATCGTGAGGGTGTGGCCGGCTGGATCAATCGTGGCGCCGCCAGCAATGGAACCAGAGATCGGGGCCGCGACAAAGGTGTCGGCGGTGGCTTGGAGGGTGGCGGCGGCCCCAAGGGTGATGGCATCGGTGGTGAGTAGGTCGAGGCCTTGGCTGCCGATGGCGAGGGTGCCGCCGGTGACGGTGATGGCCACGCGGCCATATTGATTGATGATGCCGTTGGCCTTGAGGGTGCCATGGGCGACGTCAATGGTGCCGGTGCCTAACCAAGCGGGGGTGAGGGTGGTGGTGCTGGCATCGAGCGTGCCAAAGACTGAGAGCGTGCAGGTATCTGCTTCGCTGCGGGCGAGGATGTTGGATTTGTCGTAGATGGAGCCGTCATTCTCTGGGGTGTCGAGGGTGCAGGTCGCGCCCGTATTGATGGTGAGCTTACCCGAACCGCCCACGAGACGATGGGTGAGGGTTGCCGGGCCATTGAGAATGAGGTTGGCGTCTTGCAGCGTCAAGAACTTCGTCTTGAATGTGTCGAGATAGAGTTCGCCAGGCTGCGTGGTGAGGGCGTCTGTGGTGAGGGCTTTGATGACGCTCGTCTGCGTGGCCTTGATGGTGAGATCAGAGGCGGTAATTGCGCTATTGACGGTGTCGGTATTGAGCTCAAGAGCGGTGTCATGGAGCGTTAAGGTAGGAGGTGTCGCCGTGGTTGAGAGCTTGAGCGTGCCGCCATGGGTGGTTAGGTCGGCAGAGGTTTCGCCTTGTAGGTCGAGCACTTGGTCGTTTCGCAAGACCGCAGTCACGGGGGCGGAGGAGGCAATTGGGCAGGCCAAGGTGGCCTCAGGGGCCTCTAGGTCGGTCAGCTGGATGTGGCGCTGGATCGTGTCGGAGGGCAAAAAGGTGAGGGCACCTGTGCCTGTGACTGCGATGGGGGCTTTGCCTTTGAGGGTGAGCGAGGAGAGGGTGACGGGTGCGTCTACTGTGAGGGAGGTGGCGATAACTGCGTGGCTGGGTTTGTCGGCGGTGGCATCTACCCATGAGATCGTTTTACTGCCTTGTAGCCAGCTGTCAGCGGAGTGCCAGGGGCCGATGGCCGTCGTTTTGCGGGTGTAGCGGTTGGCATTGACCTCGGCGACAATTTGAATGGCCGAGATGGTGCCGCGATTACCTGCGCGCCCCATAAAACGGGTGTTGAGCGTGGCGGCGGTGAGTCCGCGAATGATGAGGACATTCTTGCCCTCTTGGTGGGTGATGGCGCTTTTGTTGGTTTCGGTAGAGCCCCAGGATTTGTCGTCTTGAATGGTGGCATTCATCTCGGGATTGCCGCAGTAGGCAATGTTGTTGACGACGAATGGCGCAAACTTGATCTCTTTCGAATCAGATGCACAGTAGAGGTAGAGGGAATACTGCGGATAGGGGATGTTGGAGATAATGAGCTTTGGGCGAATGCCGGTGTCTCCAGGGGAGTCGTCGAGGTAGCCTTGGTGAAGGCGTGCCTCGAGGTTTGTCATATCCCAGCCTGCCGTTTGGTAGTGGCCGCGTGAGTCGTAGACGGTCACTGTGATGGGGGAGGGGGTGGACTCGGAGGTTTGGAGCGAGGACAAGGTGACGCGGGTATTACCATTCTTGAGGTGCTCATTCCACAAACGCCCCTGCACGGCATTCATACCAAAGGCATCGGTGCTGGTGGTGATTTTGGAGGAGGTGGAGTTGGAAGAGAAGTTAATGGAGACCGATTCGCCCAGCACGACATCGGGGATCTCTTCGGCATCTGGATTGGGATTGTAGTCGCCAAGGATGCCCGGGGCATAGGTGCCGACAGACCAGATGGTGGGTTCGCTGCCGATGGCGAGCGTGTCGACCGCACGGATGAGGGTGGGTTTGGCGGTTGTTGGTGTGGGCCAGGGTAGGGTATTCTTGTATTTGGCTCGGTCGCGTGGGACTTGTGAAACCCACGGCTCGACGTGGTCGACATCGGGGGCATTGGGGTTGTCTGGGATAGAGAGTGTGATGTCTCCCTCGTCGAGGAGTAGGCCTTGCCACGGACCAAAGATTTGGGTTGCGTTGGCGATGTTGTAGCGCAGCATGAAGGCTGCCTTGCGCTTTTTATCGCTCGGGTCAAAGTCCACCACGAGGAACCTTTCACCCGCAGCGACCTCGGCCGTAATGGGGAATGTATAGGCGAGGTCGCCCTGGATCTTGGCGGGGAATGTGCCACGGCTGGGCTCGGTGGGGTGGGTTTTGGCGAGGGTTTGGGTGGTGTCGGTGATATTGGTGAGCTCGATGTAGGGGGGCTCAATGGTGGAGTCGACCGTTTTGTGAATGGCAGTGATGACGATGGGACCAATGAGCGGGCCGGCATTGGGCGCGCCAACGGGTGTGCCATTGATCATGTCGGTCGAGGGATAACCCAGGGTCAGGGCCTTTTCGAGCTGGAAGCGTTCTTTGCCGGCGGAGGTGATGACGCGACCAACGGAAACGCCATTGGGCGTGGGGGGGACGTCAAATTGGTGGGTGTAGCCGGTTGGGAAGCCATCCTTAGAGGAAGAGAGGATGACCGGTTCGCCATCGGCGCTGATGAGGAAGCCCATTTGCCTTTCTTTGATGACGAGGAACCCTCTGGGTTGGATAAGCGAGCCATCAGGAAAGGTGTATTTGGTGAGTTTGGTAGGGTCATCGCTGAGGAACCACCCACTGATGTCGACCGCCACGTCGGAGTCATTGTAGAGCTCGACGGTGTCGCATTGCGGAGGGTCTGTGTGGGCGAGGACTTCGTTGATATAGATGGGCGAGGCGGCCACGGCGGTGGGTTTGGTCGTCGGGGTTACGGTCGTGCCTGGCAGGAGGGCGCCATTGGCGGTGGGCGAGGGGTACCAGTATTCGGACTTGTCAAAGTTGTAGTAGAGGGTTTGCCAAGGATCGCGAGCAATGAGGGAGGCACCTTGACCGCAAGCGGTCGGGTACCAGCCATCCTTGTACTCGATGTCACTGATCTTTTCGCCAGCTGCATCGAGGAGGCGGAGGCGTTCGCCAGCGTTGCTGAGCGAACCGCTCGTCCACTGGTAGGTCGGGCCAACGCCAGGCTTCCAGGCGGCAAAGGCGGTGGAGTCTTTGACGAGGATGAGGCGGCTACTCGGTGCGAGCGAGATGCCAGCGGGGAAGGTATAGAGAATGCCCTCGGTGAAGGTCACGCCTCCAAGGTCGAGCGTGGCGGTGGGCGAAGTATTGATGAGCTCAATGTATTCGCAAAGCTGTTCGTCGATCGCGTGGGCGCCCTTGGGCGGGTCGAACATGAATTCGCTGACGCGGAGGAACTGCTGCGCCGGGCTTGGTTGCGCCGTGATGGCGAGCGTGTTGACGAGGCGGCCCGTGGTATCGGTGAGGGTGATGGCGTTGGCGCGCGTGCCGATTTGGCCCTTGTAGTTGCCCTGCACAAAGAGCTTCTTGCCGCTGTGCAAGCGCTTAAAGGTGGCGCGGTCTGGCGTGAGGTAGAGGGTACCCTTGGCCGGAATGACGGTGCCGGGCTGGCAGGTGTGGGTGATGTCGCCTGCCAGGGTCCAGTTGGATAGGTCTACGGCTTCGTCATTGGGGTTGGTAATGAGGACCTGTTCGTCGGCCTTGAGATTGGCTGCGGTGCCAGCTTGGTAGGAGAGCGTCAAGGTGAGGTTGGCGGTTTGTGAACCCGGAATGCCGGCGTTGTAGGAGGTAAAGATGCCTGGGTCATCCTTGTGCTCTTTCTCAATATAGGTGAAGCACTTGTCGGGGTTGTATGGGTTGGCTGCGTTGTCAGCGGCGTGTGTGACAAAGAGGTGGGTGCGGCGGGGCTCGATGTAGCCGGTCCAGAGCTTTTCGATACCGTCCTCTGGGGTGACAAAGGTCGGCCAGATCCAAATCGGCCTAGATGATTCGTGGCCCCACTTGTCGCGGTCGAGCTTGGCGGTGGGGAGTAGGGTGTCATGCACGGCTTTCATGCGCTGCCAGAGGATGCTTTGCTCTTTGGTGGTGCCAGGAGCTTGGAGGAATTGATCCATCAAGGTGCGCAATCTGCGGCGAATCATCTCACGGATGACCGGGTCATCGGTCATGGTGGCGAAGATCGCATTGGCGTTATTGATCATGTCGTTGTTTTTTTTGTTGTAGGCACGTACCTGCTCGCCACCATAAAAGGGGTGAGACTTAAAGCGATCTGCCGTGGCAAGCTCGCCTGTGAGCCCGTTACCCCAGTCGCCATCCTTGTAGAATTGCCCCCAGGAGAGATTCATGTCGTAGGGGAGCGGGCGCCAGGTCTGTTGACCATAGGTGTCGTAGTAGACGCACATATTGGCCCAGACATCGTCCATTTCTTGGGTGATACGGGTGGCGGCATAGTAGTTGACCCATGCTGCGACATCAAAGTTGTCATGGAAATAGGTGGCACGAGTCTCAATCTTTTGAAGGCCGTCAACTGCGGCCTTCATGAGAGAGTTGTCGCCATCCTCAGGCATGATCTTTTTCGTGTCGGCACCACCATTGGCGTTGACAAATGTTGCAATTGACTTGTATGCGGTGCCATTGGGGTCGAGGCCGTAGCCCTCGATGAGCTCGTCGCTCATGCGGTTGGTGTGGAAGCCGAGCTGATAAAAGGCCCCATTGAGCTGGATACGCACGGGATAGTGAAAGGGCGCAGGGATGCCCACTTGTCTCATGAACCAAAAGGCCAGCCCTTGGCGCAAATAGCTCGCGTCGAGGTATTCTGTGGTGAATGAGGTCTTACGCACGCGGACACCGCTGGCATCGTGGCGCAGGCCGTGGCCTTTGTTAAAGCGTAGCCCATGGGACTTCTTTCTGAATGCAGCAGAGGTATTACCACGCAAGTCGATGCGGACATTGTCATAGAGCTCACCATCATAAAAGAGGCTACAGCGCGCGCCTTTGGGTGTCGCCCCCATAATGGAGTCGTACTGCTTGTCCATGTTGGTGAGGTTGTCAGAGCTGACAAAGAGGTGGTAGACGGGCAATTCTGATTCGACGGGGCTGCGCACAATCGAGCCGTGATATTCGGGGCCATTGAGCGGATCGTAAAAGGCCGGTTCGCGCCACGATTTGGCATTGCTGTCGGTCGCCACAATGCGATAGCGGAAGAGGTTGCCAGCAGGCGGCAAGTCCGCGGCTGGTACCGTCACGCGCCAAGTCGTGGTCAGGCCAATTGTGCCGACCTTGTCCATCGGGTAGGCCTTTTCCTTGGCCGTGGTCTGGCCAGAGACCAGCTGCGTCTCGAACATCTTACGCAGGTAGAGCGTGGCATTCGTGACAGGCGTCTTGGCATTCATTGCGATCGAGTCGACCGTGATGGTAATGTCGTCCGTGGGGGCGGGCACTGCTGGCGTGTGGCTGGCATTGGCAAAGCTCACGCCAAAGGGAATCATCTCCAGCGGATTATTCTCGCCGCCCAAGGTCATCTGATTAAAGATCGCATAGGCCTTGTCCGCAACGTTGGTCGTGACGACCGACAATCCTAGCGAACCATACAACGGCGCCTCAGCCGCACTTCTGCGTGCCCATTGCGCCGCAACAACCAGCGGTTCGCCAGGCGTGAAGAATTCTGGAGAAACGGTCTGAATGTCGCCAGAGCCGACTGGGTGGGCCGATTCTGCGGCAGCATCCCATGCTGGATTGTTGCCAAAGGAGTCACTGCGAAAGAGTTCCGCGCCATTGACCCAGACACGCACGGCATCTTGATAGGCCAAGCCCAGCTTGCCATAGTTGATTGCGCCAGCCGGTTGCGTGACGACGGTACGCGTGTAGACGCTATTTTCTGCAGGCTGTAGATCGACCGTCGTCGTATAGTCCGGCACTGGGTCAACCGGCGCACTCGGCCCTTTGCCCGAATAGAGCACCATCGCCTCATCTGCCGTCAAGTAGTGGTCATAGATGGCAACGTCATCGAGCATCCCCTTGAGGGGCTGATTCCAATAGGAGCTGCTAGTCCCGCAATAGCCAAAGTAGAGCGGCGTGTTGGGTACAAACTGGCACGCAGTAGATAAGGTGCTGGTGTGGGCGAGTTCGGGTTTGCCATCTAGGTAAACCGCCAAACGCGTCGAATTGGTCGTGCGCTCGAGTGCGAGAGAGAGGTGGTGCCAGCGCGCATCATTGATCCGAATAGACGACATTTCCTCGACGGCTCGACCGCCTGTGCCATTCCACATCTCCATGCGTAACCCCGTCGACGTTATGGAAAAGACAAACCCATGATTATGGTTGTTTGCCTTTTGGCGAGTGCCGATTAAGGTCACGCCACCGCCACCACCATTATTGATTTGCGTGGGCATCTTGACCCAAAAGCTCATGGTCATCGCACCCTTGGGGGACATGTAGTTCGTGCCAGAGTCAAGAACCGCGGCGGCTGTGGCTGAGGTGTTGAGCGAGAAGTCCATCACATTGGTGCGAGAAACGCCATCGATGTCGGCGGTTTCTTGTGTCAGGCATCGAATCGTGCCGAGCTCTTTGACCTTAAGCAAGGTGCCACTCGCATCATCAGCAGGGAATGCTGAGGCTTTCCAGTCTTCGTATTGCAGCTGGTTAAAGGTGAAGAATGCCTTGCGGCCAGTGACCTCGGTGACCTGGTCGCCCGTTGCACCCAAGGCGCCTTTGCCAGGCGTCCAAGCGGAGGCATCAAATCCGACCTCGCGCCAGGTTGCGCCCCAGTCGCCATTTTGGGGTACGGCATAGGCGTAGGGCGTATCGGCGCCAATGAGCGTCTGCTCGACCAACCCCGTTGCTGCGACACCGATAGTTTGGTCATCACCTAAAGATTCAGGGATCTGCAAGCGATCCTTTTCTACGCCATTATAGGCCAGCAGGATTGTCTGGGCACCATTCTTAGCGCTTAACCCCGTATCCATTGCCATGGGTTTTGTGGGATCGCTGACCATGATCCCATCCTTGCCCACAAAATAGACGACCGCATAGCCCTTGGCAGGGATTTGCACCGCAGGTAGCGAATAGGTTTTAGCCTTAGAGCCCTCCAAGCGTGATAACTGCCACCCTTGTCCAGAGACTGCCAGAGCCGAGGTGTTGTACAATTCCACCCAGTCGGCTGCCAACGTAGGCTTTTCACGCGGGTAGTTATTGACGGTTGATTTGGCGCAGATCTCATTGATGATCAACTGTGCAGAGGCCGTGGCCAGATTCAATACGCACGCTGCGCAAGCGAGGAGGAACTTCATTTTCATAGTAAAAGCCTTTGTAGGGATGATTGCGCGAAGGGAGTATGCTGCTAAAGCCCATTCACGAATTGTCACATAGCCTACCATAAAGCGTGTCTAGAAGCAAGGTTAAAGTGGCGCTAGGCACCCTTTTTAGGAGGGGAATTGGGTGGACGTTGCGGTTTTTGTGATGGAAAGACAACTTCGGGATTTACTTTTTAAGGGTGATTCGGTCATTTTATCTTAATTTTAAGCGTTTTATCCTCGACAGATGCAGTGAATTTTGTTATCTTGATCTCAGATTGGGAGACCATTAATCTGAGATTGAGGAGTGTGTTATGAAGATTATCTTATCATTGGTAGGGATGCTTTTGCTTGCTGTGACCAGCTTTGCAAAGCAGTATATCTTGGATTTTACCCAGCGCGCAGCGTTGGGTGGTGGCCAACCTAGCGGCGCAGTGATGTCTGTAGCAGGCACTGGGGGTGGCGATGAGGCGCTCTTGCGTCAAGTCGTGATCCCGCGCTCGTCAGCGCAGGCGTTGGGCATGGGCTCACCGCGGTTTGCGGTGGGGGACGAAGTGCAGGTGCGGTTCTTTGATGACGTGCAGGCGACCTTTGTCTTGCTCGAGCAGACGCCCACGGTTTTGCTGCGGCAGAGCTTTTTGGCATCGGTCAAGGGCGAATCGTCCGACGTAGCGGTTGCCTCCGTCTTGGTGAGTGATGATGGGGTGGCTATTGACTGGATTGACCCCGAGCAGCAACGGGCGTATCGTGTGATGCCGCAGCCCCATGCGACGGCGGTGATGGCGTATCGCACCGACTTGCCGGTGGTTGATTTGCCGGCGGTTACGCCCGAGATACCAGCCAAGGCTAGCGCCTCGCAGCTTGCGCTTTTCGCGGCGGATCCGCTGGTCGATACCTATATCGATATCTTGATCGTCTATGATCAAGGGGCTGCAAAGTGGGTGACAGGGCAGAATCACGGCACGCTGGACACCTTTGCCGAGGCCGCCGTGCAAAAGATGAATGACGCCATTCGCAATACGGGGCTGCATGAGCGGTTTCGTTTTAGATTGGTCGGCATGATGACCGCCGCAGAGACAAGTGCCAGTTTAGAGACGAGCCTGAACGCCCTGCGCGACGGCGCCTGGGCCGGGGTTAATGCCAAACGCACCGCCGTGGGTGCGGATATGGTCTGTAGCATGATTGACACGGGATCTGCTTATGGCGTTGTCGGTAAGGGATTTGCATTGACGAGTCTAGAGGGGCAATCAGGGTTTGCCAAATATGCCTGCTCGGTGTCAAGTGTGCGCTCGGTGCCCTTGGGCTATACGATGACCCATGAGGTGGGCCACAACTTGGGCGCAGGCCATAGCAATGCGCAAAAGAGTGCCCCTGGCCCTCAAATGAATGACTTGACCTATTCCTCTGGGTACTACTTAACCGCCAATGGCCAGAAATACTGCACGATTATGGCCTATCGCGACGATGGTTATGGCAATAGCTATACGACAATCCCCTATTTCTCTTCGCCCGACCACACCTATTTAGGGGTGCCAGTGGGCACCGCAGACAAGAATGACAATACCCGCATCATAGAGCAGACCTTTAGGGGGACGGCCAACTATTACGCCCAAAAGATCCCCGTCTCGTATGAGGTTGACTTTGAGCCACAGAGCGGCACGATCTTTGCGCAGGCTTTGCCCATCACGTTGGCCGTTTCTCAGCCAGCTGCCTCGATCTACTACACGCTCGATGGCACGACGCCTACGACCGCCTCGACCTTATATACGGGTGCCTTTACGGTGAATTGTTCGACCACGGTCAAGGCGATCTCGGTCTATCAAGGCGTGACCAGTCCCGTTTATGAGGCTCGCTACCAATTGGATTGCTTTGCCGAGGGCATTGAGGCACCACAATTAGCCTGGACATCCTCCAACAATTGCACCTGGCAAATCCAATCGGAGCAAACCTTTGATGGTAAGAATGCCATCAAGAGCGTGCTCAAGGACGGGGTCGAGGATTACACCTACTGGCTTAAAACGACCATGACAGGCCCGACGCAGCTCTCCTTTGCCGCCAGATATGATACTCGACAATACGTGGGCACCTTTGACTGCCTCATTGACAATCAGTCGGTAATTACGTTTAGTGACTATGGTCACTGGAAATCATTTAGTTATGAGATCCCCGCTGGAGAGCACGAGGTGACCTTCCGCTTAAGGGCGCATGAAGCCGCGGCTGTCTTCTATTTAGACCAAGTGCGCTTTGATCGCTTTACCGAGATGCCAACCATAGAGCCGAGCGTCGAGGGTAATCCGGGTGTGGTCTTCTTTGAGGACACGTACACAGTATCCTTGGCCCCCAGTGCGCACCCCAATGAGACGACCCTCTACTACACCCTCGATGGCACGACACCCACGACCAGCTCCCTGGTCTACACCGCGCCCTTGACCTTCACCACATCCACCATCCTCTCAGTCGTGGCAGCGCGCCCTGGACGAGAAAATAGCCTCGTGACATCGGTGAAGTGCGTCAAAAAAGAACCCGTCACCCCTGGCGTTTGGACATGGGATATTGATCAAGTCAAGACCGCCGCACAGCGAGATGGCAAGATGATTGTCTGCTTGCTTGCCAATGAGGCAGGGTGCAGTTATAGCCGCGCATTCGCTCGCGTGATTCGTGATCCGCGCTTCCTCTTGTGGGCCAAGCTCAATGGTATCTATTTGGTCTCTGCCGATGCATCTCAATTCATCTACACAGACCCTGCAGCAGCCTTCTTCTGGCAGAAACGCCGAGAAGCTGGCGGCTCGGGCACGGTGTACTATCCTGAATTCGTCTTGACACGAGCAGATGAAGCATGCACAGCCGTTACAGTCTACCATCCAGTCGATAACCAATCGCATACGACACCCGTTGGGAGCGTCCTCTACGACGGCACTGTTGAGGCCTTGAGCCAGATTATCACGCACTATCACACCACGCCTACCGTGGTGCCCGCACCGACCATTTCGCCCATTTGTGAATTGCAAAGCCGCCTGCCCGTAACGGTGACGCTCACTCAAACAGGCCCTAACCAGCTGCGCTACGTGGCTGATGGCGCGCCATTGACCCGCACCTCGCCCTGCTACACGCAGCCATTTGACGCAACCGCAGAGCACGCCGTGCAAGCGGTGGCTCTCAGCACCGATGCGGCGGCCTTCACCTCTTTGCCCGTGACAAAACAGTACCAAACGCCCGGCCTGGCTCTCGGCGTTGAGGGCGGCACCTGGACCATGACCTCGACCACCGTCGCAGAACCATGGCTCCTCGATCCCAGCAAGCCCAATGCCTTGTTTGCCGGTGTCGCCACACAAGATGGCGACGAAATGGTGCTGACTTGGCAAGTCAATGGCCCTGGCAAGCTGACCCATGACTACGCTGTCGAATCTTACTCATGGCAGAATAAGAGCACTTTTACCGTAGACGACGATGAAATCTACGCCCATGCGTACAACGGAGATAAGGTTTTTGCTGGCACCTCGACGGAGACCTTGACAGACGGCCCCCACAGCCTCGTCTGGCGCCAAAAGATTGGCAGCATCAAGTATTATTATGATCGTAAGCTACAGCTCTCCAATTTCAAGTGGGAGTCGACAGCACCTGCCGTGCCAGACGTGCCAACGTGGCTCGATGACGCATTGGTAGGCAGCGTCACCGATCCCGCTCACCAAGCCGAGGTCAAGGTCAAGTTTGATCAATGGGCCAAAGCCCAAACCACCCCCGTGACAGCAGCCCACCTCAAACACTTCCTATTAGGTGTGCCCGCCACCGAGAGCGAACCCATCCTCGCCTTGAGCTCGCTCACCATCAAGGATGGCCGCGTCGTGATTCGAGCCGAAGTCGCCACCACCAGTGCCACACGCTCCGCCAAAACAGCACGCGCGCCCCTTGATCTGACGAAAGTCAATGGCACCCTCCAGATCCGCGCTGGCAAAACGCTCGACCAGATGCAGCCCGTCACGCCCCAGTTCGCGCCAGACGGTTCGCTCCAGCTCGACCCCAGTGCCCACTTCGTGCAAATCAAGGTCACCCTGTAGCCGCCAAAGCGTAAAGGAAGAGCCCGCATCAAACCCTCCCGAGGTTTGACACAAAGGTGCCCGAGGTTTGATGCAACCCATCCCGAGGTTAGGCAAGACGCCACCTCGGGATTTTTTGTGCCGCGGTTTAGGGTGGGGGAGGGGGATGTCTAAGAGTCGCTTCATGCCTTAGGTAAGAGTCGAATTGGCCCTTAGTGGCCCTCAAATTGGGGAGGGGCTGACGCTTGTGGAGGCTTTGGTCGGCACTTCTTTGAGGAAATCTGTCGTGGCGGGGGGGGATGGGTGAGCGTCATCGCAGTAGACGCATCTATGGAGTCACTGCGTATACTATAATAGATAGCGGTCTGTGAGGAGGGCGAGGGGTGGATTAAGAGGTGGATGAAACGCAAATTAGCTACAGGAAGGCTGTTTTTAAGCTTTTTGCTAGATGGCGTACGATCCTGTTTTTTTTGATAAGTCATTCTATTTTCGTGAGTGTTTTGTGAAAGTGGCTGATTTGTGCTTTTTACGGTTGACAAATTGGGTAAAATATGGTCTATTACTGCCTACTTCATCGAAGAGGTCTCTTTTGACGCCTACGTAGCTCAGTTGGTAGA
>CAYZIC010000002.1:0-31971 GCA_964478335.1 uncultured Lentisphaeraceae bacterium | reverse complement strand
GCACATCCTTGGTAAGGATGAGGTCGCCGGTTCGATCCCGTTCGTAGGCTCCATTTCCTCGATGATTATACGCAGATTGGGCAGTTTTATGCTGTCAATCTCACATTTGGCATTGACTATTGTACCCAAATATGCTAAATTGATTGCGTTTTTGATTTTTTGCATCCAGGTGGAAGCAAGAAGGACAACGCCTACGTAGCTCAGTTGGTAGAGCACATCCTTGGTAAGGATGAGGTCGCCGGTTCGATCCCGTTCGTAGGCTCCATTAATACGAAGTATAAACAAGACATCCGTTCACAGGAGAATAAAAATGGCTAAAGAAAACTTCGATCGCGGCGATAAGGTCCACGTAAACGTTGGTACGATTGGTCACGTTGACCATGGTAAGACCACTTTGACCGCTGCTATCACTCACGTTCAAGCTCTCAAGGGTTACAGCGAAGAAATCAAGTACGATGAAGTTGCTAAGGCATCTGAATCCGCTGGTCGCCGTGACGCAAAGAAGATCGTTACGATCGCAACGGCACACGTTGAATACGCAACCGCTGCTCGTCACTATGCCCACGTTGACTGCCCTGGTCACGCTGACTATGTTAAAAACATGATCACTGGTGCAGCACAAATGGACGCTGCAATCCTCGTTGTTGCTGCAGATACCGGTGTGATGCCCCAAACCCGTGAACACGTCCTTCTCGCTCGCCAAGTCGGCGTGCCTCAAATCGTTGTCTTCATGAACAAGGTTGACCTTGTTGATGACGATGAATTGCTCGATTTGGTTGAAATGGAAATTTCCGAATTGCTCGAAAAGTATGGCTACGAAGGTTGCCCTATCGTCCGTGGCTGCGCTTACCCCGCAACCCAAGCAGCAACTGCAGACGATCCTGCTTGCGCTTGCATCGACGAGCTCATGAACCAGCTCGACACCTACATTCCTGATCCAATCCGTTTGGTTGACCAAGCATTCTTGATGCCTATCGAAGACGTCTTCTCCATTGAAGGTCGTGGTACGGTTGTTACCGGCCGTGTCGAACGTGGCGTGATCAAGGTTGGCGACGAAGCTGAATTGATCGGTATCCGCGACACCGCTAAGACCACCGTTACCGGCGTGGAAATGTTCCGTAAGCTCCTCGACCAAGGTCAAGCTGGCGATAACGTCGGTTGCTTGCTCCGCGGTACCAAGAAGGAAGACGTTGAACGTGGCCAAGTGCTCGCAAAGCCTGGTTCGATCACCCCTCACACCGAATTCACCGGCAATGTCTACGTCCTCACCAAGGACGAAGGTGGCCGTCATACTCCTTTCTTCAAGGGCTACCGTCCTCAGTTCTACATCCGTACCACTGACGTGACCGGCGATATCACCCTTCCTGAAGGCGTCGAAATGGTTATGCCTGGTGACAACATCGCAATCACCGTTACTTTGATTGCACCTGTCGCTTTGGAAGAAAAGATGCGCTTCGCAATCCGCGAAGGCGGCCGCACCGTTGGTGCTGGTACCGTCGACCAGATCGTTAAGTAAGCATCAATCCTGTGAACTTGACTGCATTCGGAGTGGCCCTCCGCTCCGAATGCAGGATCCTCCACACAGCAAAGAGAGGCAATTATGCCCAGAGAACTCGCAATTTTGGCTTGCACCGAATGCAAGCACCGCAATTACACCACTACGCGCAACAAGAAGACTCAGACCGAGCGTGTCGAAATGCTCAAGTTCTGCCCCTTTGAACGCAAGCGTACGCTTCACCGCGAAACCAAGTAATTGTCCCCAATTTTATAGGCCAGTAGTTCAACGGCAGAGCAGCAGTCTCCAAAACTGCCTATGGGGGTTCGAATCCCTCCTGGCCTGCCATTTAAGAGAAAACCCAAGGACATCAGATGTTGACAAAGATCCAAGCCTTTTTTCATGAGCTGACACTCGAGCTAAAGCGTATTACTTGGCCTGAGCGTAAGGAGCTCGTCGACTCTAGCTCTGTGGTTGTTATCTTTATTTTCTTGCTCGCTTTCGTGATTATGGTTTGTGATGAGCTGATTCGCTCTGCCCTCTCCTGGATCATGGGCTAATTGGAGCTGCTATTATGAAGCAATGGTTCGTATTACAAGCACTCACAGGCCAAGAACAAAAAGTGCAGCGTTACATTATCGCACAAGTCCGTAATCAGGGCTTGTCTGAGTATTTTGACATCGCAGCCGAAGGCGCTGATGATGAAGAAGTCAACTCAACTGGTATCGTTGTCCTCACTGAGCGCGTCTCAGAAGTTCGTGAAGGCAAGAAGCGCACGATCACGCGCAAAATTTACCCCGGGTATGTATTCGCCCACATGGCGCTATACAATGACGACTCCAAGCGGACGATCAATCAAACGGTGTACAGCTTTTTGCAAACCGTACCCAACTTGATTGGTTTTATCGGTGGCTCATCCGAGCGCCCTCGCGCTTTGACCGACCAAGAAGCCAGCGATTTGATGAATCAAGCACAGGCTCAGGAAGAAGTCGCCAAACCCAAAATTATCTTTCAACTGGGCGAAACTGTACGCATCAAGGATGGTCCATTCATGAGCTTCAGTGGCGTAGTTGATGAAATCGATCCCAATCGGGGCAGACTTAAGGTCTCCGTGTCCATCTTTGGACGCACCGCTCCGGTTGAGTTAGAATACTGGCAGCTTGAGCGCTTCGAAGAGACGGACCCGACTCTTCAATATGCAAACAAGAATAACGAACAGGCTTAAAAGCCTGTTCACTTGTCTTTATATCTAACCCCGTCAAGGGTTTGTCGCTTGTACCGGAAAGGATCTCCGGGAGGCAAACATAGACAAAAAGGAACAGAAAAATGGCTAAGAAAGTCACCGGCCTAATCAAGCTGCAGATCACTGCAGGCGCCGCAAACCCCGCACCACCTGTTGGTCCTGCGCTCGGTTCTCAAGGCGTTAACATCATGGCATTCTGCAAAGAATTTAATGCCAAGACTCAAGACAAGCAAGGGATGATCATCCCTGTCGTTATCACCGTTTATGCTGACCGTAGCTTCACCTTTATCTTGAAGTCACCGCCTGCATCAGCACTCATCAAGAAGTATGCAAATGCAGCCAAGGGATCTGGCAAGCCTAACACCGACAAAATCGGTAAGCTTACCCGCGCTCAAGTCGCCGAAATCGTTAAGATCAAGGCAGAGGATTTGAACGCTTCCGACCCCGAAGCAGCCGCTCGCATGATCGAAGGCACCGCGCGCAGCATGGGCGTGGAAATTGTTGACTAAGAGGTAACGACATGGCAAAGTTTGGTAAAAAACACCAGGATCTCCTGGCAAAGGCCCCTAAGCAGGCCGTCTCCCTCGAAGAAGCAATCGCTTTTATCAAGGCTAACCCCGGTGCTAAATTTGATGAAACCGTCGAAGTTGCGTTTCGTCTCGGCGTTGATCCGACTAAGTCTGATCAAGCTGTCCGTGGTACCGTCAGTCTCCCCAACGGCACTGGTAAGCACGTGCGCGTCATCGTTTTCGCCGCTGGCGATAAAGCTGATGAAGCAACCGCTGCTGGCGCAGATGTCGTCGGTTACGAAGACCTCATCGAGCGCGTCAAAGGCGGCTTCGTCGATTTTGACGTGGCAATCGCAACCACCGACGCAATGAAGCTCGTGCGCACCGTCGCTCGTGTCTTGGGTCCGCGTGGCTTGATGCCTAACCCCAAGACTGGCACCGTCACCGATGATATCGCTGCTGCCGTCAAGGCTGCTCAAGCTGGTAAGGTTGACTTCCGCATGGACCGCACCGGTAACGTCTGCGTCCAAGGTGGCAAGCTCAGCTTTGAAGCTGACGCATTGGCTGCAAACATCGCAACCGTCATCGACGCTGTCAAGCACGAACGTCCCGCCGCAGCTAAGGGTATCTTTATCCGTAATTGCACGATCAGCTCAACCATGGGCGTTGGCGTCCGCGTAATCGTTAAGGAGTAATCACAATGTCTACCGAAATGAGACGCCCTGAAGTGGCAGCTATCTACCGCGAAGTGACCGAAGTCCTCAAAGACACCGATTTCGCATTCCTCATGAATTTCGGCGGCTTGACCGTCGCTCAATTGACCGAATTGCGCACCGCACTCGGCTCAAAGGGCGCCAAAGCTACCGTCATCAAAAACTCTTACATTGCTAAAGTCGCAGCCGATTTGGGTTGGGACGATCTTTCCGAGATCCTCTCTGGCCCTACCGCTGTCATCACCGGTAACGGTGACGTCGCTGACATCGCTAAGACTCTCGTCGAATTCGTTAAGAAAAACGAAGAAAAGGCAGCGATCAAGGGTGGCCAACTGAATAAGAAGGCCGTGACCGAAATCGAAATCAAAGCCCTCTCCGAGCTTATCTCCCTCGCTGCTCAGCAGGCAAGATTGCTCGGTACTCTTCAAGCTCCTGCATCTCAAATGGCTCGCGTCTTGCAAGCTAAGAATGATGCAGCTGGTGAAGAAGCAGCTCCCGCTGCAGAAGAAGCAGCTCCTGCTGCTGAAGAAGCCCCTGTCGCAGAAGAAGCAGCTCCCGCTGCAACTCCTGAGGCTTAAGTGCTGTAAAACCCCTAGGGCTCGGCCGACTGAGTGGTCTCAGCCGTTTACCCTAGGGAGCCTCCTCCTCTGAATGATCAGAGGCGGTTTGATCACAAAAAAGAAAGAAGTTAATACTATGACTCAAGAAGAAATCGTTGATGTTCTCAGCGCGATGACCGTGCTCGAAGTTGCTGACCTCGTTAAAGCTCTCGAAGAAAAGTGGGGCGTTTCTGCCGCTGCTCCTGTCGCTGTTGCTGCTGCTGGCGCTGCTGCTCCTGCTGCTGAAGAAAAGACCGAATTTGATGTCGTCCTCGCAGAAGTCGGCGCAAACAAGATCGCCGTCATCAAAGAAGTCCGTGCCATCACTGGTCTCGGCCTCAAGGATGCTAAGGACATGGTCGAAGGCGCTCCTAAGGCTGTCAAGTCTGGCGTCGACAAAGACGAAGCTGCCAAGATCAAGGAATCCCTCGAGAAGGCTGGCGCTAAGGTTGAAATCAAGTAACTTGATTGCTGCCTAAAATCACAAGGATCATCCGTTTTGTCGGGTGATCCTTGTCCCGTCTAATTTTATCTACTCTTTTAACCTCTAATTATAAGGCAAGCCATGGTTGACGATCATACATTCGGTAAGCTACACGCAGTTGTGCAACCACCAGATTTGATTGAGATTCAAACAAAGTCCTATCACGAATTTCTCCAACGTGAAACCCCTGTTGGGAAGCGTGAAAACAAAGGCTTGCAGGCTATTTTCCGGGAAGTTTTCCCCATTCAAAGTTACGATGGGCGGTTTACCCTTGACTTTGTAAAGTACGATTTGGAGACTCCAAAATCCACTGCTTTTGTCGCGCTGACAGATGGCTCCACTTATTCCGCACCCCTGCAGGCTACTTTCCGTCTCAAAGACGGTGATGAAGTTCGCGAAGACACCGTATTCATGGGGGAAATCCCCTTGATGACTCCTGATGGTGCATTTATCATCAATGGCGCTGAGCGCGTCATTGTCAGTCAATTACACCGCTCTCCGGGCGTTTGCTCCGAAGCTGCCGTGCACCCCAATGGACAGGACCTCTACTCTGTCCGCATTATCCCTGATCGTGGCTCATGGATCGAGATCCAGTTCGACGCTTCTGATGTCATGTGGGTCTACCTCGACCGCCGTCATCGCCGTCGTAAGTTTCATGTTACGACATTCTTGCGCACCATCGGATACAGCTCGGACGAAGCCATCCTTAACCTCTTTTACTCCTTTAAGTCTTTGCCCACAGACAATGTCTGGGATGATGATGACTTGGCGGACTTTGTGCTTAAAGAAGACCTCGTCGACGTCTCATCGACCGCCGTTTTGGCGCGCCGTTATGACCCGTTGACTCCTGCTCTCATCGAGCAAGCTGCTCGCGCTGGCGTACCAATCATCGACGTCGTCGATACTTCTTTTGATAAGGGTGTCTTGATGAAAACGATCAAGGTCGACCTCACTCATAACGAAGAGGAAGCATTCCGCGAAATCTATCACCGCTTGCGTCCAGGAGACCCCAATACCGTTGCAAACGCAAAGGGCTTTATTCACCGACTCTTCTTTGATCCTCGCCGTTATGACCTGGGCTCTGTCGGTCGTTACAAAATCAACCGTCGTCTCGGTCTCGAAGACAAAGTGTCTGGCGAATTGCGCGTCTTGAGCGACGATGGTATCGAAGTCATCGAAGCGCTCCGCCTCTTGCTCAATATCCGCTCTGGCAATGCCGATGTCGATGATATTGACCACTTGGGTAACCGTCGCGTCCGCACGGCAGGCGAATTGCTCGAAAACCAATGCCGCATTGGCTTGGCTCGTACTGAGCGCCTCATCCGCGAGCGTATGGCTGTCTATGATCCTACCTCGCCAACGGCTAAGCCGATGACGCCGATCAGCTTGGTCACATCCAAGTCTCTCTCTGCAGTCATCCAAGATTTCTTTGGACGTAGCCAATTGAGCCAATTCATGGATATGACCAACCCCCTGAGCGGATTGGCTCACAAGCGCCGTCTCTCAGCTTTGGGACCTGGTGGTTTGAGCCGTGAGCGTGCTGGCTTTGAAGTCCGCGACGTCCACACCTCTCACTACGGCCGTATCTGCCCCATTGAAACGCCTGAAGGTCCAAACATCGGTTTGATCTCCTCATTGGGTATCTATGCTAAGGTCAACAAGTTTGGCTTTATCGAAACCCCTTACCGTGTCGTCAAAAAAGGCCGCGTCACTGACGAAGTGATCTACATGGACGCTGAGGAAGAAGAAAAGTACGTCATCGCTCAGGCGAATGCGCCTTTGGACGAAAAGGGCCGCTTCGTTAACCCGATCGTTAAGGCGCGCTCGAAGAAGGAAGACTTCACCACGGTCCCTCGTGAAGAGATCCAGATGATGGACGTCTCCCCGATCCAGGTGATCTCGATCGCTGCGGGCTTGATTCCTTTCTTGGAACACGACGACGCGAACCGTGCCTTGATGGGTGCGAACATGATGCGTCAGGGTGTGCCCTTGATGAAGTCCGAGCGCCCAATCGTCGGTACTGGCCAAGAAGGCATCGCTGCTGCTGACTCCTGCGTCACGGTCCGCACCGAAGATGACGGCATCGTCGCCTACGTCTCTGGTGAAGAGATCGTCGTCTCTAAGGATGGCTCCCTCGATCCTAAAATCCGACTCGGTGAAAAGGTCAAGGATGCTAAGCGATACATCTTGCAGAAGTTCCGCAGAAGCAATGCTGGTACTTGCTTTAACCAAAAGCCCGTCGTCGCTCTGGGACAAGTCGTCAAGGCTGGTGATACCCTCGCTGACGGCCCTGCTACGGATCAAGGCGAATTGGCTCTCGGTAAAAACATGCTCGTGGCATTTATGCCATGGCGTGGCTTTAACTTCGAAGATGCTATCTTGATCAACGAGCGCTGCGTCCGTAACGATGTCTTTACTTCAATCCACATCACAGAGCAAAACGCCACCGCCCGTGAAACCAAGCTCGGCCCAGAAATCATCACTCGAGACATCCCGAATGTCGGTGAAGATGCCCTGCGCAACTTGGACGCTGATGGTATCGTGCGCATCGGTGCGGAAGTCCGCCCGGGTGATATCTTGGTCGGTAAAATTACACCTAAGAGCGAAACAGAATTGGCTCCAGAAGAGCGCCTCTTGCGCGCAATCTTCGGGGAAAAGGCTGCTGATGTCCGTGACACCTCCTTGATCGTCCCCCCGGGTACGCGTGGTATCGTCATGAATATCAAGGTCTCCAACGTCGACCCTGCTCGCGCTAAGGCTGCTGAAGAAAAGCTCCGCAAGATGAAAGCCGCCAAGGCTGAGCAGTCAACCGGTGACTTTGTCGAGGATGAATACATCTCCATCACCCAGCGTGAAGAGGATCGTGCTCAAGAATTGCGCAAGCGTGAAGAATTGCAAAAGCGTCGTCGCGCTGAGCTCGAAGAAGAGCTCACGTCTGCTTTGAGCAATGTCTTGCTGGGCGAAAAAATCGCTCTCGATGTCTTGGATATGGACTCTGGCGAAATTATCGTCCCGGCGAACCGCAAGATCACCAAGACCGTCTTGGCTAAGCTTGCTGCAGCTCATGACCACATCCAAATCGAAAATAGCCCTATTCAAGAACAGATCGAGGGCGTGATCGATGGCTTTAGAGAACGCTTCGCCGATGTCGAAGAAATGCTCACCGAAGGCTTCGAGCCCTATGGTGCGTCATTTGGCGACGACGGCTTGGTCGTCAAGCAGGTGCGTGTCTTTATCGCGGATAAGAAAAATCTCTCCGTCGGTGATAAGCTCGCTGGTCGTCACGGTAACAAGGGTATCGTCTCGCGCATCTTGCCCGACTGCGATATGCCATTCTTGCCTGATGGACGTACCGTTGATATCGTCTTGAACCCCTTGGGCGTGCCTTCGCGTATGAACTTGGGTCAGCTCTTCGAAACCGTACTCGGCGGTGCTTGCTTTGAATTGGGCATGCACGTCAAGACGCCTGTCTTTGACGGATGTCTCGAATCCGAAGTCGACGATTTGCTCGCTCGTGCTCGTCAGCACCAAGAGGATACCCCAGGTCAAGTCCCATGGATCAGCCCTGATGGTAAAGCCCAGCTCTATGATGGCTTGACCGGTGAACCTTTTGACCAGCGCGTCGTCGTTGGTAAAATTTACATGCTCAAGTTGCACCACTTGGTTACTGATAAGATCCACGCCCGTGCGACTGGTCCTTACTCCTTGGTCACTCAACAACCGCTCGGTGGTAAAGCACAATACGGCGGTCAGCGTATGGGTGAAATGGAAGTCTGGGCTTTGGAAGCTTACGGCGTAGCTTACGCACTCCAAGAATTGTTAACCGTGAAGTCCGACGATGTCACGGGCCGTACGAGGATTTACGAATCTATCGTGAAGGGTCAAAACTCGCTCGAAGCGGGCACCCCTGAATCATTCTCAGTCTTGATGCGCGAATTGCGCGGATTGTGCTTGGATATGAAGCTCTTGGGCGACGCTGAAGATGCCGATGATACCAACAAGTCTCTTTAATCTATCGATGGAGTAAGTAATTTATGAATCCTTATGCAGCAGCTAATGATATGTTTAAACAAGCAGCCAGCAGCCAATATGATGCAGTGAGCATCACATTGGCTTCCCCCGAAGCGATCAGATCTTGGTCGCACGGGGAAGTGCGCAATGCTGAAACAATCAACTATCGCACCTATCGCCCAGACCGTGATGGCCTTTTCTGCGAAAAGATCTTCGGGCCGACTCGCGACTGGGAATGTGCTTGCGGTAAATACAAGCGTATCAAGCACAAGGGCATCGTTTGCGATCGCTGTGGCGTCGAAGTCACCGTCGCTCGTGTCCGCCGTGAACGCATGGGCCATATCGAATTGGCCGTCCCGGTCTCTCATATCTGGTTCTTCAAGTGCTCGCCTAGCCGCATCGGCTTGGTCTTGGACTTGCCCGCCCAGGTCCTCGAGCGTGTCTTGTATTATGAAGACTACCTCGTCACCGATCCCGGCGACACGCCCCTGCAGTACTTGCAGCTCTTGACCGAACCCGAATACATGGATGCTTGCCAAAAGTATGGCGATGTCTTTGAGGCGGGTATGGGCGCTGAAGTCATCCGCACTTGCTTGCGCAATGTCGACCTCGATGAGCTCATGATCCAGCTCGAAGAAGAAATCGAAAACACCAAGTCCAAGCAGACTCGCAAAAAGATCACCAAGCGTATGAAGATCGTCGATGGCTTCCGCACCAGCGGTGCTAAGCCCGAATGGATGATCTTGGACGTCTTGCCAGTCATCCCACCAGAATTGCGTCCGCTCGTCCCTCTCGAAGGTGGCCGTTTCGCAACCTCTGACCTCAATGACCTCTATCGCCGTGTCATCAACCGCAACAACCGCTTGAAGCATTTGTTGGCATTGAAGACCCCTGACGTCATCATCCGTAACGAAAAGCGCATGCTCCAAGAAGCTGTCGACGCTGTCTTTGACAATGGTCGCCATGGTCGCCCTGTCACTGGCGCTGCTAGCCGCCCCTTGAAGTCTTTGAGCGATATGCTCAAAGGTAAGAGCGGCCGCTTCCGTCAAAACTTGCTCGGTAAGCGTGTTGACTATTCGGGTCGTTCGGTTATCGTCGTCGGTCCTCACCTCAAGCTCAACCAATGCGGTATCCCTAAAAAGATGGCATTGACCCTGTTTGAGCCTTTCATTATCCGCCGCCTCAAAGAAATGGGCGAATGCCACACCGTGCGCACTGCGCGTAAGATGATTGAGCGCCAGGAGAAAAAGGTCTGGGACATCCTCGAAGAAGTCACCAAGGGCAAGACCGTCATGCTTAACCGCGCTCCGACCTTGCACAGATTGTCGATCCAATCATTTGAGCCTGTCTTGATCGAAGGCGAAGCGATCCGCTTGCACCCGATGGTTTGTACTGCATTTAACGCCGACTGTGACGGTGACCAAATGGCTGTACACGTGCCGCTCTCAATCGAAGCTCAGCTCGAAAGCCGCTTGATGATGCTCGCGTCTAACTCCATCTTCTCTCCGGCATCTGGTAAGTGTATCATGACCCCGACGCAAGATATTGCTTTGGGATGCTACTACTTGACCATCCCTAGCCAAGTCGACAAGCTCGCTGGCAAGGAAGTCGGCGGTAAGGCTGAAAAGACCCAAGATCACTTGCCGCTCTTTAATGATATGGCTGAGGTCATCTTTGCTTACGACGAAGGCTCCGTCAAGGTCCACGATCGTATCCGCTTCCGTAACCCTGACCTCGGCCACCCCGAGCGCAAATACGGTGACCCAACCTCCAGCACCATCGAAACCCTCGTTGGCCGCGTCATCTTTAATGAAGTATGGCCTGATGAAATGGGCTTCTACAATGCTAAGGTCACCAAGTCGACTCTCGGCGATTTGATCCTCTATTGTCACCACGTCGTCGGTCACGACCGCACCGTCATCACCCTCGATAAGCTCAAGAGCTTGGGCTATGAATGGGCTTGCCGCGCAGGTGTCTCCATGGGCTTGAAGGACATGATCCGTCCTAAAGTCAAAGACGAATACCTCCAATCCGCTAACCGCGAAGTCGCTCGCGTCGATAATCAGCACCGCCAAGGTGTCATTACCGATGGAGAACGCCACAACAAGATCATCGATATTTGGTCAAGCACCACCGAAAAGATCGCTGGCGCTTTGTATCAAGCCATCGAGCGTAACGTCAGCGAAGACAATCCTCGCCCGACCGAAACCAACCCGATGTTTATGATGGCCGACTCCAAGGCTCGTGGTAGCCGTACGCAGATTCGTCAGCTCGCTGGTATGCGTGGCTTGATGGCTACACCGTCTGGTGAAATTATTGAAACCCCAATTACTGCATCATTCCGCGAAGGTTTGAGCGTCTTGGAATACTTTATTTCATCTCACGGTGCACGTAAAGGTTTGGCTGATACGGCTTTGAAAACCGCTGACGCTGGTTACATGACCCGTAAGCTCGTCGATGTCGCTCAAGACGTCATCATCACCAAGATGGACTGCAATACCCCTCATGGTATTGAAGTCGAAGCCGTCATCGAAGACGACGAAGTCCAAGTACCCCTCGGTGTCCGCTTGCTCGGTCGTACTGCCCTCCACGCAATTCGTCACCCCGAAACCAATGAGATCATCTGCGGTGCTAACGAGGAAATCGACGACGCGAAGTGCAAGGCTATCGATGAGGCTGGTATCTCCAGCGCATGGATCCGATCAGGCCTCACCTGTGACTGCGCTCACGGTATGTGCGCTAAGTGCTACGGTCGTGACCTCTCCACGGGTAAGCAAGTCGAAATCGGTACCGCTGTCGGTATCATCGCGGCTCAGTCTATCGGTGAACCGGGCACCCAGCTCACGATGCGTACGTTCCACGTCGGTGGTACGGCATCTACCTCATCCAAGACTCCTGAAATCGTCATCAAGCACGATGGTATCCTCCGTTTCACAGACTTGCGTACGGTTGTTAACGAAGACAACAACATCGTCGTCTTGAATAAGAATGGTTCCGTCGCAATCATTGATGAAGAGGGCAACGAGCTTGAATCCTACACCATGCAAATGGGTGCAATCTTCCACTTCTCCGAAGGCGCCAAGGTGTCTAAGGGTGACAAGATCGCCACATGGGATCCTCACTCCGTGCCAATTATCTCGTCTAAGGCTGGTGTCGTGGAATTCGTCGACTTTGAAGAAGGCGTCTCCATCGCTACCGAAACTGACGAAAATACTGGTGTCTCGGCTATCGTGGTCCAAGAAACCCACGCTGACCTTCACCCCCGTATCGTCATCCGCGATCCTAAAACCAATGCCGCCATCGAAGATACCTCCATCCCTGTGGGTGCATCTGTCATGGTCCGCGATGGTGAAGCTGTCGCTGTCGGTAAGATTATCGCTAAAACGCCTCGTCAAGAAGCCAAGACCCGCGACATCACTGGTGGTTTGCCGCGCGTTGCTGAGCTCTTTGAAGCTCGCCAACCCAAGGATGCCGCTGAGATCTCGACCATCGATGGTATCGTTGAATTCGGCGAAACTATCCGTGGTAAGCGTACGCTCATCGTTCGCGATGCCAATACACAGAGCGAAGACGTCCACATGATCCCCTTCTCCAAGCAGATCGTTGTCTACAATGGAGACCGTGTCAAGCGTGGTCAGCAACTTACCGAAGGCTCCATCTCTCCTCAAGAGATCCTCGATGTCTGCGGTGAAGCCGTCCTACAACGCTACCTCGTGGCAGAAGTCCAACAGGTCTACCGTCTGCAAGGCGTGGAAATCAACGATAAGCACATCGAAATCATCGTCCGCCAAATGCTCCGCCGCATCCGTATCGAGAACCCTGGCGACACTGACTTCCTCTATGGTGAGCAGGTCTCTCGTCAGAAGTTTATGGAAGTGAACGAGCGCATGAATGAAGAAGGCAAGCGCACAGCAGCTGGCCGTGCTGCCCTCTTGGGTATCACCAAGGCTTCGCTCGAAACCGATTCATTCATCTCCGCTGCATCATTCCAAGATACAACGCGTATCTTGACCGATGCTGCATCGATTGGTCGCGTCGACGAGCTCCGTGGCTTTAAGGAAAACGTCATCCTCGGTCACTTGATCCCTGGCGGCACGGGCTTCCCCATGCACCGCTACATCAAGATGGTCCCATTGGGGACGCCGATCTCCGACGAAGAAATGCGCGAAGTCGAAGCGCAAGCTAAGGCCGCCGAAGAAGCCGCCTACGCTTTGCCCACCCTCATCGATGACGACGACGAGGATGAGGATGACTCCGACATCCGCATGCCATTCATCATCGACGGCGACGACGACGATGAGGACATCATGGACGACTACTCCGGCGAAACCGAAGAATAAGCGGTTTTCCCACACTCAAAAAAAGGCCTGCCCTCACGGACAGGTCTTTTTTTCGCCTGCGGGACTACTAGGGATCTCCCGCAGAGAGGCTGAGAGGCTGAGAGACAGAGCGCATAGGGCTGTTGTAGCATAGGGGCTTAGGATGGCGAGGATGAGGCAATGAGTAAATCCCCGAGTTGCTCCTATCTGATCCTCTTGCTCCCTACGGTCGGCATCGCTTCGCAATCCTATCCACGCCCCTGGGGAGGCTTCGCCGCCCGCATTAAGCAGTTCGCTACGCTCACGCAACAACAAGCATCAGGCATTGAGCTTGCTGCGCTCGCAGAGGAGAGAGGCAAGCCAGGGGGCTGCGTTTAAGAATAAACGCATCGATATACAAAAGTAGTCCTGCTCGCCGCAGGAATCGGTGTCATCTGATCAATGCGACACAATTGACAGAGGCTCAATCGCTCGCAGGCTCTCTGCAGGAGATAATCTGCCAGGCCACGTCTCAGGGGGCACCACTGACTCCTCTAGAATCAGGAAGACGATCTTGCAAGGTGAAATAGGTTCGCAAAAGGGTAGCGATGTCGCTCAGGATGGAGGAGTAAGGGGGGTTTTAGGCATAAAAGCATGGAGGGATCACTTTTTACGCTTGATTTTAAGGGCGGAATAAGGTATAGTGATAGCGTTTAATCTAGGGTGGATTATGCCCTGATCCCGTCAGAACGATTGTATACTGGTGCTGCGGGGTGATTGTTGATTTGGCGATCTTATTGAAATAGGAGTAGATTATGCAGTTTATCAAGAATATCTTAAAGGCCTCATTGGGCTTGGCTTTGTCTCTCACTGCGGTGGGCACTTTGTCTGCTCAGACGGCAATTGTCTATAAAAATAAGGCTGCGGGCTTTGATAATGTGGCTGGTCCTGCTGGATTTACGCTCAATCTGTCAAATGAGAATTTGGTGGCGAGCCCTGGTGCTGCGGATGGAGATGTCACGCTCCAGTCGATCAAGGTAAAATGGAGTGCGACGAAAGATTCTGCGGCTGATGCTGTCTATGCTTATGTCTGCGATATGACTGATAAGGTATTGGTCGTATCGACTAATACGGTTGCCGAAAAGCCTAAGGGCGACTTCTCGATCTTTACGTTTAGCGATGAGACGCTGAGCTCGGTGGAAACCTATCGGGTGCGTTTCTCGACGACTAAATATGCTCCGGGTGCGAATCTTTTGCGTAAGACTGAGCTGAGTTTACATGTCTCTAATGAGGGCTCTGCAGAGAGCTTTATGATCATCAAGACTGATGGTACGTCGTACCTTGGTAATACGCGTCGCTGGGCTCCTGTTGTCGAGATTGGGGTCAAGGGCTTGATTCGCCATGCGGTGCGCACGCGCCATGTCCGTATCAAGCCTCTGGCTCGTACGACGACTGGTAATTATACCAATACTGGTTTGTCTCTCTGTGAAATTGGCTTTTACCATAAGGGGGTGCGCCTTGCGGTGACCGTTGAGGTCGGCTCGACGGTGACAACGAGCAAGCCTTATGCGAATGAAAACCAGGGTCCTGAGAAGCTTTTTGATGGCATTGTGGCAAATGATAACAAGTGGTATTGGAAAGACGCGCCTGCGACCTTTGATGATTGCACCATTGACTTGATGAGTGGTGAAGGCTACGATTTTGTCTTTGATGAATATGAGTTTGCAATGGCTGACGTGAATGGCCGTAACCCGATCAAGTGGGAGGTCTACACGAGTGATGATGGCTTTACCTGGGAGCTGCTCGATGCTCAAGAATACACGACCGAAGAGGCCAATGCTTGGCCTATAAATAGCTGGACAGGGATTCGCTATCCGGTCTATTCGACGAAAGACGAGGGTGGCATTCTCAATCCGACTGAGGTCGCATGGGCTGGTGGCAATGGCCAATGGTTGAGCCAAAAACTCGGCGAAAAGGACTTTAGCGCGATGAATGTCGCGACCTTTGGCAATCAAGAGGGCGAGCCTGCTGTCTCGGTCTCATTGCTCGAGCGTGTGGCTGCTTATGGTATCAAGGTCGATGCTAATACGACGAGCTATGCCTTTACTGCGAGCGGCGACCATGCGGAGAATATCTCTCTGACGGTTGCGGATATCTTTAATGTGAATGCACCTGGCCAAACGATTTCATTTGGTATGCCAGTGGCCTATTCTGGTCAATTGATTGTGGATGCCGGTACGGTGAATTTCACGACGCTGGGTCAAGCTGTTGGTGCCAATACCGTCAAGCTCAATCGTTTGACCTCGACCAATGCGCAGAATCAGGTTGCGTTTGCTGTGCCTGAGGGCTACACGCAAGAACTCCTCCGCTTGGATGGTGCTGGCGTGGTGGCCTTTACGGGAAAGGGTGCATTTACCTTTACCAATCGTGCGCCCCATGATGACTTTACTGGCACGATCCGTGTCTCGGATGGTCTCTTTTTCTACAAGAAGAGAGGCGCGAGCTGGAGCCCCTTTAAGAACGCAACCGTGCACATTGTTGCGCCTGCGCGATTTGAGGTTGGTCTCCCTGAGGAGGAAAACCACTTGGGTTGGCCGCAGACCTCTAAGCCGATTATTTTGGAGGGTGCTGAGGCGCGTTTCTATTCACGCGAACCTCTGGTGCGTCCAATCCGTTTGATTGGGGGTAAGATTTTGCTCCTCAAAGATATCGTGGCGAGTGGCTGCGCGATGAATTTGGGAGATCAGGTGACCCTAGATGTGCGTGCGACTGCTGATGCGACTGCCGATAAGCCGACGATCTCAACGATTGGTGGTATGAATGCCACAATCGACACCGTGACTGGTGACCCCACGATTGAGTCTGGTATGCTTGAGACGACGGGCGGTACGATCGATGTCCAGAATAATGCTGAATTGCACTGCTATGCTAAGCTTGGCGCACCGGGCAAGACGAACCTGCGCTTTACTAAACGTGGTGCGGGTAAGTTGGTCCTCTTTGCTAATCCTCCGACCAATGAAAACCAAACCTTCCCCTTTGAGGCGGGCACGATTGAATTGCGCAACGCTGCTCAATTTGCTGGTGGTACCTCTCCCTCGACGCTCGACTTTAAGAGCTCGACTGCGACTTTGTTACTCAATGCTGCCACGGTGCCTCAGGCTATTAATGGTCGCTTGACGGGGGCTGGCCGCTTGCACAAGATCGGCAAGAATCGTTCTTTACTGCGTCATGCAAGCTCTACCTTTGATTGCCAAGAATTGATCGTCGATGAGGGCGAAGTGCGCTTTTCTGCGGATTTTGCAACGGCGGGCTTGCGTGCTGTCCGGGTAGCCTCTGGTGCGGCTTTGATCGTTGACCCAAGCGCCACGTTGGGGGCTGACCAGAGCGTCAATGCTGGTGCTTGGTCAATCATGGGCGATTTGACAGTCGGCAACTGGAGCGAAGGCGAATCCCTCGGCGCCCTCTCCAATATCGCCTCTAATCTAACGCTCGATGGTGCCAAGGTCACTTTGACGCGCTCGGCAAACCCCTCGAATCGTTCTTTTAATGTCACGGCCAATGGTGCTGAGATCGCAGTTAATAAGGATGCTCGTATCAGCCTGACGGGGAGCTCCTCGATGCCGACAACCATTGCCACAGGGGCACATTTGACCCTTGGCGGTGATGGCGACTTGGCTGTTTTGGCACCCTTTAAGACAGGTCTTAACTATCAATTGAATAAAGCAGGCAATGGCCATTTGTCGATCGAAAAGCCCATCATGGACAGGGGCGAATTGCTCATTGAGGCTGGAACTGTGACACTTGCCGAACGCGACCTCTTGGGTGCCGCCTCGATTCGCGTGATGCGAGGTGCAGAATTGATCCTCGAGGATGTGAACTTGACCGCGACAAGCTTGAGCGTCGATCAAGGCGCTAAGCTGCGCTTGCGCAACACCCTCAATTTGGGGGCGCCGATTCAGCTTTTGGGCGATGCACCGAGTGCCGATTACAATGGTAAGCTCTCCATTGGTGGACAAGTCTACTTTGGCGATGCGCAAACCCCGACGACGGGTGATATCAGCATGGGTGCCTTTACCCCGCATGCTGCTGGCGACTATAGCACCATCGATTTCTCCACGGGTGCAACCACTGCGGGTAGCGAGATCACGGCTGAGGATCATCTCGTCCTCAAGACGACGACTCCTAATAGCGTCATGACCATTGATCGCCCCATCACCTGTAAGTCGTTGACCGTCACGGCGAGCGTCCCCTACACGCTTAAGTTTACGAATAACGCCAAGGTGATCACCAGCTCAATCGTCAATCTCGGCACCGCAGCTGTGACTCTTGACCTCTCCGAGCTCAATGACTCCGAGCTTTATCTGCCGGCTTTGTCTAGCACCATTCGCTCGACCTATCCCGTTTTGATCGGTCGCTTATCCGGCGCACCTGCTGTACAAGTCATCTTGGGCTACAAGGATGGTAAGCCTTTGACCAGCACGCCTGCATCGATCGGTCTCCCCGAACGATTCTCTGCGCAGGGCTACACCGCTTCGCAAAAGCTCTTCACGCGCTACGGTATCTACTGCATTGTTGCGCTCACGACCGCAGACGGCCAAATGGCTCCTAAGCGCGGTGCATTGACCCTCAATATCGCAGCAACTGCCACAGACAAGACCAACGTTAATCACCTTTTCTATAAGGAGAGCAACGCTAAGGCACAAAACCTCGTGGCTCCCTTTGTCGCTGGCGCACTGGATTTCTATAACGAATTCAGCGTACTCAATCCCACAGGCTCCTGCTTGATCACCGGCCTCTCGGTCTGCGCCACTCGCGATGACTACAAGGCCATTTTGAGTACCTTTTTGACAGAAAGTGCCAACCGCAAGATCACCATCTCCAATGTACCCTTTAAGCGCTACCGCGCGATCCTCTATTTCTCGGGTGCTACGGTGGACTCGACCTTCTCCGCGCCCATCATCAATAGCCGATCCTACATGGGTGCTGAGGGCTATTCGCTACCTTACGCCGCAGACGCTTGGGGCCGTAACTCCGCAGGCACCGCTACCCATGAGGGGGCCAACGTCATTGTCTCCGAACCCTTGACGGGCTCTTTTGAGGCGATCCTCCCCGTTGAGAGTGGTTCTGCCAATTCCTTGGCAGCACTCCAACTCGTTGAAATTCCCGCCTCCTACCAAAAGGAAGACTTCTCCGTGCGCATCCATGGCGCAGGTGACATTGACTGGGCAACTGCAGAGATCTATAATCCTACAACCAAGACTGGTACCATTGAGTTGCTCTCTGGTACAGGTGACGATTGGCGCACCGTGGTCAATAACTTGACCATTAAGCTCACTGGCGCAGAGACCCAATTGATCTTCCCCGCTGGCTTTGCTGCTTCGGGCAAGGTGATCATCCAGGGCGAAACTGCAGGTGTCGTCGACGCAGGCGTAGCCATCACCAAAAAGCTCACCATCAAGTGCGCAGACGATTCCCTCCTCTTGCCCGCCTCTCTCGTGGATGTCTCCACCTTGAGCGAAGTTGACTGGTTTGTCGATGTCCGCTCGATTGTCACCCCTCCTAAGACCCGCGGCCATTTCCACAAGGCCTACTTCACTGCAGGTACGTTGAAGCCTCAAGCCAACTCGACGTTGATTTTTGATGGCGATCAATTGGCCACAGACTTGGGTGGCTCCCCGCTGACATTGGCATCATCGACAATCATCCAAAATGGCGCCATTGAGACAGCTATCGAGAATCACCTCGTGCCAACGAAATTCACCGCCAAAGACCTCATCCTCCATGGAGAGCTCGAAGTGAATAGTGGCTTGATCTTGCGTGCTGACGATCGCATCGTGGCAGACAAGGCTCAGGTCAACAAGGTCTACACGCAAGCGGCCAATTCCAGACTCGATGTTAAGGGTGATTTCACCTTTAAGGCTCCCGAAGCACTTACCTTGGGCGACCTCGTCGTCGGTGGTATGCTCGATCTCCAAAATGAGAGAGCCTTCCTCAAGCGTGGTGCTGGTAGCACCACCTCGCTTGGTGGTACAAAGGGACCCGGAGCACTCTCTATCATTGAGGGGGGCTCGCTCACGTTGACCAATCCTGCCGCAGATGCCTACGCAGCCACGACTACCCTTGCGGAAGCATCCATCGTGGTCCCTCGCAATACCTCCATTGAGCTTGGTACACCCGTTACCTTTGCTGCACCCGCTGGCAAGGTGACCAAACTCCAAGTTAATGACGGGGGCGCATTGACGCTCCGCGTCGCGAATGTGACCACGGGTGATCTTGTGATCGAGCAAGGTCAAGTCATTGCTCGTGTCGCTGGCGCTCTCGGTAACACCACGACCACGGTCAAGGCCGATGGCCGCCTCACGGTTGTCGCCAAGAGTCTGACCGCGACCCTCGCCTTTGAGACTGGCTCAACCCTCGAAATGCTCGGTGAGCTCGCCGTTGGCGGCACCTGGCAAGTGGCCAAGGCCACCTCTGGTACGCCAAAATTCATGCTCAATGGTGAATTCATCTTTGGTACGCTCTCGTCAACAGGTCTCTTTACTCGTGCGGGTGATCCTGCCCCCAAGACATTGACCTGGCAAGGCGATGCCACGGGCAATGGCACTTGGCTCGCTGGCGATCCTACCCTCACACCATGGGCGGGTAGCCTCTCATTTAATAATGGCGATAGTGTGACGTTCCCTGCATTGCTTGATAGTAATAAAAAGACCATCACCGTCGCAGGTACCGTTACCCCCAAGGCCTTTACCTTTGGTGCTGGTGCCAGTCATTATATCTTGACTACAGATGGCCGGCCTAATACTGCAGTCTTGACTTTGCCTGGTACGACCATTACGCCTCCTAGCTCGACAACCTTTGATTTGCCGGTCAAGTTTGCGGGTGATTTTGTCTACTCTGGTCCTGGTGCTGCGTTGGCATTCCATTTGATTGGACCGGATGTTACGATGCAATCGCAGAGCGCCACCTATGCAAATCCCATCACCGTGCCAGAAACGAGCGTTTTGCTCTTTAAGGTGCCTCAAGATGCCAAGCAAAGCCTGACTGAGCTTGTCAACTTTGGCGAAGGAGCACACTTCATTAAAGAAGGCACCGGCACGCTCGAGCTCACTAAGGCACCTGTCTTTGCTGAAGACAAGTGGAATGGTGTCTGGCAAAGCATTAACCTGACTGTTGTCGATGGTATTCTCTCCTTAGGTAATGCGCTCCCTGCTGATGGTAACTTGGTCCCTGTGACTGGTGGCCGTTGGGGTGGGGTGCCAAGTAAGTATGCGCCTTGGCATGTTGCCAATCTCCAGATCCAAGAAAACGCCTCGCTTTATTTGCGCTCTGAGGAGGTTTTGCGTTTGGGCCAGGCCACAATCTTTGGTCGACTTGACCTTTTTGACTACAATGCATTCCATAATAAGATTACCCTTAATGGCGGTACGATCTATCTCTATGGGGGTAACTCAGAGGGCTACCCTGGGGTAAATATCACGACATCGCTGACAGTCGCACCAAATGCAGCACGCCCCTCCTATTTGGAGAGCATCTCCGCGACGGATGTCAAGGCGGCATTCCGCTTCTCTGGCCCAGCAAAGACCATCTCTGTCGGTGCCAAGAGTGACCTCGTCATTCGAGCTCCGATATTGTTTGGCTCTGCGGAAAATATCGCAAATCCAGAGACCTTCACCAAGGCTGGCCCTGGCCGCGTGACGCTCGAAAGCCAACTCATCAAAGCCCCCACCATCCAAGTCGATGACGGTGAGCTTTTTATTCGTGATGGCTTACTCAATCTCGCCCCCGAAATCGTCGTTGGCCCTGCCAAAACGGTTGATGGTGTCAAGACGGCTCCTTGCCTCATTGGCGATGGGCAGACCTATTCTGCTAAGCGGATCACCATCAAGGATGGTGGCTCGATTTGTGCAGGTCTCTGGGTGCGCCGTAGCGAGGATAATCTCGCATCTGTGACCCTAGAAGATGGTGCACGCCTCAAGCTCGATATGACTGGCAATACCATGCTCTCGATCCAAGAGCCTGTCATTGGCGAAGGCTCCACCATCATGATTGATGCGATCGACCCAGATGCTCTTGTCGCCCAAACGCCCGCCAAGCTCATGACATGGGAAACCAATCGCTCCATCCAGGAGAATGTCTCCTTTGTTGTGAATGACACGATTGACCTCAAAGAATCGATCCTCGTTGTCGCTGACGATGGCCTCTACTTGAGTCCGCGTTGGGTGATCTCCGCAGACTTGACCGTCAAAGAGTACAACTGGCACGAAGCGATCTGGGCTTACTCCAATCCTGAGACTGGTGCGGCGGAGACCAAGGCCGAGTATCGGACTTTTGTCGGCCATACCGCTCGCGCTGAGTTGCGCTTGCAAAATAGCGAGGGTGACGATATCGGCCAAGCAAAACACTACACTGTTACGCTTAATCGACCCATTGTTGCCGACCAAGTCGCCTTGATCAATAAGCTCGGCAATGGCCGCTCGGCGAATGTGACCTTTTACTACGATTTGACCACTGTCGCCTTGCCTCAATTCGAGGGCGATGTCGTCCAGGTCCAATTCTTGCCACACTACCCCATCGACGATACTAATCCTGATGAGGGTAATCCTGTCACGATCAATAAGTTTGAATACACCCCGCTCAATAAAAATGAGTATGTCGTGACGGTGACAGGTGCCGTGCTCTCCATTACACGCCAAGCCAAGCGCGTCTCATTGAGCATGAATGTCGGCTGTAAGGGCGCAGCGTCCTCCATCTCCGCAACTGATGGCTTGGCGGGTGCATACCCTGTGCCGGGATCTTTCTGGAATAATGCCTCCACCCATCGCTTTGGCACGAATGTCCGCGAAACGCTGAGCGTCTTTGACTCTCGCGGTATGCAAGCGGCAACCTTTGATTACTGGACGCTCGAGACCAAAGTCAATGACGAATTCATCGACTTTGATGATAGCAAGCGCCCCAATGCCAAGCTCACCACGGGCTTCTTGGCTGGTGATCAAGCAAATGGCAATCATCCAGCAGGGATGAAAGCACCAGAAAATGGCGGTTGGCTCGCGAGCTTGTCCGCAATTAACCTGGGCGATGCAGATGCCTTTGACCTCTATATCATCATGGCTGCAAATGCCGATGCCGCAACCAGCTATCCCTCGATCGCAGTCAGTATCGATGGCGGTGGCACGTGGAAACGCTACGGCGCAGCCAATGGCATGACAGGTGTCTTGGGCATGCATGCTCCGTGGGCAGGCTTGCAACAGGCTAAGGAGGATCGCTTGGTCGAAGGCCAAAACTACCTCCGAGTCCGTTTGCCTAAGTGCGACAGGATTGATATCGCCCCTGCTGTTGATGGCTCTAACCAATCTCGCAAGGATCGCGGCTTGGCTGCCGTGCAGCTCGTCGCCATCTCTGGCGAATCTGCCGACTATACCCGTGCAGATGCTGGCAACTGGTCTGCTACGACTTGGGCGCACAATGGGCAAGTTAACCAAGCGTGGGTTGATGGGCAATCCTCATCGAGCCAATCGACCAATCAGCCGATGTCTCGTGCGCTCATGACCACCACATCGGGCGTCACGGTCAATGTCCCCGTCGTCGCCAATACGGTTGCCTTGACGGGTACCACCACGATGACAATCGATGGCTCGGAAACCTTGACCACATCATCAATTGATATGAGCAGTTTTACGGGCGCTCTGATCTTGACGGCTCCAGTCAATGGGTTGGTCATGGTCGGCCCGAATGCAACATTCCTCCTCGATGACCAAGAGGAGGACGCTACCTACGATTACCAATTGACCACGGATGTCGATGCTGATACAAATAAACGTGGCACGATCAGCAAGACGCGGGTTAACCGCACCATCTTGAAGCAACCCTTCCAATTGGATGCATCGATTGTCTCCAAGGATGCAATCTTGAGCCTCGATACGGACAAGAGCTACGCCTACCAAGGCACCATGTCGGGTGCGGGTATCTTTGAAAAACGCGGCTCGGGTACCTTTACCTTTGACGAATACTCTGAGGCCGATGCAGCTCGCAAGGCCCTCACTGGTGGCTATGTCGCAGCTGGTGGCACCTTGGTCTTGCGTGGCCGCAGGTTTGGCCTCCCTGTCGAGGGTCTGCTTCGTGCGACCTCTGGTGCTCGTCTCAGCTTGGTCCAGAGTAAGGCTCATGACAGGGTTTTGCCTGATGGTGCGACGCTTCGAGCAGACAATGGTGGTGCTCTTCGGGTGAGCGGTGTCAATCTCTTTAATGCTGCATTTGGCAAATCACCGACCATCCTCTTGAATGATGGCGGCATCTTTGAGGCTAACAATTTCAGCGGTAGCCACATCCATGTGGGCTCGATTGTGGCCGATGGCGGCGCTAACCGCATCCTCATCATGGGGGCTGAGGCCTATAATAGACAGGGTTTGGTCATCTTTGGTAGTCAAACTGTGACATCTGGCACGCTGACTTTCCGTAATACGGGCGCAGAAAATAACACCCTGCACGTGCGTGATGGCAGCGGCGGTGACGATGACAGGGTGACCCACCTTGACATCCAAGACGACGAAGCTAAGCTCGTTTACGATATGGCGGTGATCTTTGATAAGCCTCTCCAAAAGACCGGCGGCGGTACGGTTACCTTGAATACCCCCTATTCATTTACGGGCGATTCTGCCCCTTATGATATCACCATTAAGGCTGGCACATGGGAACAAAACACCCTGATCAAAAACGAGGGTGGCGCTAAGGTTACCGTGGACACAGGTGCGACCCTCAAGGGTCGTGGCACCTTCTCCAAGGATTACGTCGTCACTATTGCCTCTGGCGCAACCATTGCCACAGGCGAGGGGGGCGGTTCGCTTACTGTGGGCAAGCTCAATTTGGCAGACCAAGCCAATATCAAGCTCAGCACCATTGCCGGTAGTGCTCTGGTTGTGACCAACGAGATCAAGCTTGAGACCAATGCCACCTACAATGTCTCCTTTGATGGACCTGTCAAAGAGCCCCTCACGGGTGAAGTTGTCAAGGTGATGAGCTGGCCAGAAATGACCCTCACCGAGATCAATAAGCTCTCCACGATCAACTGGGTCTCCCCCAATGCGCTCGCTGCGAATGTCGTCTTGGAAGCTAAGAAAGACGGCCTCTACTTAGTCTCGGCTAAGGGCACCATCTACGTCTGGAATGGCACCACTGGTGACTCTTGGTGGACTGCTGACAAGTGGTTACTCGACAAGGACGCAGTCTCCTTTGTCAATGGTAGCCCAGCTCGTCTCCAAGGCGCAGGTGGCGTTGTGCTCGATGGCCATGATGGGGCTACCGAGACCGCAGTCAAGCTCTTGCTTGCTAATGTCTCCACCGACACGCTCTCCTTGGCTCAACAAGATCCTGACGCAGCTACCAAGAATAGCCTCAAGCTCACTCAAGGCTTGTGGAAGTCTGGCATGGGCACCTTTGTCCTCGACGTCCCTGTCGTCACAGCAGAGAAAATCCCCGTCGTGGTTGACGGCGGTACTTTGCATGTCAAGTCGACCCTCTCCACCAGCAATGTCGCTGAGCCGATTTTGCAAACCCCGATCAACCTTACCTCTGGAGGGGCGCTGATCATGGAGATTGCCGCAGACAAGACTCAAACCTTGGGCAAGAGTGTCTTTGCTGAATCTGCCCGTAGCACCGTGACCAAACGCGGCCTCGGCACCTTGACGATTGAGGGCGGCCAAGAAATCTTTGGTAATGTCCATGTCGAGCAGGGGACGTTGTCCTTGGGGATTTCGCCCATCGATCAAGCGATCTCCCGCGCCATCAGCTACACCGTTGATCCTGGTAGCACGCTCACGACGACGACCAAGCAGCCCTTTGGGTTTAACCCAGAGCGCAAGATCGTCCTCTATCCCGAGTCAACATTCCAGCCCGTCGATGGCACTGAGATGCAAGGTACCCTCCAGCTCATCCAAGTCCAAGATGCGGTAGATGCCGCCACCACTGTGCAAGCCATCTCTGGCTCTAGTTTAGCCGTTGTGGGCGACTGGACGCTTGATGTCGCAGAGGCACTTAGCCTCGAGGTTAACCCAGGCCTGATCAATGGTAATAAGATTGGCAAGATGACCAAGCTTGGCGCAGGTCACTTAGCCTTGCTTAGTGCTACCTCGACCTACTCAGGTGGCTTTGATATCCAAGCTGGCCGCGTGACGCTCGATGGTGCCATTAGCCAAAAGACCTCCGCAGACAATGAGGACTGGCACGTATACCGCGGCGCAACCCTCGCCCTAAGTGGAGGCGTGAGCAATGGATTTAAGTTAAACTTCTCCAATGCTGGCCTCGTCCTTGACTCTGGCGCAACCCTCCTCTCCGAAGGCTTTAAGGAATCCCCATCCGGTACGATTTCGCGTGCACAGTTTGCAGCAGACAGCACATTGGCATTTTCTACCTTAGAGCAATCAAAGGTCATCATCACAGATTTCACCAACTATGGTGTCGTCTATGTTAACTTTGATGCCGTGCCAGAGGGCAAGCTACCAGTAGCCAATAGCACGGCCGTCTACGAGCTCCTCTCCTGGACGAGCATCAGCGGGCCTAACTCCTTTGTCCTCAGCGGCACGAGTGCTCAGACCATCATCGATCGCGGGTATGCCCTTAAGGTCGATGCGCTAACCAAGACCCTCAGCCTCGTCCCATTTGGTGGCGATACGGGTGCCTTTGTCTGGTCTGGCAAGACCCCCTACGCATCAGAAACCCCGAGCGACAACCAAAATAACTGGTTCGGCACGACCGCCGATCCGACCAGTGCTTGGCAGCAGATCACTCCTGCAGAAAAAGACGGCGACGATGATATCGTCACCCCTGTCGCCTGGCTCGATACCGCATCCGTCAAGCTACCCGAAATCCCGAATGAGGACTTTGAGTCGCACTTAGGGATGCGCAAGTCGGTTATTGTTGGTTCGCTTCGCGATGAAAATGACAATCAGCGCAAGGGCTACGTCATTCAAGCGCTCGACTCCACACTCACCATCAATGGCGACCTACTTAAGATTGGCGCAGGCGATTTGACCTTTAAGAGCCGAGTCGTCATCCCCAATGGCGCCCTGCAGGTGAATGACGGCAATTTGATCTTTGAAGGCGATTTGCGTGATTCGACACAAGGCAACCCAGACTTCATCCGCCCCATCTACGTCGGCGAAAAGGCCACCTTGACCTTTGCCCTACCCACGGAGAATGGCGGCAACGTCCTCGGCAACCTCATCACTGGCGATGGCAAGCTCGTCAATGCAGGCCTTGGCATGACCACTGTCAAGCAATCCCTTGCCAACGTTAGCAAGGTTGAGGTTACGTCGGGTACCTTCTTTGCCGCAGCAGGCGAAGCGGTTGTCTCGCAAAGCCCTGTCACCGTCAACCCTGGTGCGACCCTGCGTTGGGGCAACCCCACTGGCGAAGCCGTTGCCTTTAACACCGAGATCATTGGTGGTGGTAAGTTCTACTGGGATGGCAAGACCACGACCCTAGCCACCATCGCTCGCACCTTGCCCATCACGGCATTGACCAAGGGCGGAGCAGGTCGCCTCCAAATCGAGGCACTCACCTTTGCCTCGGGGTATCGCCCCGACATCGTCCTTGCGGTCGATGGTCAAGCCAATGCACTGATGCTCGGCGACTCCATTACCGAGACAGACCCCATCCGCGTGGGAGCCGTCTCCGGGCGCAACGGCTACATCATGGCACAAGATGGTGAAACCACCACCCTGCGCACCATCGACTCTCGTTTGAGCGCAGATGCGACATTTGGTGGGGCGTTTATGGGCCAAGGCAATGGTCGCATTGCACTGTCACTCAGCCTCGCAGATCAAGACAAGCCCTATACCCAAACCCTCACCGGCAAATCCGACCAAGCACTTGGTCTCCTCTCCGTTGGCAAGGGCGTTACCCTCGATTTGCAAGGCACCTGGGCAGGCCCCGCTCAAATCCAAGGCACCCTCACCGGTGACGGATTCTTGGGCAACGCCACCGCATCGACCCAGTTGGCAAAGGATGCCATTATCGCCCCCAAAAAGGCGGGTGATGCCCTCACCATTAGAGGCAACCTCTCCCTCGAGGGCGGCTCAACTATCGTTGTAAAGATTGATGGCAAGCACAATGTTTCAACCATCAAGGCCAACCGCGTGACCACAGCCGCCACTGGCACCAACAAGATCAAGATCATGATCGACAATCCTACCGATGCCTTTATCTCCGACCGAGAGATCATCTACTGGGACTCCACGGTCCCATCGGTCAGTGATTTTGAATTGGTCGACATCAATGGTGAACCGATGCCATTCACCCTCAAGGCCACCTTTACAGGCCTCAAGCTCATGCGCGTGCCAAAGCGCCAGTGGATCATCGTCCGCTAGGCAACAAAAAAGCCCTGCTTCACCGCAGGGCTTTTTTGTTGCCTTAGGGCTCGCTGCGCTCGCCCTAGACACGGCGCAGCCGTGTGCGGGAACCGCCTGCGGCGCAGCCACTTGAGGGTTTTGGGATTTGGAGTCTAGATTTTGGGGAGACCGTTGCACTGGCTCTGCGCCCTCTGCCTCTCTGCGGGAGACATCTGGCAGTCCTGCGCCGCAGTCAGCTGACTCTCGCACCACACTCACCTGACTCTTGCGCCAAAGTCAGCTGACCCTCACACCGAGAGTCAGCTGACCCTCGATTGCTTCCTTATATAAGGAAGCGCCTGCTCATTATCTAAGGAAGACGCCCTTCCCTGCCAAGAAAGGCTTGCTTCCCTGCCAAGGAAAGGGGCGTTCCCTGTGAGGGAAGTCAACCTTCCCTCTATAAGGAAGCATCTGCTCCCTCTATAGGGAAGCAGATAAAGGATAGCGATCTTGGTGGTAAACGCTAGGGATCGCTGCGCTCGCCCGCAGTTCGCTACGCTCACGCATCAGGCAGTAAGAGGCAGGTACCTCGCCTCTAGCACCAGGCATTGAGGGCTCGCTGCGCTCACGCATCAGGCAGTAAGAGACAGGTACCCCGCCTCTAGCATCAGGCATTGGGCTCGCTGCGCTCGCAGGACTGTCAGTCGTGTGGCAGTGATCAGCCGACGCCGCTTCCTGCGGCGCTGGTTGCGTTTTTGTATATTGATGCGTTTATTCTTAAACGCGGGCCCCTGAGCTTGCCTCCTGTCACCGCGCTCGCACTGCTCGAGCGCTTGATGCTTGATGACTGTTGCTTGTTGCGGCGAGCTTGCTCGCCTTAGGGGCTGTCTGCCCCTAAAACCCCGAGCCAGACGTGCCCGTCCGGCTACCGAACAAGTATGCACGCTCACCTCACACGCCGTAGGTCCCCCCGCCCGCCGCAGGCCCGCTCGTCTTGGAACTGGCACTCAAAACTGGAACTAGGCAACGCAGTCGCCCACATTGCGCCCACTTTTTGGTATTTTTGCAAGATAACGCTTGCATTGTACTCAGAGTTTTGCTATCTTGGTCATCAATAAGGGGGCGCTATACTCTCTTTACACACTTATCATTAATCGGATAAAGGAATACTTAACTATGAAAAAGTTTCTTGCAACTCTCGCAATTGCCGCTTTGGCAACCTGCGCTCAGGCTGTGACCTACTCATGGTCTTCTGGCGATAAAGTCAATCAAGCTGATCAGATCAAGGGGTTTGTCTTTAACCTTGGATCTGCTGGCTTAACTCCTTCTGCAGATGCGCCTACAACTGGCATGGTCAACATCACAACCATGACGGTTAAGTGGTCAACTACGACATCTGTTACAACCACGCCGATCTATGCCTATATCTGCTCTGGCGATAAGGTGGTTGGGGTTTCAGATATGCAAGCTCCAACAGTGGGGGCGTCATCTACATTTACATATGAGGGGCTAACCCTTGATACGGATACGACTTACAAAGTTTGGTTCTCTGCCAATGAAATTGCAGTGGGCTCAAATGTGACGACGTCTGATTTGGTCCAAGTGGGCTTGTCCTTGAGCTCAACAACTGGTACAGATAGTACGTTTAATGTAAATGGTCACGCCAGTTGGCAACCAGTGGTTTCCTTTGAGGGTTCGACTGTTCCAGAGCCGACTGCGATGGCTTTGCTCTTGATGGGCGTGGCTGCTATCGGCTTGCGTCGTAAGGCTCGCGCGGCTTAATCCACTCACTTGATTAATGATTATCTAGGCCTTGTCTCAACAACAAGGCCTATTTAATTTATATAAAGGGGAATGATCATGATGAAACAACTAATGACTTTAGGGGTTGCCTTGGTGGCAACTTGCGCGCAGGCTTTGACGTGGACTGCTGGCGGTAGCCAAACTGCTGTCGGCAACCAAGCCGCGATGAATCACGTGCACTTTAATTTGGGGTCGGCGGCTTTTACTCAGCCCGAGACCTCTGTGACAGAGATTCAGATCTCTACGGTCGCTCTGCGTGTAAGAAATGGGTCTGACGCAGACTACACGGGCAAGGGAGGCTTGATCGCCAAGATCTATGATGCCTCTGGTGCTTTGGTGGCGACGTCGGACAAGGTGGGTGCGGATGCTGCGCTGACTAAAGGCGCAGATGCGCCATTTACCTTTACTTACGCAGACGGCAAGGCGATCACGATCGCCAATACCTACACGATTAAGTTTTATGAAGGCCGCAATGGCACGACGCAGACGGACTTTGACTTTGGGTTGGCAGATTTGACCACGGGCTCTAATGCGACCTTTGGCTTTACGGGCGAAGCGTGGAAGCCGATTGGCACCTTTGAGGGAGGGCTGCCTGTTGCGTCGTGGCAAACAGGGGCCGCCAATGAGAATGCCTCTGGGATTGTCGGTGTAGACTTTAGCTTGGCATCGACCAATTTGACCGCCTCTGCGGCTGCGCCGACGACGGGCACCGTGGCGATCGGGGCACTCAAAATTGCGTGGTCGCGCACGTCTGATACCGCAACCCACTCAGGTGTGTATGCCTATATTTGTAAGCCTGACAATACCGTTTTGGCGGCAACCGATGCGCAAGATACGCTACGCAGTGGCGTGTCGACTTATTCCTACTATGGGCTAACGCTCGATGTGACTGCGATGTATCGTGTGCTATTCACCCAAAAGCAAACTGCTGTTGGCGCAAAGGTCGCCTCTGCAGATCTCTTGTCGACGGCGTTGGCCTTGAGTAATGCTGGTGGTACTGCCGACAACCAGCTCAAGGTCATCATGCAGTCGGGCTCTAATCCGACGTGGCGCCCTGTGATGACGGTTACGGAGGCGAACTTCACCTCGCCACTTCTGGTCGATCGTGATGGTCAGCCGATTGAGGGCATCTCGATTGAAGATCTCGCTTACTGGACAAAGGCCTTGCCAGACGCTGCCGGTCAGACGATTCGCGTGGTGGGCTCTGTCAATGGCACGGCAACCTCTGCGCAAAAGCTCGTTGTTTGGGCCCGTCGCTTGGGCATCCAACCGATGCTCAATGAGGCCAAGACCGAGGCATCGGTCGCCTTTACGACGGCCTTTAGCGACTTTGCGCCTGCCGCTAGCCACCGCGCTCAACGCAGCACGCTGACGATTACGGCCGCAGCATTCCTTGATGCCCCCGTATCGCTCGAGGGAGTCTGTGCGGTACGCGGTACCCGTGGCGAACACTCGGCGATCCTCTTGCCCACGTGGCGTGATGGGGCAACGACTGAGACCACGCGCACCTTTACGTGCGCAGTTTCGGGGATGACGAGCTACGAGCCGATCTTTGACTGGACGCCTGCCGTAACCGATGCGGTCTATGGCGCTACGCGCAACCCTCACGCTGATCCCGTGGTGCGTGAAGCCCTCACCGACACCACCGATGTCTTGCTCTGCGAATTGACACTGCCGATTCAGGCGGGCCAGTTGCGTCCGGCGTGTACTTTCTTCTTGGCGAATCAATCGCTGATGGTGCCCTTTGCTCTCTTTGAAAACGACAGCGCCACACCCGTTGCTACGGCCGAGGCGGCTGATCAGGTGGTGACCTTTGGCGTGGGTACGACGCCAGCGGCTGTCGATGGCACCCTTAAGCTGACGCTCAAGGCGCGCGTCTCAGTGGATACGCTGCCAGGGTTGGTCTCTGTGGTGGGCAATTCGCTGGGCGCGACGGTGCCAGGCACGGTGGCGCCTTTGGTCGTCGTGACGCGTGTGGCGCATACGCCGCGCGCCGATGGCTTTACTACGGCAGATGTGTCTAAGTTTCCAGCGTCCACGAATGTAGGACAGCCCAATCAAAGAATCTACTCCAATGGCACCTATCGCATTCCCGCAATCACCCGCACCAACACGGGGCGTTTGGTGGCGGCATTTGACGTGCGCTATCGCGGAAATAATTCGGGCGGCGGTGACTTGGGCTCAGCCGATAAGGGCAGTGACTTGGCTATGGTCACGAGTGACGATGGCGGCAAGAGCTGGAGCAAGCCCTTTGTGGGTGTCGACGTCCTCAATACCTTTGATGGGCAGGCCAATACAAATCCAGTGTCCAAGCTAGTCGACATCTCTGACCCCTGCCTCTTGACCGATACCACGACTGGCACGCTCATGGTGGTTGGTATGACGGGTGATGGTCTCCATGGTGGTGACAATGACTGTGTGATCTATTCGAGCACCGACAATGGTCAGACCTGGGGCAACCGCCAGTCGCTCCAAACGGCTGATGGCAATAGGGG
>CAYZIC010000001.1:0-79591 GCA_964478335.1 uncultured Lentisphaeraceae bacterium | reverse complement strand
AGTAAGATATTATAGAGAGAATCTTTTATTTGGTTAGAAACTACTATTTTTTTATCGTTAGATATCTCAAATCGCCCAAAAAGCCGCCTCATAAAGGTGGCTTTTTTGTCGTTTGGTAGATTGTCAATAAAGTTGGCTGGATTGCGTAGGAGGTCTCTGAGCTGCTCGATGCGGTCTAGGCTCTCTGTCTCGGTGGTGTCGAGCTGGCGGGTGGTGAGGTCGATCTGGGCGAGCTGGCGATCGATGTCTGCTTGGGTGTCGATGAGCTCGTCGCGGCTAATTAGGTCGTCTAAATAGGCATCTTTTGCTTTTGCTCTGCGATTGAGGAGCTTTTGGCGGTGGGCGTTGGTTGCTTGCAATAGCTGTCGCTGCTGCTCTGCGATCGTCTTTGCCTTGCTCTTGGCGCGGTCGATGACTGCGGTGAGGATGGCTGTGAGGATGGGCATCTGATTAATAATCTTACGTATCTGGTCGATGAGTTTTTTATCTGAGATATTGATGTGGCTTTTGGCGCATTTGTAATAGGTGTATCGGTCGCCGTTAGGTTTTGTGATGGTATAGGGTGAGAGGCTGCCTCCGCAGCTGGTGCAGGTGATGAGGCCTCTGAGCCAGTTGGTGTCGTCGCTGCGTCTGGCTTGGTGGGGGCTGATGCGTTTTTGTAGTTGGAGGTAGTCTGCTGGGGTGATCAGGCCGTCAAACGCGGCTTTGATCTGCTTGTTGTCGGTGAGCTTACTTTGTATGATGCCTGCGTAAATGGGCATACGGAGGATCTTGGCGGCTGTGCCTCTGGAGATGCCTAGGTTGGCCATGGCCTGGTAGTATTGGTGGGTGGTGATGGTGTCGATGGCTCTTGACTTGAGGATTGTGGCGATGGCTGGGCCTCGGTCTGGGTCGATGGTGAGGATGGGTTTGCCGGTGGGGTCTTTGGCGAGGAGGTAGCCGTCTGGTGCTTGGTGGGTCCAGTAGCCTTGGGCGGCTAACTCGGCCATGCCTCTGCGTGAGCGGCTGGCTCTCATGCTATTGTCTAGCTGCGCAAACCCGAGTAATATGGTGGAGAGGAGCTCGCCTGCGGGGTCTTGGCTGACGGGCTCGGTTGCTGAGAGTGTCTCGCAGCCGATGGCCTTGAGGGTGGATTTGATGATGAGGCCGTCGGTGGCGTTGCGGCTGAGGCGGTCGAGTTTGTGTACGATGAGTGCGGCTGGTGGAGATTTGCGGCAATGGCTGAGCATTTGCTGGAGGGCTGGGCGGTCTGCTGTCTTGGCGCTCTCGCCTCGGTCGGTGTAGTGCTGCCTGACGGTGTAACCGTGGAGGGCTGCGTAGGCTCGGCAGTCTTGCTCTTGTGTGGCCAGGGATGTGCCTGCCACTTGCTCTGCTGAGCTCACGCGGGTATAGATGATGGCTTGCTTGCTGGGCATGGTCTATCTCCGTGGCGGCTTGATTGAGTATGCGAGTACGGCGAGGATGATGGCTGCGATCGCCCAGAGGATGACTTGTTCGGGCGGAGATGGCATGAGCCCTGGGGTTGGCTTGTCTGGGGCAAATAGGTTAGCGATCGCGAGGCAGATGGCGATATACTTGCATATCGTTGTCAGGAGGTAGAGCAGGTAGCGGAGTGGCTGAGCGGGTGGCTGGGGTGTGTTTTGGGTATCCATCGTGGGTGTCCTTTTTATGAGGTTGCGATAATATGGTGGTTTATTTGCTTCTATTCTAACTGATTTTTTGGATTTTGCAAGCGGCTTTTGGCCAATTTGTTAACTTTTTACTAAAAATTAGTAACTTTTTAACAACTTTAGGCAAAAAGGGGGTTGACAGGGTGACCCACACCTGCTATTATAGAGGCGTTTTCAGAGATGAGAACATTGATCTTTGACAAATTAGCATGAAAGGAGTAATACTATGCCAAATAAGCGTAGTAAGGACAAGCGCTCCGTGTCGGTTTATGTGCCGGCAGAAGTTAAGGAGGCGCTTGAATCGGAGTCTCGGAGATTGGGAGTACCGATGTCTGAGCTGATTACTCGGTTTTACCGCGATGCCTTAGAGCAGCGTGGTTATAAGTTTGATAAGGAGGAATGTGATGACTAAGTTTGCTGATATTACTTTTTACTTGCCAGCTGAAGTGCTGGAGGCAATTGAGATTGAGGCAAAAAAAGAGGGCGTAAGCGCTGGTGCGCTTTGCGCCTCTTTTTTGAGCGATAAGGTGTGTGTCACCGCAGCTAGCTGCGATGGCAAGTAGTGCTTTGTCGCCTCTTTTTTTTTGTTGTGGGGTGACCCACACCTCTGCAGCGGGTGGTCAAGCTGCAACTTTTTTTAGCGATGGCTGGCGGATAATGGGACTCCCTCTCTACACGTGTAGACGGTGGTTTATCGGCGATATTGTGACGCTCCTGTCACAACATGTGCGAAGCAACTATCGTGCGGTCGATTCGTTTAACTAGCAAACTACGGAGGTAAAAAAATGAGTGGAGATTGTTGTCGGGGTGAGCTGGTTGACCGCGTTTACGCGATGTATAAGGCGTATCGGGCAAGTGAGGATGCGCTTGAAAAGTGGGACGGCGAAGGCAGTTTACTTGATGTTGGATTTTTGGCAATTGATACGTGGCATAATTTCTTTTTTGCGATGGTCGAGATGTCGTGTGAGGAGCGCCAAAAGATGGACGATTATTGTCGCAGGGATGGGCTTGTGCCCTTTTTTGCGGAGATTTGGAGTAAGGAGGTTAAAAAATGAGCTGGGATTGTCTGCCTGGCTGCGGTTGGGTGAGGGGCGTGGGTTAAAATCAATAAATCGATAAGCATAAAAAAACCCCCTCACCCTTTTTAATTTAAGGAGGTGATAATGACGATTAAATCTTTGACAAAACGCAATCGATGCAAGGTACTCTCGATTAATTTGGGGGTAGATGTCTACCCGCTGGTGGTCGAGGCTGCGGAGCGTGATGGCGTGAGCGTGTCTGCTTTTGTGCGGCGCGTTTGCCGGGATGCTGTGGCGGGTGCTGCGGCTGACCGTGTCGCTGGGCCTGCATAGGCTCGGCGTGATGGGGCTGCTGTCGATCGGTGACTAGGTCGGCTGTGGCTATTTTGTTGTGATTATGTTAATAAAAGGAGTTTGCTGCTATGAGAAATTATGAAACTGAAGAGGAGTACCTTGAGGATCAAGGTCAGGCTTTTAAGGGTTTTGCGATCGGTATGTCGATTTTGATGCCCGCTTTGTTTATTATTAATTTGTTAAGTTAAGGAGTTTTTTATGTTTAAATCAAGAAAGACTGATAATTCGATGTTGTTTTATCCGGTTGACGACACGGCCAAGCGCAAGTTTACGTTTGCTGAAAAAGCGCGCGCTGAGCTTTACGGCATTGCCAAGATAGCCGGGCAGGATATGGTTTTTATCGGGATGCGGACGTTTTCTCCGAAAACAAGCGAGACTCGTGTTACAGTGTTGTTTAAGCCTGGTCGCGATCTTGATGCTGTCACTTGTCTGACGATCGATGATGTGGCCGAGCTTTTTGGCGGTGAGGATGACGCGGAGGAGCGCACTGCGCCAGATAACTACGCGACGCTCTATATTAATGACGGCCATGCGGAGAATAGCGCTCGACCATACTACCGTGGTCGCATGGTCGTCGGCGGTCAGCGTTATGAGGTGAGCGCGTGGCTTAAGTTTAATATGATTACTGCTCTGCCGTATTATACGGCCACGGCGGTCCCTGAGGATGAGGCAAACCGTCGTCGCGAGGAGGCAATCGCCCGCAAGGAGGTGGCTCAAAGAGTTGCGCAACGAGTGATCCCTGCTGCAGCTGCAGAGCCGCCGCCAGCGATTGATCCTGATTTGCCGTTTTAGCCGTTAGGAGGGTCTGATGAGCGTGACTAAAGATCAGATGGGTCCGATGATACCCCGTAGCATCCGCTACGGGGTCTGCGATAGCCATAGTGTGGCTGGTGCTGAGTTTGAGGTGTCTGCTGCGCTGGTGGCTTGTGCCGATGAGGTGCTGGGGGTTAGCGATGGCTGGATGCGGATCCTTGATGGCGTGGTTAAGGCTGCGGTCTATGAGGTCGTCAAGTTTGCCAGGGCTGGTGCGCAGCATAAAAAGGGCAAGTTGTCGGTGAGCTTTGACAGCGTCAAGTCTGCTATCTTTGCGCGTGAGCGCAAAGAAGCGGCGATGGTGGCTAAGTATGTCGATAAGATTAATCGTCTGACGGCTGACCTTGGCTTGTCTCAATCTACTGAGGCAGGTGCGGTGTCGTCTCTGATGGCTGCCAAAGATGAGCTCGCGGAGCTGCGCAAGCAGCATGGCAAGTTGGTCAAGGAGTATGAGGCCCTCAAGGCTAAGCGGGCGGCTAAGGCTGCGCCGGTTGTTGCGGAGAGGAAGGGGCCTGACCCGATTGCGCTGATTGCAGCGCTGACAACTATTTGCTCAGCGATGTGCGTCGCTGTTTGGTGGAGCTGGATCGGAGGGCGATTGACTGTGGCTCTTTTTGCGGAAAAATGGCGTTTGGTAAATTGGGAGTATAAGAAATGAATTGTCTAATGAGTATTAAGCGCGAGTATTGGCTGGATATTGCCTCTGGCAAAAAGACGGTCGAGCTGCGTAAGTATGATCTGCCTAAGGATTACACGGTAAGGTCGCGCGATTGGATTTATATTGTCGAGACGGGTGATGGCGGTTGCCGTCACGTGGTGGGGCGGATCAAGGTGTCGCTGCGGTCTTGCCACCGGAAGGACTACGGATTTAATGAGTGGTATGCGTCGCTTGATGGCGCCGCTGCTGTGCCAATCGAGTGGGCACGTGATTACTTTGGCGTGTCTGCTGGTGGCGCTGCTGTTATGGGGTTTGTCACTGCGTATGCTTGGCAAATCGATCGGGTTACGGTTTTTGACGTGCCTAAGGTGATCCCTGGTGGCTGTCGGCCGCCTCAGATGTATACGCTCCTTTGGGATGGCAAGGTCAAGTTAGAGACTGTGCCTGGCAGCTATGCTAAGCCTGGGATTAAGTGCGATGATGGGTATATTAGCCATGCCGGTCTTGTCGATCTGATGATGAGCAAGGTGCCGCATTTTACGCGAGAGATGGCGCTGACGAGCGTGAGGAGGATGTCTAATAACGGTTATTTTACGGGTTCGCGCAAGCCGATGCCTGGCGTCAAAATCCCTGATAATGGCAAGGCCAAGATTTTTGAGTATGATCGCGACAAGTGTGATGCGGTGATCTCGGTATGTTATGGGCTTGACCGCTGCAAGGGCAATAAGTACGACGGGTTGATCGCAGATTGTGTCGGTCGGCCGTCCGGCGACAAGTACAGCATCGATTACTCCAAGGCGTGTCGATTGCCTGCCGATGAGTTGATCACGCCGGATGAGGTGGGCGGGTTGCTCAAGGACATGGGTGTGGCGGTATCGGAGCAGCATTTTTCCCGTACGACGGGATTTTCTCGTCGTCGGTGTGCGGCTGTCGCGTCATCTGAGCGGTTGCGGCCTTATTGTTATCGTCGCAGGGAGCTGGTGGGTGAGATCGAGGTGTCGATGGCGTGGGCTGATCGCTGCGGGATTAATTACCGTTAATTAGGTTTTTGCAAAATGGATTTGGTCGAGCGTATTGAGCAGGAGTTGGGGTGCGAGCTGTCTGGTGATCAGGTGGCTGCGCTTGAGGTTGCTGTCGATGCGCTCGCGGAGTCTTTGCTGTTGTGATTGGAGGCGTGTATGGATGATGATGATGCGATTGCTTGCCGTGGCAATTGTCGGCGCATTTTGGCGATTTATCGCAATTATCTGGGTCAGGATCTGTCGATGGCTGACCTTTTTGCTATGGGGTATGAGGCTGTCGTGGCCGATATGTGTGGCTACGTTTCGGCCGGTTTTGTGATTTGTGCTTTTGACTACCTAAATGGATTTTACAGAGAGGATTAAAAAATGACGATTGATCAGTTTATTACGATGTATTTTAGCGGGGCTAAGCGTGTGCGCGAGGGCGAGTATAGTGTGCTTTGTCCTTGCCACGATGACCATAATCCGAGTATGTCGGTGCTTGAGGGCAAAGAGGGGCGTATTGTCTGCCATTGCCATTCTTGCGGGGCTAATGGCGGAGACGTGGCCAAGGCGCTTGGGGTCCCGATTTCGGAAATGATGGGCGCTGCAAAGTCTGCGCTCAAAAAAAATATCGAGATCAAAAATGAGTATAAATATCTTGATGCAAACGGTGATTTGGTATTTGGTGTGACCAGGGGCTACGACAATGATAAAGGCTGCAAGACTCTGTGGCAATGGGTCCCCGGAGCAAGCAAGGGAGATAAGCGCATCTATAAAAAAATTGACGAGGTACTGCGTCAGCGTGGCCAAAAAAAGCCGCTATACCGCTTGCCTGAGCTGTTGCAGGCTTGTTTAGCTGGCGAGGTGGTCTATTGCGTGGAGGGCGAAAAGGACGCGGACGCAATGCTCGAGGCGGGCTTGGTGGCTACGTCGTCACCCGGCGGGGCTGGGCATGGCAAGTTTAGGACGTATTATGGGGAGTGTTTTGCTGGCGCGCGGGCGGTGATTGTGATCCCTGATAACGATCCCCCGCCTAAGCATACGGGTGTCGTTGGCTGGCAAGGTCAGGACTTTGCGGAGGAGGAGCGGGCGGTGATCGAGGCCGCTGGCGTGCCTTGTTTTATCGTTGAGCTGCCGAGCTTGGTCAATGGCCACAAGGTCAAGGATTGTTATGACTATCTCCATTCCGGCGGCGATGCTGACGGAATTGAGAGCCTGGCCAATGCTGCGCTTAGCGAGGATTACCGTTGGATTCACCCCCGTGAGAGGCCTGACGCTCCTGTCATCCCCGCACCCCCAAAAGACTTTAAGGGCGACGCTAAGCGTGGCCGTCCCAAAAAAGAGGATGAGATCGGCGATTATAATGACGGCCGTATCCCGCTGTCTAAGCGTATGGGCTGGTACGTGTCGTGGCTGCTTACGCTGCTCAAGCCTGACCACAAGGAGGGCCGCCAGCCGGTAACGATTGATCATCTGGTGATCTTGGCAAAAACGTGGAAGGACCGCGAGAATACTGTCAAGGAGGCTCACCGCAATAAAGTGGTCTGCAAGCTGGTGCTCGAGTGGCTGGTGCGTGACCAGGGGTCGATTTTTTACGATGAGGAGCTGCAGGATTTTAAGTCGTCTATGTTTTTTGTCAAAGCGTCAGGCGTGCTGGTCATGCTCAATAGCAACTGGTTTGAGTCGTGGCTGGCTCGATCAATCCAGGTCAATCGCGAGGATAGGCTCTTTAAGCTGATTATCTCCGATATCAGAGACTACTCGCTGCATGGGCCAAAGAGCGTCGGCGTGACTCCGTCGGCCTATTTTGAGCGGCGTGATGGAGCGATATATATCTCGTCTGGCGTTGGCAGGGTGTGCAAAATTATGGCTAATAGTGTCCAAATGGTGCCCAATGGGACTGACGGTGTGCTTTTTGCGGCAAATAAAACGCTGCTCGCTTGGTCTCTCACGCCTGGTAAGGAGTGCGATCCTTTTGAGAGTTGCGATTTGTGGACTAATATGACGGCGGTCGATCCTCGCTATCGCATTATGTTTAAGCTGTGGGCGATGTCTTTTGCGTGGTGCGATGGCAGCAAGCCGCCGCTTGTGATCACTGGTGGGCCAGGCTCTGGCAAGACTTCGGCCGTCCGTGGGCTATTTAACCTCTACGGACTAAAAGACCGTAACATCACGGTCGACGCTGGCGACAAGGGTGAGGCGAGCTATTGGGCTTCGCTCAATCAAGGAGGTTTGATGCTGCTGGATAACGTTGACAAGGTGGTCAATTGGCTGCAAAACGCTGTGGAGCAATCGGCCACAGGTGGCAGCAAGGAGGTCAAGCGATTGTACACCGACGCTGACACGATGTCTATGAGGGCTCGGTCGTGGGTTGCGATTAGCGCGTGGAACCCGCTCTTTGCGTCGTCGTCGGCCATGTCTGACCGTACGATCTACGTCGCCCTTGATCGAGTTTCTGGCCGCGTCACCAAGGACCGTGAGCTTTACCAGGGCGTGTCTAAGATCCGCAATGGCGGGCTTACGTGGATTGCGGGCATCCTCAGCAAGGCGCTTGCAGACCGCAGGCCAACTGGCCATATTAACTACCGCCATCCAGACTTTGGCCGCCACGCCCTAAAGATGGCCAGAGCGATGGGGATCGAGCAAGAGGCGACCGATGCCATGCGCATGGCCGAGCTTGACAAGGCTATCTATAACATCAAAAATAATCCGTTTGGCGAGATGTTTATGCAGATGGTCCGCGACTCTCAGACTTTTACTTCGGCGAGCCTGCTCAGCCAGATGGAGAGAGAGCCGGACGGTGAGCGTTTTGTAGCTATTAATAAGTATACCGTCGTCAAGATTGGCAAGGCTCTCAAGGCGCTCGAGAGTTCACTCAAGAGCCTCTATCAAATGGAGGTTAAGCGAGTGCACGGGGTCAACCAATACACGGTAAGAGTCTCAGAAGACCTCCGCAGGTCTATCGACCGCTTGCTAGGTGATGGGGTGTCGGATGGTGCGGATACTGAGTTTGACGAATCGGCTGCCGCTGACACAGTCGCGGCTATTAAAGAGTCCTTAAAATGCAAATCGCCAACCGCACCCCCCTCCCCAAATAATACCGAGGGTCGCAACCCTTTAAGTGTTGACGAATCAATGACTGATTACGGATTTGACGCCCCATTCTAGTCGGTTGGAGTGATGGGGTGGGGGGGGTGTTTCCTTTGTTGGGTTATATTTTTAAAATAAAAAAATATAAAAAAGGTAGATTGGCCACTTAACCCCACCCACCCCCACCCAGAGAGGAGATGATTATGATTTATTCTGATATGGCTGCCACCCCCCGGGGTGCAGGTACTTCCGGCCCAGGACTCCCCCCCCGACCACACCGCACAAGCCCGGTTTTGGTGGGTGACTCACGGGTTTTGGAGTTTTTCATTGGAAGAAAAAAGGTTACCGTTGAAAAGTCGCGTGTGTTAAATAATCGGGAGGCGAGGGCGGTGGCGACGGAGGCGGCGCGCAGGCGGTGGGGCGAGCGGGTCGAGGTGGCGAGGCGGCGATGTCACCGTGCGCTTGCTGCGGTGAGCGCGTCTGCTGTTAGGCGTGGAGAGCGGTGTCGCTACGTGTCGCCCGTCTATGCTCGCTGCGCTTATGGCAAGGTGGTCGTCGCTCGGTCGGTGATGCAGCTGCCTCACGCTGTGGCGGTTGGCGGAGTTCTGCGGGCTGGCTCTTTGCCTCGCTCGCTCATTGAGCCTGTCGCTGAGTTGGTGCGGGTTGTGGATTTGCAGGGGCGGTATTACCGCCGATTATTGACTACGATTGATTTGGGTATTACGTGGGAGCGGTTGGCCGCTCGAAAGGAGTTTGATTGGTTATGGTATCGAAATACAAAAGCATAGCAGCTCGCAAGGTTGTCGTCTCGCTCAAGCGTCAGCTGGCTGGCGGTCGCCCGCTATCGATTGCGCAGCTTAATGAGCTGCGGGCTTGTGGTGTCGGAGGTGACGTGGACGAGATCGAAGCGATGAATGTTGACGTTGTGTCTGGCCGCCTGGCAATCGGCAAGCGGCTCAATGCAAATCAAAAGGCTGCGGCCGCAGCTTTGTCGATTGATTTGTCTGCTGCGTCAAATAAAAAGATCAGAGAGGTGGCAGCCCCAAAGGATAGCGCAGCGCGTCATCGTCTTGCTAATCTCAAGTCGTCCAATATCGGCGAGCCGCCAGCGGTTGTCAATCCAGCTCGTCGCGCTCGCTGCGTTAAAAGCCTGGTCGAGTTTGGCCTGACCTATTGCTCATCATTGCTCGATAATCCGCCACCGCCGGAGCTCGTCAAGTTGGTTGACAAAATGGAGCAGGCCATGCGCAATGGTGGCAAGATCCATCTCCGATTACCCCGAGGCAAAGGCAAGTCTACGTGGGCTAAGATTACGATCGTTTGGGCGCTGGCAAATGGCGTGAGGCGGTTTGTTGTTGTGGTTGGTGCGACGGCTGCCGCTGCATCATCGATCCTTAACGATGTCTGGGATCTCTTTGAGTCGTCGGAGGAGCTGCTTGAGGATTATCCTGAGATCTGCTATCCGATCAGGGCCCTTGACGGCGTGATGCAGCGAGCGATCGCGCAGCACATCAATGGCCAAAAAACTGGCGGCCGCAAATTATCCAACCGTATCATCTTGCCAACCGTGGCGGGATCGATCTCAAGCGGTGCGATTGTCGCAGGCCTCGGCCTAGGCTCCTCGATCCGCGGACTTGTCAGGGGCAAAGACCGGCCAGACTTCGTCTTTTTGGACGACCCGCAAAAACGTGAGGACGCATTGTCAGAGTCCAAAACGCTGCGCCAAGAAAAGCTCATCCAGTCAGACATCTATGGTCTTGCCGGTCACGGCCGCAGCCTTGCCATGGTGATGGCCACGACCCCGATCCGCAATGGCGACGTGTCGACACGCTTTGCCAATCCCAAGCGCCACCCCGAATGGTCGACCACAACGGTCAAGCTCGTTATCAAGATGCCCGATCGCATCGACCTCTGGGAGAGATTTGCGTCGCTCTTTTCTGAGGATGCGATCAATGGAGATACCTCCCGCACTTTATCCAGTGGGTTTTACCAGGACAATAGAGCTGAGATGGAGGAGGGGTGCGTCGTACTTGACCCCAGCGACGGCGGGGCGGATCAGAGCGCAGTCCTCCACGCATTTACCCTCCGATGCGAGATGGGGCAAGAATCCTTTGACGCGGAGTACCAAATGACCGTACAGCCAAAGGCTGCAATCTTTAGTTTGACCCCTGACTTTATTGAGTCAAGAATTAGCGGCTATCCCCGCTGCGAAGTGCCGCCGCAAGCCATGTCGGTCGTCGGCTTTTGCGACGTTAACGCAGCCAGCAGCTCAGGCCTCCGCTGGGGCTTGCTCGCCGTCGGCCGCGGCAACGTCTCGACCGTCATCGCCTACGGCCGCTGGCCAGAGAGCGGCCGCCTCTACGAGGCAAGCTCATCAGAGGATCAGATCGCAGTCGCCGTCGCTCGCGGAATGCGTGCCGTCGTGGAAACCGTGTCGCAATTACCGATCACCCGCAACGGCAAGCGCCTGCCCGTCTCCGCAATGTGCTTTGACGGCGGCTGGCAGACGCGCGTCGTGGCCGCAGTCTGCCAAACGTATCGCAGCGCCATCCCGCTCATCTGGTCAAAAGGCTTTGGCGCACGAAACTATCGCCCCTCCGAGGCCGTCGCCAAACCCGGCGATCACTGCCACCTATCGTACTCACAAGACAACGGCCACTTTTTAGCATACTGCTCAGATTATTGGCGACACGTCGCGCAGCGCAGCCTACTCGCAGATCCGCTTGTCGCAGGATCCACCTGCCTCTATGGCAGCAGGCCATTAGAGCACACCGAATTTGCCGAGCAGATCGCAGCAGAAAAGCTCACCGACTACGGTGTCGGTCAAAACGGCTCAGTATTTTGGCGCTGGGAAAAGACCGGGGAGAACCACTACGGCGACGTATTTACCTGCCTGCATATGGTCGCCGCATATTACGGCCTGATCACGCCGACCAGCGGCATCGCAATCCAGCAGATTGCGCAAGCGGGGCAAATCACACGCCAGGCACCCGTAAAAAAACGACGCTACCACTTTATCAAGTAGAGATCACGTCACGCAAAAAACAGATAAACCGCTCACTCGTGGGCGGTTTATTTTTGTTAATTTGTGACTACTCACAAAAAGCTTGCCTTACCCCGCAATTTTCGCTATCTTAAAAAGCAAAAGGAGCGAAATGACTAAGCAAGAGTATATTGATTTGACCAGCAGAGCAGACGCGCTCAAGAGCCGCCTTGCCTCGCTTAATGCCGCGATAGACGAGTTAATCGGAGGCGCAGTCTCAGCCACCATCTCAGTCGGTGGCTCTGCTCAGTCGTATACTCGCAGCTCGCTCTCAGAGCTTTATGCAGAGGTCAACCGCACGAACGCGGAATATGCTGCGATTACCGATCGCCTTGCAAGAGCATTTGGCCGCAGCCCCCGCCGCCGTATCTCCATTTTTGGATTTAGATTTTAGGACGTGACAGAATGAGCTTTTTATCTGGATTATTTAAGGGCCCTGAAGAGCCCGCTCAAGCAATCTCACAGCAAACCCCCGTCAAACGCGGGGGAGCTCCTGGCCGAGTCACCATCCGCAGAAACAGTCACGACTCTGTGGATGGTGCCTCGGCATCTAAAGTCCCCACCGTTGCCGTTGAGTGCGGCAACGAGGACACCCTGCTCACTTATCCCAAACGTCTCAAGCTCATTGCCCAGATGCGTGATCTTGTCCGCAATCACCCCACCAGCAAAACCCTCGACAAGCAGCGCCGCGTCAATATCGTCGGCGCTGTCGGCGGCAACCTCCAATTTACGACGATCGATCAAGACTTTAATGTCGCAGCAGGCGCATACTTCCGCCGCTGGGCTCGCTGCTGCGAGTTTACCGACCGCAAATCTTTTAATCACGTTCTCAAAAACGCAATCTCCGCGCTCGATAATGAGGGTGATTTTGTCATCGTCTACGACGACCCCGCCACCTGCCCAATCATCGGATCAGGCAAGATCGCAGTTTTTGCAGCCGACGAAATCGGGCCGCTCTCAAAAGACGATTTTCAGAGTTTTGCAGATCAAGGATATCGCCAAGCGCACGGCCGCATCTATGATCGCTTCGGCCGCTTTTGCGGAGTCATCCTCTCCAAAACCTGCAAGGGCAAGTTTGTTTATCCTCGAGATAAAGCACTTGTCTTTACTTGCGATCCATCTGAGGACATCGATGACCAATGCTGGGTCTACGTGTCAAATACGGAGCGCGAAAACCAAGGTCGCGGCCTCCCTGAGGCCTGCTCCTCAATTTTTGCCTCGCTCAATCTCAAAGAGGTCGACGCTTACGAGATCGATGCGGTCAAAGCAAACTCTGCCATTATGGGCCAGATCGTCCGCTCGGCCGAAGAGCAAGCCGCCGAAAAGATGCCAGACGCTTACCGTGCGCTCCCTGGCATCTCCGATCAAGCAGCGTTTGACCAAGCAGGTCCATCAGACCAGCTGCCTCCAGGCGTGATCGCCGATGAGGATGCAGACTTTGAGGATGCCCCCCAAGACATCGACCTCTCCGGACTGACCAGCAAGGGCGCAAAGATTGTCGAGATGCCTGCTGGCTACGATATCAAGATGCTCGATTTTAACCGCCCGAACGTTAAAACGATGGACTTTATCGACCGCTTTTTGGGCATCATTGCAGCAAGCCGCGGCATGGGCGCTCAATACGCTACGCTCAATCCGAGCGGCAGCTACTCAGCTTTTAGAGGGTCGCAAGTCCTCGCTCGCCCAATTTGGGAGAGCGACAAAAAAGATTTAGAGCGAGCAGTCTGTGACTGGGTCGCCTACCATGTAATCCTCACCGCTGTCGCCTCTGGCGGATTGCCCATGCCGCCAGACGGTTGGCAGCGGTCTCTCTTTTGGAGTTGGCCAGAGCCGATCGAGGTCGACGAAAAGTCCAGCCAAGAGGCGACACGCCTCAAGTTGTCCAACGGTACCACGACCTTTAAGGCCGTCCACGGCCCTGACTGGCGCAACGTGGTCGAGCAAATCGGCGAAGAAGTCGCAGCGTGCCGCGCTGCTGGCATCGTCCACCCAGCGACCGCAGTCGTCGGTGGCAGCGCCAGCGCACCAGAGCCCGCAAATAATAATGGAGACGAAGAATAATGGAACGCTACCAGCTTAATCTTTCAGGTGTGATCGATACCTCCTCTAATTTGCTATGGTATTACCAGCAAGAGATCGACGCAGGCATCGTCACGATGCCCCACCTTGTCGCAAAAGCGCTCGCCGAAGCAGGCGGGCGCCCGCTTGATATCCGCATCTCATCGCCCGGCGGAGTCGTTGACTCAGGCTATGAGATCATCGAGATGATCAAGAGCTATATTGCCAACAACCCCTCGCCAGATCACCGCATCCAGCTCGGCTCTTATTGCGCATCGATGGCATCGGTCATTGCGCTGCGCTTGTCAAAGTTTTGCAAAGTCACCGCTCACGATTACACCGTGTTTATGGTGCATCAGTGTTCCGTATTTTTTAGCGATACCGCATCTGCAAGCCAGCTCGAGAGCGAGGCACACGCGCTGCGCATCATTAACCAGAGTATCAAGGCATCGCTCACAGCCTGCGGCGTATCTGAGCAAGTAGCAGATAGCTGGTTAGCTGACGGCGTTGACACCAATTTATCCGCCAAGGATTTGCTCGAGCATGGTCTGGTTGATGCCATCATTGAGCAGGACGAGGCCGCTATGGTCATTGACCAAGCAGCCACGTCCTCACTTATTCGGGCTGCGGCCCGTGAGGGCTCGCTCTTTACCGCTGCCAAGCGGGATCGACCGAGCAACTACACAACCCTCAGAGCTGCTGTCGCAGTCGCTGAGGCTTTCGTTAACCAGGAAAAAGGAGGCGGAGAGATGGATCTCGAAGCACGTAAACGTAAGGCCGAAGCTGACGCTAAGGCCGCCGAAGAAGCAGCCGCTAAGGCCGCTGAAGAAGCAGCAGCCGCTAAGGCCGCTGAAGAAGCAGCAGCCGCTAAAGCCGCTGAAGAAGAAGCAGCCGCAAAGGCCGCCGAAGAAGAAGCAGCCAAAGCAGCTGAAGCAGCCGCCAAGGCCGCCGAAGAAGCAGCAGCCAAAGACAAAGAGATCGCAGACCTCAAGGATCAGCTCGCAAAAGCTCAGGCCGAAAAGGACGCGATCAAACAAGCTAGCGCAGCAGCAGCCGCTAAGGCAATGGGCGGCGAAAGCAAGCCCGCATTGAGCCGCTTTGATCGGATGGCTCAAGCAATCAAAGATTGCGACGGTTGTTATGTCGACGCTCGCAAGAAATACCCCGAAGCATTTGAAATCTAAGAAAGGAATCTATCAATGCCTACAACTACTCAAGCAGTACGCGCCGATTTGTCTGCGCAATTTTTGGGCGAAATGAACCCCCTCGGCTGTATCGGCCCCCGCATTCTCCCGTTTATCCGCGTCGTCAATCGTGCGGGTACGTTTGACGTCTGCGGTCCAGCAGTCGGCCACAACCCAACCGGCACCGGCTTACAAGAGGGCCGCAAGGGCGGTACCGCCATCAAGGTCAACTACCTCGAAAAGGTGCAGCGCACCTATTCTTTGGTCGACAGCCTTGTCCGCTACGGAATCACCTTTGAAGACGAGGCCTCTACCTTCTCTTCTCAAGCTGAGCTCGATCAAGCTGGCTCTCGCGTCGCGTTTAACAAGTACAATACGACTCACGAGCAAAAGGTCTTTAAGCTCATTACCGACAAGTGTACTCCTGGTGGTATCGCTGCTGCAGCAAAGATTGCCAAGGGCACCATCCGCAAGACGATCGCCAAGGCTATCGCTAAGGTCCGTCCCTATGGTATGGTCGAGGTCGGTATGTCCTACTCGGCTTACCTCGCCCTTGCATTTTCGACCGAGCTCGAAACCTTGCTTGACTCTCAGGCAATCGCAGGTGGCAGCCCCGTTACTTTGCAAGCTGACACCGTTGCGCTCGGCGCTGCGTTGTCCAAGCTCCTCAAGGTCGCCCGCGTGACCATCATCCCTGATGATGTCTGTGGCGAGGACTACCTCAGCTCGATCTTTGTCTATGGCTGCCGTGTCGACGAAATCGAACGCCTCGGCATCTCCATCCTCAAAGAAAAGCCCTGCGCCGGTGCGACTCCCTATATCGAGAGCGTTATCTCTGCAGAAGAAGGCAAGCCAACCGCGACCGCTCCGCTGGTCATTGGCACTATCGCCGACGAGACCATGCGCGAAAACTATTTTGATGCTAAGGGTTATCGTGGCTTTTTGGACGCAAATATCGACAAGGCTGTCGTGCAGCTCTTTGTCGATCTCGCAGACGGCGCTTACGAAGACGAAACCGTCACCGCGGTCGTCCAGGCAGCACCAGCGTCTTAGTCTGAGGAGGATTGACCGTGGATATTACCCCCCCCAAGTTAGCCTTTAGTGCGCTTGCGCGAGACATCCTAGTGGTCTCGATGCCAACAGCTAAGGCAACCGTGGCCGCCGTTAAACTGGCGGGCGGTCAATCCACTGAGCCTAGCGTTGACGACCCGCTCAATAGTGTGGAGACGACGACCTTTGTCGCCCTCGCCACCGATTGGGCGGCCGTCTCGCCCAACTGCACACCCGCAAAGGGTGACGCAGTGGACGTGGCCGCTGGCGGCTATTATGTCGTCAGGCGGTCCTATTTTGTAGGCGCATCTCTTTTTATTGAGTGCGCCGCGAATACGTGTCGATGAGAGAGAGATGCCTGATGTCGTCCAGTTACAATTTGACGCAAGCAGCGGTTTATGGCGGAGTCTTCGGACTGAGTCAGTAGCCGCGGTGCGTGGCCTATCCGGCGCCTGTGACTACGGGGTCGGCATCTCTCTTTTTGTTGATTGCAATTGCCCAGACGGCCAAGTCAAGATCTCTTTTGCGAGATCGCAGCTTAAAGCAGTCTCACTTGGTGAGCTCTGGCGGATACTCGATTATCGCACCAAGCGCGTCTATCGCGTCAAGTCGGTGATGAGGGTCGGCGATCGAGTGACGGCAACTGTAAAAGCGTGTAAGACCAAAGAGTCCGATCAGGCTTTTTTTACTATCGTGGAGCAGCAATGCAAGTAACGCAGGCAGACGGCCAGCTATTGATCGTGCCTAAGTTTACCGAGGTCGATCGGGCTCGGCTCAAGGTGATCTCCTCACTGATGCCTGGCACCGTGACCAAAGCGGTGAGAGGTTACGCCCTCTACCAAAAAAAAGCGATCTGTAAAACGATCGCTCAAGGTGGCGGCCGTGACAACGTCGACCCGTTCGGTCGGCGGGCAGAGATTACCAAGGCCTTTGACCGACAAAAAGCATGGGACGGCCGCTGGGGCGGTCGACCAATGGCAGAGGGCAAGGGCATCGGTGTGTGGTTGAGCGGCTCTGCGGTACGATTAGGCTACCGCAGCCAGGGATTAGCAGACCTTGCCGCTAAGTTTCAGAGCGCCGAGCAGGGCGCGTGGGCGGATGTCGAGATGTTTATCGCTCGTCGGCATGGCTATCGAGGCCATATGGGCGTTTACGACCGCCCGGCGCGTCCATTTATGGAGCAGTTTGCGGTCAACTCGATCGAGGAGATGCCAGCGTGGGTGCTCAATCGAGCAGAAAAGCTGGTTGCCAGCAAGTTTAAGACGGCCAAGGTGGTCGCCAAAAAACTCAAAAAGGCAAAGAAAAAGATCAAGCAGCAGTCAAAAAAGGTCGCCAGAGTCGTTAAAAGGCAGGTTAAGTCTGCAAAAAAGAGTATCAAAAAGGTTGCAAAGACAACTAAAAAAAGAAGCAGGAGCAAGAGATGAGCTATGAGATCGATTTAATTGAGTCAATCGCGCAATCGATTAAGGATGAGCGCGTATTGATTGACGCTGTGGCCAAGTTTAGTCAGCGGCCGCTTACCGTTTACGCAAATCTGGCCGTGACCGAGCCAACCCCGCCAGACCGCATGGCTCCCTATGTGTTAGTGTACCGCAATCCTGAGCCCGTGTCGGTTGATCCCGCTCGCCTCGGCCGTGGCGACGCTGCTCGCCTGGTCAATGTGGCTGTGACAATCGTCCTCCCTGCCTTGCCAACGTGCAGCCGTCCAGACGAGCTCTCCCAAGACGGCGAGCCCGTACTCTCTCCTCAGACTGAGGCAGCCTGTGCCATCGCAAGCGTCGAGGCAAACCTCGGCTTTGCAATTTATCACGACAAAAACTTTGCAACCTTGTCGGCTGCAGAGCTCACACCTTTTACGGCAAACGTGCAAGAGACCCTCGTCGCCTGCCGTTATGACCTCACCTACGATCGCTCTGCGATTTAACCACCCCAAAAAAAGGATCAAAAAATGGAAGAAGAAAAAACAGAAGTCTTAGAGAGTTTCTCTTTGCAAATCGGCGGCAAGGCCTATAAGGTCTTTTCGGCTCCTCACGCGCCAAGCATTTCGCGCGAGGCGATCGATGTCACTGGTCTCAGCGACAGCGTCAAGCAGTTTGTCAGCTCTCCGCTCACCGAGATGGGGGAGATGACCTTTAGCGTCGGCGCGCGCGTCACGCAAATCGACGACACGGCCACCGAGATCACGCTCACGCAAGAGCTCCGCAAGGATGGCGCAGAGGCTGCCACCAAGTCGACCATGGTAATTACGGGGACGATCACCTCGATCGAGCCTGACGAGGTTAACACGACCGCTCGCAGCATTGTCTCTAAGATCGTCTTTAAGCCGTCCGGCGCTTCGCCGGTTGTGACGCCGTCGGTGGTCTAATTTTAGAGGAGGTTGGCATGATTACGTGGCAAGAGCCAGTCTATACTAAAACTGTTAACGGTAACGAGATCACTACTAAGGGACTCCCTTACCGTGTCTATTGCCAAATCCTCTCCGCAGTGGAGAGCGAGGGCAACATGGCGGGCGTTGAGACCTTTATTGATAAGGGGCTCAGCTATCTGGAGGTTGGCGGCAAAGCGCTCACGCGCGCCGATGCTGACCAGATGTCTAACGATACCATCGCCAAGCTATTTGGTTTTGCGATGGATCCAGCTAAAAAGGATGGCGGCAAGCCCGCAGTCCCTTTTACGGGGGCGTAGTCCGCCCTGGCATCTTTGACCGTCTGGCATCTGCTCAATCTCTTGCAGATGACCAGACGACGGCTCAAGAGGCCGCCGACCTTGTCCCGGCCGTGACGATGCCATACTGGCTAGCACTGGCCGCAGCCGATTTAGCCGTGATTGTCGCTGCGGCTGGATCTCACGGCAATTGGCAGCTCAAGCGTGGCGACTTGCTGCGATCGTGGGGACTATTTGCCCTTGCCGATCGCATGGATCACCTGATGGGCAAGGATGAGGAGTCGGCTGACAAGTTTGCCGGCATCAGAGCTCTGTTTAATAAGTTTGGAGACCAGACCGATGGCATTAACAACTGATATCGCATTCCACCTTAAGGGGGTCGACAAGACGGCGACCGCATTTAAGGGGGTCACAAAACACGCCGACGCAGCTGCCAAGCAGATGCGATCGGCCTTTGCCGCTGTCGGCGGGGCAATCGCATCCGCGCTAACAGTGGCAAAGATCAAGGGATCGCTCGATGAGCTCAATCTCCTGGGCGATACCGCCCAGCGCATTGGCGTATCGGCCGAGTGGCTGCAAAAGTTTAGCGGAGCGATGGGCCAGTTTGGTATCCAGCTCACCGCAACCGATATCCCGGCGATGCTGTCCAAGCTTAATGCAAACATGGTCAACCCCGAAAAGGTCAACCTCATGCGCAAGCTAGGCATCGAGCTCAAGCAGTTTGAGGGGCTCGCTCCAGAGCAGGCTTTTGAGGGCCTGCTCACCGAGATCTCCAAGGTACCAGACGAGCAAAAGCGCGTCATGCTTCTGATGCGGATGATGGAGGAGCAGGGGCTCAAATTGGGGCCCTTGCTGCGCCAGGGCCCTGACGCTTTTAAGGAGGGGCTGCGAGACGTGATGGCGTGGATGCCAGCGGTCTCAAATGCTGGTGTCGACCTGGCAACGCGTACCAATAACGCGCTAGCCCTGGTCTCGCAAAATATCTCGACCGCGTTTAACAGCACCCTCACAGAAATCCTCGGATTAACAGACTCCACCTCCTCTGAGGTCGAGCTTAAAATCGGCTCAGCCTTTGCTATCGTGGCCCATACGGCCGATGTCGTTTTTGCCAAATTATTTTTTGGCATTAAAAAGTATATCCGCGAGACGGCCGCAGAGTTTGCTCACGCATTTAAAGGCTGGGATGCGTTTAAAGATACGCTTAACACGGGCGCAATGCGCTTGATGCACACTGGTTACCTCCTCAAGGAGTTTGCCAAGGGCAATATGACCTGGGATGAGACGACCGCAGCACAAGAGCAATTTAAAGCTTTTACCGGACAGGAGCTCATGGGCTCTGCCTACGACTCGATCGCCCAGAGTAATATGCTTGACGACAAGACGCTAGCTGATCTGCTGCAATCATACCGCGACCAGCTGACTAAGGATCTTGATACCATCAGGCGTGGCGTGGCTGCCAAAAAAAAGGGAGCAGCAGGCCAGGCTACTTTTAACGGGCCGCTTGCGGAGCTCGAGACGCTCAAAGTCCAGGAGGTCAAGTTGCCCGAGCAAAAGATGGCCAAGTCTATCGCTCGCTCAGTCAAGGATGCCTTTGCAGCTGCGGTGACCTCGCAGTCTTACGACTCGATCAAGCTCGCTTTTGCGGCTAGCCAGTCAGGCAAGTCGCTCGGCCAAGATTACCCCAAGATGACGGCCGACAATACCGATAAGATGCTGCGCAGCCTAAAAGATCTCTTGACCGAGTTTGGCGGCATCCGTAAAAATCTTAAAATGATCGGAGTGGTCTGATGGCACACTATATCCACGCAGAGATCGCAGGCGGGCTCAGAGTAGACCGCGACGTGAGCGGCCAGATCGAGTCGGTCTCTCGACAGTACAAAGTTTGGTCGCCTCTGGCCAGTGTCGTGCCCAGCGATATCACGCCTGATCGGGCGGGATTGCCGCCATACGGCTCGCTCTATACGCCAACCGACCAGCGGCTGCGCTTGACAAAGTATAGCTGCGCATTTGAATATGGTATCGCTATTTTTACCGCGACCTACGAACGCAGCGAGGAAGTCTCTGGAGGAGGTGGCTCAGGTGGGAGCGATCCTGAGCTGCCAGTGCAGCAAGAGGTGGATCGATCCTGGACCATGCAACGCTCAACCGTCGACCTGCTCAAGGATGCCGAGACAGGCGAGGCGATCGTCATGCCCGTGACCTTAGAGCCGCTTGCGTCAGCGATACAAACGGAGATCGATCGGCCAGTCTTTACGATTACACGCCATGCCAAGGCAATCCCTGCGTCAATCCTCGCCGCGTCTGGCACCGTTAATGCAAATCGCATTAAGCTAGACGGCCGAACCGTTGAGCCGCGATGCGGGCTCTTGTCAGTGAGCGCGGCTCGAGTTTATGACGATCCGACATGGCTGTGGCGATACACGATTACCGTCGCCATACAAGACCACAATATGGTCACGATCGACGATGAGCTTATCGACATCGGCCACGACGTGGCCATCGTGCTGCAAGGTTATCTTGTCAAGCGGCAATCGTGCGGACTTATCGCTCGTGCGACGGAGATCGACGAGGAGACTGGCGAGGCAATTCCGTCGACATCTCCAGTCCTACTCAACGAAAAAGGCGAGCGTAATTTTACGGGCACACCTGTTTTTAAGAGGATTGCAAAACATAAATCGGCCACCTGGTACAAGCAGTGGTTTTTTAACGAGGAGTAAAAATGAACTTAATCATAGATCTTAATCGCCGTGGCTGCTCTTTTGGCCCAAGCGTATTGGCTGCTTACTCGATTGAGCGGGCCAAAGTGCTTAACTTTGATAAACTCGGGCTTGCTGGCATCACAGGCCTCAAGGTCGAGCTGCGCAATCCAGCCACTAACGATATCCTTGCGTCTGCAAAGATTGCGCCTGATGGCACTTTTGAGCTTGATACCCGGACTAACGAGATGGTCGATTACCTGGTCGAGGTGGCCAAGGCGGGCGACCGCTTGACCAAGCACTATCCAGTCTCAGTCGTCGTCGGCGACGACTACCACTTTATCTCATCATCCGATACGATGATCGCGATCAATCCTTTTGGCTTAGGCTCTGGCATTGGGCCAACAGAGGTCTCTCGTCCAGTGACGGTGGAGATGCTCGAGACCGTCCTCTCAGCGGTCGCAGCGGTGCCAGATCGTTACCGTGACAAGGATGTCAAGCAAACGCTTAACGGGCTCATCGCAGCCCTCAAAGAGATCGGAGACAAGCAATGATTAACGTAATTTTATTCACCACCCTCGCAGCAGTCGCCACACCAGCAGGCACAGCCAAAGAGGATCTCTACAATGACGACAAGCTACTCACCGCTGAGGAGGTCGTGACCTACGTAACCGAGCAGCGAGACGACCTCGATCAAACGCTGCGCAACTTTATCCAATCGCTAGGCTACCTTGACGCAGTAAGCTGGGATATCATCTCAGGCAAGCCCGCAACCTTTGCGCCAGCCGCCCATACGCAGGCCATTAGCACCATCACGGGATTGCAGGGTGCGTTGGCCGGCAAGCAGCCCAAGGGCAATTACCTCACCACTGAGGCCGACCCCACCATCAAGGCCTGGGCTAAAGCTGCGAGCAAGCCGAGCTACTCGATTGGCGAGATCAAGGGCGGTGCAACAGCTAGCTTTATCGCTAATCTAAATAGTGGTGATGGCGTAATCCAGTTTGCGCCGCAAGATCAAGTCGTGCAGATGGGCAATGGCGCAGACGGTGCGCTCATCCAAATTAGTCGATACGCCAACCCGGATGACAAGCAGATGCAGGCTGGCGCAATCCTTATGGGCGATCGCACGCAGCTTTTATTGGCGCAGGGCGCATCTGCCCTCATGATGCGAGATGGCCTCAGCGACCTTACCACCTATCGCGACCAGCCTGGCGTGTCGAGTTTGGCCACGATCGCAGCGCTCAAGGCCTATTCACAGCCCAAAGGCGGCTACCTCACTAAAGAGGTAGACCCAACTATTAAAGCATGGGCAAAGGCCGCCACTAAGCCCAGCTACTCGATCGGTGAGATTGCAGGATTGCAGGGCTCGATCGATGGTAAGGCGGGGACAGAGTGGCTCAAAAATGGCGGGCTGGTACTCTATCCCGCAAAGTACTATTGGGCATTGGCAAAAAATACAGGCACCAACATTGCTGGCGGATTTGCCGTGAGATCCTCGACCAATCAAACGTTTGACTACTCGGCATTAGAGCTCGACAAGATCGACTACAAGGTTGGCGACAACCATACGTTTTACCACCTAGACCCGACTCAGCCGACGGCAATCGCCCGAAAAAGCGACTTAGACGCCCGCACAACTCACACAGTCGACAACAAAAAGTGCGTCATCGCCTACGATGATAATCTCCAAACCCTCGTACTCAAGGAGGTCAAGTAATGATTAAGCAGCCCCTATTAGCAATGTGCATAATATGCACATTGCAATTATCCGCTCAAGGCCTCCCACCGATGCCAGCCAATGTCGCTCGAGCCTTGATCACCACTGATGGCAAAGAGGTCTACCCCAAAGGTGCGATCGCCTCTGGCCAACAAGTCAAAGCGGTTGAGTCAAAGGCAGACGCAGTCAGTGCCAAAGTCTCCGCTCAAGAGGCAGAGCTGACCACCATGCAGACGACAATCGACAGCTTGACGGCCGAGATTAACGATGCCACACGTGATGGCATCTGGTGGTTGCAAGCCTATGCAAACAGCATCTCAGTTTTGACTGGCATCCCGCCATACACGGGCGAACTGCAGATCGTTGACCTCAAGTTTACGGAGGCCGAAGCGGTGATCACCCTTTGGTGCAGCCAAGTACCAGCGGCCGCGTCACAGCTCGAGATGATGGGGTCGACCACGCTCAGTGGCTTTAAGACCGAAAAGTGGGTATGCAGCTACCCCACCACAGTCCCCAACCCAGCAGACAAGACAAGCGGTGTCTGCTACACCTACACGTCCGCAAGGCCGCAAGGTCAGCACTTTTGGAAAGTAGTCGCCTCGCCCGATGGCGCAGTGTCTGATGGCTACGGCTTCCCGATTTACGGGGGGCTTAGCGTAAACGGAGCAAAGGGCAAGACTGTTACAATCACGGCCGATGATGGCACCGTGCTCAACTTTGTTGGCGGGGTTTTAGTGGACGACCTCACGCCACTGGCTGACGAGGTGACACCATGAGCAAGGGCTTACTTTTTGGCGGACTCTGCGTCTGGTACTGCTTCGCCATGGGCTTAGACGGCGTGGGCAAGCCTGACCCGCCCAAACCAAAACCCACGATCCCGCAGATGGTGACGATGGACTGGGACGATCCCGAGATGCCACGGCTCCATTACACAAACCGAGGGGTAAACATCACAGTATCCCTCAATCGAGTAGAGCTTGCCCAAGCTCGCCTTTACGGGGCTGACACCACCGCAGAGATCAATGGCCAACTAATGGGCAAGCTTAACCAAGCCTTGCAAGAGCTGAGGCAACAAGTAGGAGGCAACCAATGAGACTAGCACTATTTTTATCGATGATGGCAAGCGTTTGCCTTGCCCTTGACACCCCCGTGGTCACCACATTTGAGGCAGACCCCTACGCCATCGTGCAACCCGACCTCCGTGGCCGTGTCGAGTCAATAAAAGTCGCCGATGACGGCAGGACAGCCGATATCTATGTATCATTTAGCAAAGAGCCGACAGCAGCTCCCTCGATGGAGTTTCGGTTTACTGGCACAAAAAAAGCGGTATCCGTTTTTGCAGGCGAGGAGCAGTGCAGCTGGCCGAGTAAAGAGCAGGGTAATTACAACACCTATCGCTACACAATTACCCTCCCCGAAGCCGTCAACGCCAAGCGCATCACGCCATCACGCAGAGTTCGCTTTGGCGGAGCATTGCGCAATTTTGAGAGCGGTCAGCTCCTGCTCGTGAGCGATGCGGGCGTCCGCCGAGGCCGTACGTGGAGCGGCCTCATCGGTGGCAAGCACTACGATTTTAGAGGGGGCGTTTTGGTTGACCCTGCGATGGCTCTCGCACCTCAACCCATGATGCGCAGCCGCATGATGGCCGCGCCAATGACTCCCCAACCGCAACGCATCGCCTTTGACATCTCGCCTAAGCCAAAACCAGAGCCGATCGAGGAGCCAAACTGGGACGATTATCCGCTCACGCCACCGCCATACTATGACGGCCAGGAGACGAAGTAATGCAATGGCTCATCGCTATCGTCCTCGCTGCGGTCGCCCTCGTTGTCGGCTACTCGGCCATGCGCTACGACTGCTGCCACTGGCTAGCCACGATACAGATCGCATCTGTTTACGACCCGCTTAATGATTTTACTAACCCTTAAAAAAGGACTAAAAAAAATGAAAAACTGGAAAACCACCACCGCCGCCATTCTCACTGTCGTCTCGGTCGTCGCTACGCAGCTCGCTGCGCAATGGGACAACGACCCCACAACGACCGCTAACTGGCAGCTTGTCGTACCCGTCATCATCACAGCTGGCGGCCTCATTTGCTCCAAGGATTCTGATAAATAAAGGACGCAATCATGCAAAAAACACACCTACTCACCCTCCTCGCCATCCCTGCGCTACTCGCTCTTACGGGCTGCGCAGGCATGGGGATGACCCCGTCACGCTCCAACGCAATTACCCTCAATGTCCGAGACTGCACCATCACTGTCGGCAAGGTGCCAGGTGATCCACGCACCCCCGACACAGACGACGGTCGCAGATCCCTCTCCATCCTCTCGGCAGACATCATGGCACAAAACGAGGGCGAAGAGTCGACCACGGCCACACCCACGCAAACGATCTCGCCCGAGACCGATCTGCCTATATCGTTAACCAAGTAGCAGCGTAGCGGCTAATCATCCTTGAGGCAATGTCGCTCGATTGCGAGATAGATGATAATGGGGATGATTAGCCTGGCGTGTCCGATGGTCATTGAGTAGCTGCGTTGCAGGCTAAAGAGGATCTCTGCGATGGCCAGGCCGATGGCGAGAGAGATCGCCAAGGCGATAGCGATTTTGCTTAATTCGGTAAACAGTTTTTTCATGGAGCTCCTTTTTTTTGGAGCTAAGGTATCATTTATTTATTTTTTTGTCAAGGAGTATTAGGCGATGTGCATATCAACAACAGAGGCGACGCTGATGCAGCAGCAGGTGGAGGAGGCAAAAAGTGCCCTTGAGGATCTCAAAAAAGAGGGGGCACCTGCTGCGAGTGCCGTGTCGATCAACCTGAGCCTACTCTGCCTCAGACTGATCTCTGAGCAGGGCAAGACGCTGGCCAAAATTGACCAGCGGATCAAGCAGGAGCGAGCGGATTGCGACGGGATTGTCAGGGCCGTTGAGTCTAAGTACGAGGGTATCCTCAGGGGACGAGATCGTGCGATTATCTGGCTGGGGGCTGCGTTGCTCATCTCTGTCGGCGGGCAGTCGATTTTTGCCAGCGTTGCCAAATTATTTGTTAAGTAAGGATCTTTTGACTATGGCAAAATTACTCTCAGACACAACGGCCGCACAGTTGGCAGCGCTCCTCGGATCGCAAAATCTTGCCTCTCCATCCCCTGCCTCAAGCCGCAACGCCCGCAGGCCTCCTCACCCTTTTGAGGTCAGGTACTCTTATAAAAATAAATCGATTATTGTCTATCACACCAGTGGGTGTCTGTCGTCTGTCGAGTCCGTTTATTGCGACAACAAGGGTGCGGATATTGAGGGGCGAGCGACCTCCGATGCGTATGCCAGATGGGTCAAAGTTGCGCATGGCGAGACGATGTCAACTTGGTCGCCTACTCGCCTATCCTCGTCCGTGGATGTGTATGCAGCCATCAGGATTGGCGGAGGAGATAGCGCGTATTGCAAGTATCACGCAAGTCTAACGAGCGATGAGCTCGATGCGTTACGCAGCAAGTCTGATATTTTTGTAAGGATCGCGCGAGTTGTGCCTGTCCTCCACGGCGATGAGCTCAATATCCGATCTGACGATTATAATGTCCACGTGATCCCCTATGTCACGTCCGCGATTACCGCAGTCTCTGGCGGGAGCGGCAAGATCGAGATCTTTGATGCCAGGATTAATGGCAAAAAGTTTGAGATGTTTTTAGGTACTGCGCCTCAATACGAGGGCTGCGTCAATGCGCTCGGCGGCGCAACGGTAACCTATAGCGGGACGTATGACACCCCGTGGCATCCGGTGGCTGATGACACCTACGCTGGCCCCGTCTATTTGCATATCAAGGCCGTCAAAAAAATAATCGATGCGCAGAGTCACACCTATGATTTTACCTGGCATCTCTCGACCGCAAAAGAGTCTGGTACGGTTGTATCGATGATTGTCGCAGTACTAGGCAATGCCTCGATCACGCAGTATCAGAGAGGACCATACCAGCTCGGCCAATATGTGCCACCGACAACTCTCGCAGGTGACTTAACCGTCACGGACGACGGCATCACGGCCAAGCTGGTCAAGGTCGATGCCAACCAACGCATCACCGTCGCCACCAATCCGTCGCTCATCGTGGCATTTGAGCCTCACGACAATAACCACATCTTTGAGTAACGCCATGGCAACCCTCCTCACTCATAATCGGCACCTGCTGATCGGCGCAAGCGGCAAAGTTATCCTCCGCACCGCCAATCCCCACAGCGGCCGCACTGCGACAGCTTTTGCGTCGCAGAGACACTCGAGTGATACGGTTGACTTGTCAAGCAGGCCAGTCGCGGCAATTATCCAGCGAGAGGCGAGCGGAGCTGCGTCTAGCAAGGTTGACACGTTAGAGCCTACCGTCGTCTATGGCAGCAGCCTGTCGGCTGCCTATGCGTTCCGCTTCGAGCAATCAGAGACAAGTTACCCGGTCGAGCTGACCACAGACGCCTATTCTTCCGTGAGTTTCGTTTCAGGGAGGCCTGCTGGCCGCCGAACGATACGCCTTATTGGGGACTGCTCGTCTCTTGCAATTGTTGGTACTGCAACCGTCGATATCTTGCTGTCCATTGGCGCCAAGCCGTCAACCGTAAACCCTGCCGCCTGCCAGCAGCTGGCAACACTTACAACCGATATAGTGCAGGGGCAGCCTTACAGCGAGATACTACCAATGGCTATGACGGCCAGGGCCGAGGCAGTCGCATACGGTCATACAATACCACACGTGACTTTTGCAATTCGACCAAGTTCGACTGCGGTCGCAGACGCAAAGGAGGGGTCGATCGACCTCCATGCCAGCAGCCTGGTCACCCTCGATAGTGCCCCGCCAGCCTTTAGTATCCCGACAATTTGACCCCATCCTTATATATAAGGGCAAAAACCGCAGCTAAAACTGCGGTTTTTTTGCATCCAGCCCCCTAAAAAAAACAAAAATACCCCAAAATACCCCAAAAAGTGCATTTTTTTGCACTTTTTTGTATATTTGCTATTGTAACAATAGCACAAATACGCTATAATAGAGGCGTTTTAAGAGACAAAACACAATCAACCAACCAACAAAAAAGGAACACGACCATGAAAACAATTAACTCAATCAAAAACACCCGCAAGCTAACAGCAGAAGAGTCCGCAGCACTTATCGCAGCAGACGTTGGTTTCGATGCGGACAACGTATCGTTTGCATTTTTAGCGTACGAAGGCAATGATGCTCAAGGTGAACAAATTAAGGTTTACGCATCCGAGGAGTTTGGCCTATACGTTGCAATCGAAACGCAATACGGATGGGTTAACCTTGGTGAGTGCGAGTTAGTAGACGTGTACACGCAGATTGGCACGCTCGAAGCATTCGAGCTTGGTGCAGACGCTGCTATCTCCGTTGATAACGGCCTTAGCTTTACCACTCCTGCCGAAGCAATCGAAGAAGTGGGCATGGATGCAATCCGCAATCTGATGGACGACAGTATCTGCGACCAGATCGAGGCAGACACCGACGAGGAGTTTATTGAACGCTACCTCGAATTGGCAAACGAAAACTTGATCATTGGCTAACTACACTCACTGGGGGCGAAAGCCCCCGCAACAACCCAAAGGAATACCACTATGAAAAATCAAAACACACTTAAGCAAGCAACCCTCTACCCACTATACTGCGACTGCGATGGCCTCAACCCCAACTTCAGGGGATTCGAGCGCCTATGTGAAGATGGTCACCTCGATGAGCTATCTGCGATCAATGAGTATCTTGAAAGCGTCCACGGCCGTGCAGTGACGGCAACCGAACGAAACGACGCAGCCAATGAGCTAGCCGAACTTCTCGACCTCCCTCAACCGCAGCAGATCGAGACAAATCCGTTTTGCGACATTGATGGCCTCACACAAGCCGAGGCAGATGCACTGCTTGACGCTGCTCAAACCCAAGGCTCATACGACCAAGCGCAATGGCAAGACCACGGCGATGACATGGGCATCACTTATTCCCTCTGCGACATCTACGTTTCTGGCTTTGCTTCCACAGAGGACTACCTCGCCCACAAAAAAGGCAAAGAGGCATATGACGCGATGAGCCTTGAGGATCGCAATGCAATCGACCGCAAAGCCTTTACCAAACATGGCAATTTGCAAATCACATACATCGACCGAGTTTTCTCGGCTGATGAAACCGCTGCCATCCTCGAGGTCTTGGCATCAAATCAATTCGCCGACGATAGCCAATTGCGTGATATCGTTTCGATGTTTGGGCGTAATGGCAACCAAGATCAACTTATCGACCTTGGAAACTCACTCTAAGCACCCCCACAAAAAGGAGCACCACCATGAAAAATCGCAAAATTACAGTAACTTTTGACCCCGCCCACCGCATCAATACGATCTCCAAACGTAAAGACAAGCAGGAGGCCTTGATCGAGTTGCTCAATCAAGTTGCCCTCGACGACCTCGCACTTGTCGAGCAGACGCTTGAAAATATCCAAAAATCCATCAAGGCCGAGTATGGCGAAATGGCTGACATCAGCCTAACTTACGAGGGCGTGCGCTTTTTGACCGAAGGCCTTGAGGCCTTTGCGTGGAATGATTGTGACGCTAATCTTAGAGGCCTGGTTATTGCGTGGGAGATCTATAACAATGGCTATGAGATTAAAAACCACAGCAAGGAAGAATCTTGCAACGACGAATGGCAATCCAACTCAATCGCCGATTTTATCCAAACAGAGCTTGCCAAAATCGGCTATAGCTATTGCGAACCCGTTGGAGGCGACCGCCCATGCGGTTGGTGCGTCATGCCCTTTGGCTGCTAGGAGTACCAATGAGCAAAGTGCCGACAAAAAGCGCAGCGGGCCAACTAGGAGCCCGCAGCCGCTGGGGCGACAAGCCGCGCCCAGAGACCAGCGTCATCAGGGTTGAGACCGCAGCTCTCGCCAGCATCCCGCCAGGAGCCGACCGCGTCAGCTGGGTATCAGCAGCTATCAGAGCCCACGCAAAATCCTGACCCCGCAGCCACCCCCAAAAGGTGGCTTTTTTATGCCGCTAACAATCTGATAATATCTCCCGCAACCGCCCCTAAAGTTAGAATATCTCCCCCATTGGCCCACCATATTTATTGGGCCTACGCAAATTGCGTGGGTCTTTTGTTTTTTAGGGGCACATTCTCCACGAATCTAAAGCGTGCGTTAGGTGGCGTCTACGCCTCTAAGGATGTTTTGCCACGTCACCCATCGGCGAGGGGCGACATCTATTATTGCAGGTTTCAGAAGAAACATTCGCACCTCTGCTGCTCTTTCCCTCCGGATTATGCTTGATTTACGGGATGATTTATGGTATATTTATGAAGTTTTGTTGTTTTAGCAAAGGTCTATCAATAATGAATTTACCGATAAGAATTGTCGTTTTGGGTGCGGGTGATCGTGGTCGTACCTATGCAGCCTATGCCAAGGCCAGTCCTCAAGAGGTTCAAATAGTTGGCGTTGCTGAGCCTAATCAGGTGAGCCGTGAATGGTTTGTCAAAGAATACAACCTGCCCGCAGATGCTGTTTGGTTGGACTGGAAAGACGCTGTCGATGCTCGCCCTGACTGTGATGTGATGGCAATCTGTATGCCGGATGCGCTACACCATGAGCCTGCGTTGGCTTGTTTGGATGCGGGCTATCACCTCTTGCTCGAAAAGCCTATGGCGCGCTCTTGGGCTGAGTGCAAGGATATTGAGGCTAAGGTGGAGCAGACGGGTAAATTGGTCTTGGTGGGTCATGTGCTACGCTATACGGTTTACTTCTCCAAGATTAAAGCTTTGCTTGATGCCAAGGTGATTGGCGATGTGGTGAGCATCAACCATTTTGAACCTGTGGCCTATCGCCATGCGGCGCATTCATTTTGCCGTGGCAACTGGGGCAACACTGAGCGCTCGACGCCGATGATTGTGCAAAAGTGCTGTCATGACTTTGATCAGTTTGCCTGGTGGCTTGGCGAACCCTGCGTAGCGGTTTCGAGCTTTGGCTCGCTGATGCATTTTAAGGCCGAGAATCAACCCGCTGGCGCTGCGAATCGTTGCTTGGATTGCCCTGCGGCGATTGAGCGAGCATGTCCCTATTCTGCGCGCAAGATCTATTTGGAGAGTACGGACTACCGGTATCCCTTTGCCGATAAGAGCGATGAAGCGATGATGGTGCGTTTGCAAGATGGTCCCTATGGGCGCTGTGTCTATGCCTGTGACAATGACGCGGTAGACAATCAAATTGTGAACTTGGCCTTTGGCTCAGGCGTAACCGTTTCGCATAGCATGCAGGCGTATACGTATTGTGGTGGGCGTCAGACTAAGATTTTTGGTACGCACGGTGAGATTGTCGGCGATGGCCGCAAAATCACAATCTCTGACTTTACGACGCGCACGGTCACGGTCTGGGATGCTGTCTTAGAGGCCGGGTCGGCGATGGCCTCTGGCCATGGTGGCGGTGACTTCGGATTGATGCGCTACTTTGTCAAGCAATTGCAAACGGGCACCACTGAGGACTTTATCGCAATCTTTAAGCTATCGCTGGCGAGCCATGTGATTGCCTTTGCTGCAGAAAAAAGCCGCCTTAACCGCGGTCAACTGATTGATTTACAAGAAGTGAAATAGAGGAGATTGACTATGAATAAAAAGATGATTGTGACATCGGCTTTACCGTATGCTAATGGGGCACTGCATTTGGGGCATTTGGTTGAGTATTTACAGACTGACTTTTGGGTGCGTTTCCAAAAAATGATGGGCAACCGCTGTGTCTATATGTGCGCAGATGATACCCACGGCACGCCCATTATGATCCGTGCTCGCAAAGAGGGCATCACGCCAGAGGAGCTGTTGGCCGATTCTTATGCGCAGCATACCAAGGACTTTGCAGACTTTGAGGTGACTTTTGACCGCTATGGCTCGACCAATTGTGATGAAAATCGCCACCTGAGTGAAACTATCTACACTGCGCTCAAAGACAAGGGCCGCATCTCAACGCGTGTTGTCAATCAACTCTATTGCGAAAACGACAAGATGTTTTTGCCAGATCGCTTTGTAAAGGGCGTTTGCCCGAAGTGCGGTGCCAAGGATCAATACGGCGACTCTTGCGATGCCTGTGGGGCGACCTATGGTGCGGCTGAATTGGTCGAGCCATATTGCTCGGTCTGCGGGGCTAAGCCGGTGATGCGTGACTCGGATCAGCTTTTCTTTGAATTGGAGCCGTCGCGAGACTTCTTGCAAAAGTGGATCCCGCAGCATGTCGAGGCGAGCGTATCCAATAAGCTGATGGAATGGTTTGGCGAGCCGCTACGTGGCTGGAATATCTCCCGCGATGCGCCCTATTTTGGCTTTAAAATCCCTGGCTACAGCGACAAGTACTTTTATGTCTGGATGGATGCTCCCGTAGGCTACATGGCCACGCTCAAGCAATGGTGCGATGTCAATAATGAATCCTTTGAGGCGTGGTGGCAAAATCCAGACGCTGAGATCTATCACTTTATTGGCAAAGATATTGTGCGCTTCCACTGCCTCTTTTGGCCGACGGTCCTCGAGGAATCGGGCTTCCGCACGCCTAATGAGGTCTTTGTCCATGGCTTCTTGACTGTCAATGGCGAGAAAATGTCCAAGTCTAAGGGCACCTTTATCAGTGCTCGTACTTACCTGAATCACTTGCCTGCTCAGGCGTTGCGATTCTACTATGCGTGCAAGCTCAATGGCACCACCGACGACCTTGACCTCAATTTGGGGGACTTTGTTGATCGTGTCAATTCTGACTTGGTTGGTAAGATTACCAACTTGGCCTCGCGTGGCGCACAAATGCTACACAAGCACTTTAATGGTCTGCTCGCACAGATGGATGACGAGGGTAGGGCACTCTTCCAAACGCTGCTTACGCGCCAGGATGCCATCGCCGCCGCGTACAAAAATCGTGATTTCTGCCGCGTGATGGTCGCCATGCGTGAAATGGCCGATGAGGCAAACCGCTACTTCGATGCCAAGGCTCCGTGGGTCTTGATCAAAACCGATCCCGCTGCCACCCAGCAGATCCTGACGACGACGTTGAATATCTTTCGCTACTTCGCAATCTGCCTCAAGCCTATCTTGCCCAGCTATACCGACAAGGTCGAAGCCATGTTTGGTGAAGAGCCCTTTGTCTGGAGCTCGACGCAAATGGTTCGCGAAAACTGTACCATTGGCCCCTATGCTTATCTCGCTACCCGTCTTGATCCCAAGTCCGTACAGGCCGTGGTCGATGCCAGCAAGCAAGATTTGCAAGCAACCACGCAGCCTATCGCGGCAACTTCCAAAAAGGCTAAGCCCGCCAAAAAGGCCAGTGCACCATTGCCATTCCCTGAGCCCATTGCTGAGACCATTGACATTGACACCTTTGCCAAGCTCGATTTGCGCGTCGGCAAGGTCGTCTCTGCTGAGGTGGTCGATGGGTCGGACAAGCTCCTGCGCGTCTTGATTGACATCGCAGAGGAAAAACCCCGTCAGGTCTTTGCGGGCATTCGCAAAGCCTACGCTCCAGAGGACCTCGTTGGTAAGTCGGTCGTGATGGTCGCCAATCTCGCCCCTCGCAAGATGCGCTTTGGCATCAGCGAAGGTATGATCTTGGCCGCAAGCAATGACGATGGCGCGCTCTTTACTATCAGCCCTGATGCTGGTGCAAAGCCAGGTGCTCGCTTACACTAATTGGACCAATCGGTGAACCGCAAAAGCTTCGAAACGCTCTTTTTCTTGGCAGTCATTGGCATCTTTGTGCTGATGGCTGCCTCACCGCATCTTGCGGCTAGAATCATGAAGTTTGCGGCAATCCCCTTAGTATTAACTGGCTGGACTCTTTGGAAAATGCGCGCTCGTGCAAAAGCGATCTCCGCAAAAGAATCGCGAGAATCTCTGAGTCGCAAATTAGGCCGCTGGATCGCCAAAATGTAAGGATGAGATGATGGATGTTGAGAAACCTTGGCGCGATGCCCATAAATTACTCACCGCCCTTGAGCAGAATTGGGAGAAGCCGCGGTTCCGAGCCTCGCGCATTGAGATGCTCAAGACGTTCTTAGAGACTCGTTGCCAGGAGACTCCTCACCTCGCGGCCCTCGTGCGCATTGTCTCGCCAGAGATGACGCGCAAGCAGTTGTGGGATCTCTTAATCCCTGTCGAACGCCAACTCGCGCGCACCAAAATCACCGATATTGAGATCTTCTCAACCGACCAGCCCGCCCTGACTGATCCCGCCGCTAAAAGAATGCCCCTGGTCGTCGTTGCGGACAACTTCCGCTCGGCAATCAATGTGGGGACGCTCTTTCGTGTGTCAGAATGCTTTGCCATCCAAGAGGTCATTCTGACGGGCTATTCTCCAGATCCTGACGATGGCCGCGCCAAAGCCGCAGCGCTGGGTACGGAGGCTTGGGTTCCCTATAGGCGGTTTCAACGCACACTTGATGCCGTTGAGGCACTCAAGGCCGAGGGCTTTACCTGCGTGGCACTTGAGACGGCTAGCCATGCTTCGCCACTGGAGACTTTTGACTGGCCGTGGCCATGCGCACTCTTTTTGGGGAGTGAACGCTTCGGTCTCGATCCCGATGTGGTTGCGGCGTGTGATCACTGCGTCAAGATTCCACTCTTTGGTCGTAAAAATTCCCTCAATGTCGTCACAGCCTATTCGATTGCTGTGCATCATGCTCGTTTAACATTCGATAAGGACGCTTAATATGATCAAGCTCTTGACTCATTGGGTAAGAGGTCTTACGCTCAGTTTACTCCTGATGGCCGTTGCAGGCTGCCGTCAAGAAAAGGATCAAGCGCGCTATCGCCTGACCTACAGTGTCTTTTTCCCGCCGACACACGTCCATGCCAAGCTTGCCACGCAATGGGCTCGAGATGTCGAGGCTGCCACGCAAAACCGCGTCCGCATCTTGGTCTTTACCGGAGCCTCGCTCACCAAAGCCAGCCAGTGCTATCAAGGTGTCGTCGATGGCATCTCTGATATTGGGATGAGTTGCTTTGCCTATACGCCTGGTCGATTTCCGCTCTTGGAGGCATTGGATTTGCCCGTTGGTTATCGTGATGGGCTCCATGCCTCGCGTGTCACCAATCAGATGATTCGGCGCTTTTCCCCAAAAGAGCTCGATGATGTGCACCTATTGTATGTCCATGCTCATGGACCAGGCGTCTTGGCCTCTGTGGCTTCGGTAGAAAATCTCTCCACCTTTGACACGCAAAAGATCCGTGCCACTGGCCTCATGGCTCGCGTCGTCAAGGCTCTCGGCGGTCAGGCCATTGGCATGAGTCAGCCAGAAACCTACGATGCCCTCTCCAAAGGCGTCGTTGATGCCACCCTCTGCCCCGTCGAAACCCTCAAAGGCTGGCGCCAGGGCGAATGTGTCGACCACGTCCTCCAGACACCTGCTCTAGGCTATACGACCACAATGTTTGTCGCGATGAATCGTGCCCGCTGGGAGGCTCTCCCACAAGATATCCAAGAAGCCATCACTGCGGTCAGCAATCGCTACATCGATTTGCATGGCCAGGGGTGGAACGCCGCCGACAAAGCGGGCTTTGCCTTTATGGATGCCAAGCAGGCCACCTATCACACCTTGACGCAAGAAGAAGAGGCCAAATGGCAAGCACGCATCGCGCCTGTTTTTGAGGACTATGTGCAGCGCGCCTCGCAAAAAGATCCCCATGCGCAAGACTTCTTAGAGGCACTGCGCCGTGCAATTCAACACACACAGGAGGAGGTAAAATGAAGATCGCTCTCTTAGTGCTAGCTATCCGTTTCTTACGGAGAATGATTCGATGGATGGCTATTTTGTCCGGCGGAACGCTCCTCATACTCTCCCTTTTAATTGTTCTCGACATTGTCTTGCGTAGTCAAGGCCAAGGGATCTACGGCGTCTATGACCTCGTTGGGATTGGCGGAGCCTTGACCATAGCAGGTGCCATGCCTCTGACCAAAGCACTCAAAGGTCACGTCGCCATCGAATACTTCTACCACAAGAGGCGGCGATTGGGACGCCAGATCATGGATGTCATCTCGCGCACGCTGATGACGGGATTTTTCATGATCATGACCGTGCAAGCCATTCGCTATGGGATCGTCTTTTATCATGCCCACGAGGTCTCACCGACGCTCTATGTGCCACTCTTTTGGCTACCATGGGTCTTTGCATGGTCCTTTGCATTGACGACCGCTGTCACCATCTTTCACTTGATGCGCCCGGGGAAACCCTTTATGCATCTCTCATCACGAGGAGGTAAGTAATGGATCCTCTGCAGATTGGTATTTGGGGCATTGTTGCGCTCATGGCCCTCTTGGTCATTAGTATGCCCGTGGGTGTCGCAATGGCACTGGTGGGCTTTGTCGGCTTTGGGATCGTCGTGAGTTGGCATGCCGCTGGTGCGCTGCTCTTGGCCGATATCTATGATACCTTTAGCAGCTATGGCTTGACGGTGATTCCATTCTTTGTCTTAATGGGACAGGTCGTTTACCATGCGGGCATTAGCAAACGCCTCTTCGAGGCGGTCCAAGCGTGGTTTGGGCGGGTGCGAGGGGGATTGGCAATTGCCACCATCGGCGCCTGTGCGATCTTTGGCGCGGTCTCGGGTTCGGGCCCTGCAACCGCTGCAACCATGACCGCTGTAGCATTGCCTGAGATGAAAAAGCGCAACTACGACTTGGCTCTCGCCAGCGGTGTTGTTGCGGCGGGTGGTTCGCTGGGGATGTTGATCCCACCGAGTGTGGTGCTGATTGTCTATGGCATTTTGACCGAGATCTCCATTAATCGTCTCTTTATGGCTGCTATTATTCCCTCAATCATGATGACGGCGATTTTCATGATCTACCTCTTTGTGCGCTGCACGCTCAATCCTCAGCTCGCACCGCTTGGCGAAAAGGTCTCTTGGCGGGTGAAGTTTCAGTCGCTCCTTGGCGTTACTGAGACCTTGCTTCTCTTTGCTCTGGTGATGGGCGGACTCTTTGCAGGCTGGTTTACTCCTACAGAAGCTGCCGCAGTGGGCGCTTTTGGATCGATTGCCTTTGCCGTGGCAATGCGCCGAATCACGATTAAGAAGCTCCTCGTCGCCTGCAATGAAACGATCCGTACATCGTGCATGGTCCTGCTGATTGTCGCAGGCGCGACGGTCTTTGGGCACTTCATGCAAGTAACTGAAGTCCCCAATATCCTCGCCAACACCCTGACGAGCTTACCCTTGCCCAAAATTATCATCTTTACGATGATTGTTGCTTTCTATGTGGTGAGTGGGTGCTTTTTGGATGCATTAGCCATTGTTCTCTTGACGACTTCGATCTTTTTGCCTGTGATTAAGGCCATGGGATTTGATCCCGTTTGGTTTGGGATTATCATTGTGCTGGTCACGCAGATTGGTGTCATCTCCCCACCCGTCGGGGTCAACGTCTATGTCGTCGGTGGCATGGCTAAAACCATCCCGCTACCAACGATCTTTCGCGGGTCGATGCCCTATATTGCCCTACTGCTACTAGGCGTAGCCATATTGATGTGCTTTCCACAATTAATTGGAGGATAACCCGATGCACGTGCTGAATGCCCAGAGACTCACCTTTGCCCTTGTTGGTCAGACCAACGCAGGTAAATCCACCCTGCTTAACCTCATTGCCGGGCAAGATGTCTCCATCGCATCCCCCATTGCTGGTACCACGACCGACCTCGTGCAAAAAGCCATGGAGCTGCCTCCAATTGGCCCCATCCTCCTCCTTGATACCGGCGGCTGGCACGATCAGACCACCCTCGGCCAAGCCAGAGAAGCCAAAACCGCCCAAGCGATTGCCCAAGCAGACATCCTTTTGGGAGTCATCCCTGCAACCACCACAGACCCCGACAGCCCAGCTGTGCGAGACTGGCTGAGCCTCGTCAAAACCACCCAAAAGCCCGCCATCGCCATTCTCACCCACTGCGACGAAACGCTCCCCACCCAAACGCTCCTTGACGCCCTGCAGCCCCTCGGCACCGTGCTGCAAGTCGCCGCCACCGACCCCGCCAATCGTGATGCCTTTTTGACGCAGCTCAAGACCGCGATTAGCGCCATCATGCCACCAGCCTTTATCAATCCACCGACCATCCTCGCCGACCTCATTAAGCCCGGCGACCTCGTCCTGCAAGTGACCCCGATTGACTCGCAAGCCCCCAAAGGTAGACTCATCGTCCCACAGGTCGTCACCTTGCGCGATGCCCTAGACCAAAATACCATTAGCATCGTTGTCAAAGTCGACCAGATTGCCGCCACCCTAGCCGCACTCAATCGCAAACCCGACCTCGTCGTCTGCGATTCACAAGTCGTCCAAGAAACCCTCGCCGCCATCCCAGAGGACGTGCCTTGTACGACCTACTCTGTCCTCATGGCGCGCATCAAAGGCGATCTCCAGCAATTGATTGCAGGCGTGCAAGCCGTGCATGCACTCAAAGACGGCGACAAAGTCCTCATCGCAGAAGCCTGCACCCACCACGCCACCCAAGAGGATATCGGCCGAGTCAAAATCCCCAACTGGCTCCAAGCCTCCACCCAAAAAAAGATCAAGATTGACATCGTATCGGGCAAAGACTTCCCCGCCAATCTCGCTGACTATGCCCTCATCGTTCATTGCGGTGGCTGCATGATCAATCGCCCGCTCATGCTCTGGCGCATTAAGCAAGCCCAAGAAGCACACGTCCCAATCACCAATTATGGTGTCTGCATCTCCGCGATCAAAGGCGTCCTACCCCGCGTCATTACCCCCTTTATCCACCATTAATCTCCACTAGGAAAGTTCCCCATCCCATGGAAACCCTCACCGACCTGCAAGCTCGCGTTATTGATCTCGAGATGATCATTGCCAACCAAGACCGCACCCTTGACGATTTAAATACCGAGATCATTCGCCAAGGCCGCATCATTGAGATGCTCACTACCCATGTCACCCAAATCCAAAATCGCCTAACCGAATCCGCCATTCGTGCGCAAGCCGAAGAAACCCCACCCCCACACTACTAAGCCCATCAAGTAGGGGAATAAACGCCCATGACCTTGACCGAGATTTATGCCGCCTTGGCAGCCCTTGCCAAGCAAGCCCAGAGCTTACCCCAAGAGCAGCAAGCCATCTATTATCGAGAAACCCAACGCCGCTTCAAATCCCCCGACACCTTTACCGTGCTCGCCTGTTTCCCCCTCGCCCTTGCCAACCTCTATTTAGGGCGCACCGTCCGCTTCACACTGACTTGGAGCGCCGTGCTCAGCGCAGCCATCAGCTTGCCCTACGGTCTCTGGCTCGCCCCACTCATTCTCATTGCAGACAGCGCCCTCTGCTTACGAGGGGGGCAAGCCCAAGCCGAACGCTACAACCTGGCTCAAGCTCGCAAAATCCTTGGTGCCTTGCGCCAAGATTAGTGCGCGCGGTAGCAGCACCATTACATTTCCTGCATAATACAAAGCCTGTGCCCCTGCATTTGCTGCAGTGGGGGTTGGTATTGTTGCAGCTCGTGCACAATATCAACCCTGTACCGTTGCACTGCGTGCAAGCAGGTCGAAATCCCGCACCAGAGCACGACTTGCAAATAGATCCTCTCAGCGGTGGGCAGCGCGAACATTTTATCTTACCTTTGCCCTCGCAGTGATTACATCTGTACCGGCAGCTGCATGTCTTTTGATAGCCCCGTCCGCCACACTCGTAACAATTAATCTTCCCCGAATTGTTACATTTTGTACAGTAGATAATCTTACCACCATGGCATGTTGGGCAGATTACCAGAGCGCTCTGAGTCAATTGAGTGAAGAGCTTTCCAGATGTAGATTGATGGTCATAGATGATATCCTTTGGGTAGGTCACATTTTCTGAGGAGTAGCTCTGATTGGTTGACGCTGATTTTAATTTAGCCGAGATCGTTTTGATTGCGTCTTGCCACCCCTGAATCAAAATAGGCGCATCATACTCAACCAATTTAAGGGAACGATAGCCTCTGCCATTACAGATTTTACATTGGCTTGACTTAGCGTTGGAGCCAAAATAGCCTTTGCCGTGACACTTTTCGCATGGTAAGTAGCCGTGCTTGATCTTTTGCAGGAGCGTGGTTTCGATTAAATGATTAACCGCCTCGTAGTGTTTGGTGGCATCCAGTGCGGCATAGATACCCCGTATCTGACAGGCGTAGAGAAACTTCTCAAAAGGTGACCTCGTTTGCACAAAGAGACGGCTTGCTTTATTCAGTGTCTGCCTAAAGGTGGATAAATATTTCTTGTGTATCTTTTGTTTTGTGGCTTTGGGAGCGGGTTGATGGGAGGGCACCGCATCGACACTCTTTGGGCGTGGGGAGTCCTGCGCAACTGGGCGTTTTTTGGGGGTGACCATCACCTTGTACAGAGGAGCAAGCGTCTCACCTACCTTTTGGGTTGAAATGTAAAGACCGTGTCAAATTGAGATGGTTTCTCCACCGCCTCTTGCCAGATTGGCTTAAAGTCACGATCTAGGATTGTGAGGAGCATGCCGTTGAGTCGCGAGTGTAGACCGGGGTCTGAACGATTCCAAATGACGATCTTCTCAATGGGCATGGGGCCTTTTAGGGCTAGTTGCCAATAGGGCGTCGAGCTGGGGTCTCCATGGTGTGTGTGAGACAGAGCCTTGTTATAGTCGCCGTTTTTGTTGCCATCAATAGCGAGCTTGGCTTGGCCTATCATATAGGTGCTACTTTGACGTACTGTACCGCTCCCAGCGACATTGACCCCATTGGAGAATACTTCGATCTCCGCCAGGGAGATAATACCTCGGTGGGGGAGTGAAATGCGAATATATTGAGGTAGACGCATCTTTGCAGGCTGATACGTTTGCTTGGTTGTGGTGGGGATATGCGTGTCATAAATTGCAGCGTGGGGAATCAGTTTCCCACCCCAGACCACAGCGTGCTTGTCATCGCTGATGGTAACGGTGTAGTTGGCGAGCCGTTTGGAGCAACCGCGATCATTACGATTCCAGATGACAATTTTCTCAATGGGGTAGGCCTGCTTGAGGTCGAGTTGCCAATAAGGAGACTTGTCTCTATTATAGGTGTGAGTCGCGGAGCCGTGCGCGAAAAATCCATCATTGCAGCCATCAATCGCTAAGTTGGGGTGAGCATTGTATCCCGTTGTGCTTTGCGTTGCGGTGCCTTGTCGTGCGACATTGACACCATTAGAGATGACCTCGACCTCTGCTAATGACAGGGGGCCACCATTCGGAATCGTAATTTTGACAAAGCGTCCCTTAGGAGGTGTTGACGGCAGATTGGGGGCTGAAATGCAGAGGGTTTCCTGGGAGGCCGGTTTGTATGTGTCTTTTGATGCGGTTGACTTTTGCCGATTGGGAGCCAGATGTGCTTGCTTGGTAGCAGGGGAGGATGGTCTGCGAGCACCTTGCTTGCAAGGGCACGTGGTCTGACCAGCTGGGATTCCCTCTCCACAATCCCAACAAATCTTGTAGGCTTTTAACGGCCAATCTGCGTGCAAGACTTGATAGGTAAGAGCAGATATTAAGAGTGACAGAATAATGGACTTCATACTACCTCCAACAGTTAATGAAGAATGTTATTCCTTCGAAATATGTTTCACAAGCTACTTTTTGGATAGCAAAACAATATAATAAAATCAACAATAAAAATAACTAAGTTGCCGTTTTTTTAAGTTTTTTGGCTCTTGTGTGATTTTGATGGGTAAAATGTGGTCTTAGGTCCAGTTTTCCACAAAAGAATAGGATTGTAGTCCTGTAGTTTTCAAAGTTACGAAAGCCTTTTGCATTGGCCTTTAGGTTTTGAATCTTAGAGTTAAAACCCTCGGTAATTGCATTGGTAATATAGCTGTTAAAGTATTGAATGATACCTCTTGAAGTGCTTTCTTAGCGTTTTAATAAAACGATCGATCGATGGTTGCTTAACCATTCGGATCTTGTTCGATTTTAATGGGTTGGACGTACTCTCCCCAGTGCCCACCCTCAAAAATCCTTAAGGGTGCGATTAATCGAATGGCAATAATCTGTCGACTCCGTCTGGGTGACGGTGTCGATGGTGCTGTTTTACTCTCTGTCTGCTAAGGTGTCATAAATAGGTTGCAAGGCATTCTTCTTTTGGGTTGCAAGGCATTCGTCTTTTGGGTTACAAGGCAAATGATCAATGGATTGCAAGGCAAATTGTAATCCCATTGCAATGGATCATGGGGCGGGGTAGTACTGGTCTCGGTCTCAGGCGTGGCATGGGGTCTGCTCTTTGCTCTGTCACCCACTATAATCGCACAAGAGGCGATTTGTTAGGCTCTTGTTTAATTTTAATGGGTAAAATAGGTAGGAGAAGTAGCCTCCTGGTGAATAGGAGGGGCTTGCGCCGCAGGAATGTAGACAGTCGTCCATTTAATCCTCCCTTAAGGGGTGCACAATAAAAAGTCCCAACTTGCGACAAGTCGCAAGTTGGGACTTTGGGGATCAGATGACAGGGTGACTTTTTATCAAGCTCATTGCTTGATAATGTATTATTTGGCTCGGCTTCGTCGTGTGCCTGTCAGCACGAGTAGGATGGCTAGCAAGACGAGGCCACCTATTACGTAAATCGCTTTTTCGTTTTTATTGGTAACTTGATCTGGAGTGATCTTTTGTTCTTTAAGGACTTGCCCTTTAACATCCTTATCCTTTTGGGATTTTGGTTTCTTGGTAGTCCCTAAGACCTCTTTGATTGCTTTTTGGTAGTCGGCTTTCGTTTGTGGGTCTTTGATGGCGGCTTCGATCATCTTGCGTAGTTTGGGATTGTCACAGACAAAGCCACTACATCCAGCACCATGCTTGCGAACGAGCTCAGCGTGTATATTTGCGATCTTGTTGATGGTTTGCTCATTGGGTTGCCAATATCCTTTACGGACAGATTCGAGCATGACACCGGTCATTTCTTGATAAGCATATGGATTCTTTTTATTAAAGTACTCTTGCATGCCAAGTTTGTGTTCGTCGTCGATGAAGACATTTTTATACTCGTCCCAGAGGTGTTGATCGAGTAGGTCCGGCTTGGTGACTTCCCACCCAAATGTATTTTGGAAAACGGCAGCGAAGTGGCTTGCCCCGCCCGGTCCCTCTTGCATCATTTCCTTAAGGTATTTGGGATTGAGGACAGATGCGCGAGCCTCGATCATGATTGCTTCGCCAGCTTCTTGCACTTTGGCTCGTCCAGGCGTGCGCATATTATTAAAGTAGGCATCAGGATCTTTGCCAGTTGCAGTCTTAATAGCTCTGCTGAGACCACCAGTAAACTCATAGACGTGATCGAGTGAAAGAGTCCCCCATGAGTTTGATGAGATGGATTGGACGATAGTATCGGTATTTTGTACAGCCGCGCGGAAGGCACCAGGCACAAATTCTCCCCAGTGGTCATCGGTATACAGGGCACCCATGTTATTGAGGTATAGCTCACCAATAATGTCTGGATCATCCCATTTGCCTCCAGATTGAATCATACCTTGAGCATTGGTGCCATAGTTGCCACCCACTCCACCAAAGAGTCGTGCATCGGCGAGTGCTTTTGCTTTCTCTGGGGTGAGGCCTGCTTTGATGAGAGACTTAGCGATGATGCTAGAGCCCTCTTTAACGTAATTGTTGGCATCAGGCGTATCTGGGTCAGTAGCTGCGAGCTTGACAGCTTTGTCAATGAGGCGCATGCGACTGGTTGCAACGCCTCGAAATTGCCCAGAGGTCTGTACAATGACATCGATACGGGGACGCTTGAGTTGATCAATTGGGATCAGTCGTACGTCGTTGACGGTGCCACGCATATCCCAAATAGGCTCACACCCGAGTAAATAAAAGATTTCACCGATATCAGATCCCTGTGTACGAATAAATTCGCCCCCCCAGAGTGAAAAGGCTACTTTTTTGGGGAAGTTGCCAGTGGCTTTAATCTTGGCTTGAATCAGCTGCTTGGCAAGCTTTTTGCCGAGGGCGAAGCTTTCTTTGGTAGGGGTGCGCTCAGGGTCGATACCATACATATTTTTACCCGTAGGTACGCAGGCGGGATTGCCGATTGGGTCACCTCCTGATGTTGGGATAATGTATCCTCCATTGAGGGCATTGGCAATGGTCTTGAGCTCAAGAGGAGTAGAGATGAGGAGGTCATCTTTTGCCTTGAGGGTCTGTTGCTCAATGGTGGGCTGAGGTTTGGGTGCTTGGGGAGCTTGCCTTGCAGCCATCATTTTTTTCATTGCAGCGGGTATATTGGCTGGTACTGCAGAGGGGTGCTTTTTCTTGGACATAGTCGCAGTTGGCATCTTGTGTGGTTTGACAGGTTTGGTTTCTGCCGGTCTGACACTCAGCTTACCATCGCGGTAGCGGTCTGGGTTTGCAAAGATGTCTGTGATGCGCTTTTGTGCAGCGGCACGGTAGCGATGCTCAAAGAATCCAGCTTGATCGCGCTGCTCCTCGCGGACTTTACCCGCTGTCAGGTCATTTTTAAAGAGTTGATCAGCGATGACATCGACGAGCATGAGCCCCGCAGTCTCTTGAGCCTCCTCTTGGGTATAAGGTCTGCCAATCACATAAAGGCCACGATTGACTTTGGAGAGCTTGATTTCATGAATAAAGTCATGTAGACGGGTGAAGTCCTCTGGGGTAAGGGTGCCTTTTTGGAAGTCGTCAGAGAGCTTAAGGTCGACATCGTATTTTTCAGCTTTGGCGACAGCAATGATGGATTTTTCATATTCAGCCTTAAGCTCGCTATTCTCGCAGCTGGCGTAGAAGTGGATTTTTTCGTCTAGCTGATTGAGCTCGCCATATCCGTCAGCACGCATAAAAGGCGGCGTGAGGTGTGTCATCATTGTGGCATAGCTACGGCGCTTGGCGATAATAGCCTCACCGATGTTATTACAGACGTAGAGATAGAAATGTGGGAGCGATCCAATTAAGACATCAGGCCAATCGTATGAGGAGAGGGCGACTTGTTTCCACGGGGTAAACTCTAAGCTGCCGTGTGTGCCAAAGTGGATAATGGCATCAACGTTATTTTGGAGATAGAGATAGGTGGTAATGTAATGGTGTGGAGGTGCCATTTTGACACCATGCACGATTTTATTATCATCGCTACCGATACCTGCGGCACTTTGTGGCATGAGGACAATTTTACCAAATCGTAGCTGGCTGAGAGCGAGATTACCTTGTCCATCATCATAATACTGTCCTGGGAAGTCGCCATATTGTTTGCGTACCTCATCATAGAGGTCATCTGGCATTGCTTTTTTGACCCACTTTGCAAAGGTGTCAGGTGAAATCGTTTGGATGGAGGCCTCCTTGACAAAGCGTTCTCTTGCACCTGCGGCATACGTATTGAAATTGGCACCATTTTGCTGGATCTGCTCTTGGAGTGCGGCGACAGACTTGGGCAAGTCTCCAGTATCATAACCTTGCTCTTTGAGATAGCGGAGGGTATTGAGCATTGAATCTCCAACCTCGATGCTGCCTGCTTCAGTAGAGTTTTTGCCTGGTCCCTTGTAATAAATGATACCAATGCGTTTGTCAAAGTTTGCCTTGCGCTTAAGCGCGACGAGTTTGACGGCCATTTCAGTAAAGCGTTCGAGGCGCTCAGGAATCATTTTATAGACATAAAGACCTCGTTTATTTTTGTAAAGAGCGGAGAGGACGTAGGGGACAATGCCGCCATCAAGCTCTGGCATCGTGATGCTCTGACTGAGCATCCCCCCAGTCATCCCTCGCTGATCTTTGAGATACTCATCATAGGGTTGACCGACTTTGATTGGGCAGAGTAACGGGACATTAAGCGTCTTGAGTAGCTCATAGGTTTTGTCTGGGTCACCGCGACCAATGCGTCCGTGTGGCTGATAGATTAAAAGGTCAGGTTTTATTTTTTGCATTTCCTCAAGGAAAGAACCAAAGAGCGAGGTGCCTATGACATTAAAGTTACGTTTTTCAAAGGCATCAATCAGCATCTCAAGTGCGCCCCCGCCATTACCACTGAGGATACAGACTGTGGGATGCGAGGCATTATATCGACCGCTCTTTTTGTAAAAGTCCATATAGTCGTCATAATTGGCAAACTGATCTTGGTCTTTGACATGAAAAAATGGCTTATGCTCAATCTTAATGGGGGCCTTTGGTGCAATAGCATTGATGCGCTTACCATCGACCGTGTAGCGTAGGTAGCGTAGGAGCTCTTTAAAGTTAGCCTGCCCACCACCCAAATAGGCTTGGACTTGCTTTGACTGCTCTGGGGTAAAGGTGTCCAGTTTTGTTTCGGGACGTGTCGATGCAGTTACGTATAGGGGTGCTTTTAACGATTTGATCATAACCTCTTGCTCTGGGGTAAACTTAAGCCCCATACCAAAGAAAATCATAGCATCATAGTGACGCAGCTCGGCACCTGACTTTTCTGTCCACTTAACAACATCGACTTGCGTCTCAGGGTCAATCTGCTGATCCAAAGATTGTGCAATCATATACTCAGGATATCCAACAAAGGCGATGCGAGTAGGTGCCGCATAACGAATGTAGGCAAAAATCGCACCCACTATAGCCAAGACAATAGCACATGCGAGTAATGGTTTAAATAATTTAGTTTTCATTTTACTTTGTATCTCCTTCTGGTACATAAATAATTTCACCTGATTCTAATCGATAAGCGACTCCCACGCGCTGGCCTTTGCCATTGCCAGTGGTCGATTGCTCTGATTTATATCGTGTGACTTTGTTATCTTTTTTGACAATGATCTCCATGTCTGGCGAGCCTGCATTTTTAACAAATGTCGCATCTTGAGCGGTTAAAAACTCGGACATACGGCTTTGTATCGCAAATGCGACCATGAGTGCTACGGCAAAAACCATTGCAACGTCAAATAAGTTCACCAAATTGCTCAGTGGATTATCATCATCTTGCTCTGTAAATGGCTCATATCGCCTTGCCTTACGCATGTGCTCCTCCCTCCAATTGACGGTCTAATAGATACCGTAGGTTTGAGATTTCAGCGGTATAGTGATGCTTCTTTACCGAAATGATCAAGACCGACACGCCTGCGATAAAGCATCCAAGTACTGTTGTCGCAAAAGCGATTTGCATATTATAGGCCATTGAGCCAATATCTCCAGAGGCTAAGCCTGCTAAAGCCGGTCCCATGGGGATGAGAGTTCCCATCAAACCAAGCATCGGCCCGATCTTGATGAAAAAACGATGCCGCTCAAGTTCGCGATCATAACGCTCGAGATGCTCGGAGATATACTTTTCGCATTCGATTTCATTCCATTCTTTCTCGATAAAGTAAGCCACGTGTCGGGCTAGAGAGCAATCCTCTTGATTGACCACATCTAGCTCCCCACGATGGATCTGACGTAAGAATGTGCGATTCTTGCGCTGCTCAATCAAAAGCATAATACTACTGGCACAAAACCCACCCAACGCAATCAGCGCATAAACGACAGCAATTAAGAGTAAAACGATAACAGGCAGGAGTAAACTATTTGAGATTAGATTAAGAATTTGGGTGATGTTAGACATGGTTATTCCTTTGATTCACTTGATGATAATGATGTATACGGCGGTAATAGATCTGCACCCCCAATTGCCATAGCGCATACCCACACGCAGAGAGCAATACAGGGATTAACAGATAAAGTAATGGCTGAGCGTCTTGCCAATTAATCTGCCATTCACCAATCTGCAGGCGGTCAGATGCGACCGCTGCAATTGGTAAAAAGACAGCTAATATAGTAATGACAAACTCACTATTAAAGAGTAATAAAATCGCACCATCAAAATCGTGGCGTTTATACCAACGCATTCCCTCAATCACAGCTAAAGAGGTGAATACCAAGACGGCACTTACTCCAGCACAAACCCAATCAAAGTCAGCCATCACAAAGTGATTATAGCTCTGCATCTGGAGAAAGACCACGCCAGGATAAATTAAAAATGACGGCACAAAAACAACCATTTTCCACCAGTGTATTTTCTCTTCTAACTGATAAGCGGATAAGAGCGAGAGCCCCATAATAAAGACGAGAAACTCCTGCACCACCAAAATGACACACCAAGCTTGTAAAAATGATTCCGAGCATACCATCGCCATCTGCTCTTGCAAACTGCTGGCGATCAATAGGGAGTGATTGGCAAAGGGCAAACACCCGATAATCACAATAAATAAAAATCCCCATATGCGAGAAATCAAGGCGAATTTTAAGCATGTTTGCAACCATGCGACAAAAAGTACCAAAGCAATAAACGTTTCCATATCAATCCTTACTGGGCGACTGCGTCGCCACGATTAGCTAACAACGGCGAGCAATGCTCGCCCTAAACAAATCTGAGGAGGGCATCCTTGTCAGTCGTGTAGAGGAGAGCCTCATCAAGGGTGATGTGATGATTCTTGACGAGAGTCACAAGCGATCGATCCATCGTCAGCATCCCCTGCTCGGTGCCCGTCTCGAGGAGTGCGGGGAGTTGGCGTTCTTTTTGATCCCGGATCATCGCGCGAATCGCCTTGGTTGAGACCATGATCTCGGCACAAAGGGATCGACCTTGATGGTTAGACCAGGGAATGAGTTGCTGGGTAATCACGATCTTTAAGTTGCTTGCTATACGCTCTCTCACTTGAGCTTGCTCCATGGCATCAAAGTTGCTAATAATACGAGCGATAGATTCGACGGCACCAGAGGTGTGGAGTGTGGCAAATGTCAAGTGTCCAGTTTCTGCAAGCGTCAGAGCCGCATCCATCGATTCTCGGTCTCTCATTTCGCCAAGCAGCACGATATCGGGATCTTCTCTCAAGACGCTTTTGAGTGCATCGTGAAATGATCGGGTGTCTCTGCCGACTTCCCGCTGGGAGACGAGGCATTGTTTGGAGGTATGGATATACTCAATGGGGTCTTCGATTGTGAAGATGTGTGCGTGGCGCTGCTGGTTGATTTGATTGAGGATCGATGCGAGAGTAGTCGTCTTACCAGAGCCTGTAGCACCAGTGATCAAGACGAGCCCTTGGTGCATTTGAGTAATTTCTTGGCAGAGGTCGAGAGGGAGACCGAGCTCCTCAAAGGTCATAAAGGTATTGGGGAGGAGGCGAATGGCCCACGCGACCTTGTCGCGCTTAAAATAGATATTGACTCTGAGGCGGCGACCATCTGCGATGGTGATAGCTCCATCATATTCGCGTGTTTCGAGAAAGCGATCAAAGGTCTTGTGCCCGATAAGCGTTTCGGTGAGGCCTTGAAACTCGATGTTTTCTGGGAGAGGGTGCTCGACGATGGCAAGCTGTCCGTGGATACGTAGTCTCAATGGCTCGCCCTCGCACCAATGTAAGTCGGATGCGTTTTTCTCCACGATTAGATCAAAGAGCCCTTGTAGGATTTCACTATTTGACATGGGGGGGGGGGCTTTCTTGTTGGAGTATTGCACGGTCGATTGTTGTGAGGAGCGTTTGGCACAGTATGACCGCTTGCGGGTGATTGAGGTGTTTAAATTGTAGTTGCGCTTCACTAAAGAGAGCCTGCGCACGTCGTGGCATATTGAGCGAGAGGGCGCACTTACCATAATTGAAGAAAGCCGCAGCCCGCCAATCTGTGTGCTTTTTAGGGAGCTCATTGTAGAGTGCTCGCTCAATGCACGGGATTGCGAGCTTGTAAGCCCCCATGCGCAAGTAATATTCACCAGCCATCGCATTTGAGATTGCCTGCTCCTCACGCAAGACAAGGGGGGGCAAGGGACTGAGGACATTGATTGCTGATTTAAAATCACCTTGTGCAGCAAAAGCCTTTGCGCATGTTTGAATTGCACTGGCTTTGATGGCGGGATCTTGAGTATTGTCCCGTATCGCAAGTAATTGTGGCACAGCTTGTTTGGGGAGCCCCTCTGCGACGAGCGTAATGGCCTGCTGGAGAGCCTCTTGCTCAGACAGTGGGGGATGCTCAGTCTTTGGAGGTGTTGGTTGCGTTAGTGCGCACCCACTGCTCATCATGCCCACACAGACAATGATGAGTGTATGCTTGAGCAATGTGGGGAGCACGTGACAACATGGAGCATCATCGATCATTGGGGATCTTTCTTTGATTCGGGTGTCACGGGTGCGATAGGTGTGCTCTGTTGAATAAATTCGAGAATTTCTGGCTTAAGCAATGCCTCCTTATGCCCCATGCGTTCGGTGATCTCTTTGAGTAATAAGGAATCATTGACTGCACTATTCAGGAAATGTTGACTCATTTTTTCTGCGCGATCAGGTGTCAAGATGACATAAGGGCGAATGAGGACAATGAGCTCCTTTTCGATCTCAGCCTTGCTGGTGCGCTCAAAGAGATACTTCCCGATATAGGGGAGGTCAGCCAGAATCGGCACGCGTGAGACGCTATCCACCGTTTCATGGCTAATAAGACCACCCAAAGAAACTGTTGCACCAGACTTGGCTACGACCGTAGAGGAGATCGTTTGCTTCTTGACATCTGTGCTGGTAAAGGTCTTTTGATTTCCCTGCTCATCCGTGCCGTAGTTAATGTCCTTTTCAGCGCCAATGCTTGCGCTTTCTTGCATAATGCGGACGGTGACAGTGCCATCGCCATGGATCTTGGGCGTGATGACGAGCGTGGTGCCGATATCACGGCGATCGGTTTCGGGGTTACTTGCAGCGGTTGTCGTAGGGTTATTACCACTCCCTGTGACCACGGTTTCCTCGACACTCATGAGCAACGTCGTTTCTGATCCGACAAAGATACGAGAAGCTTCCAGGTCTGCGACCATGAGGCTCGGTGTTGCCAAGCGACGCACTTTGTCATTGCTATCAAGAAATTCAAGTTTCAACTGAAGATCTTTCCTGAGCATCTGCAGAACACCCGATTTTGCACCCAAAGCGGTATCCGCGAATGACCCAGTGTAGTCGCCACCATGTCCCTGGAAGTTGATATCCAGCTTGCGAGCTTCCTTGTCCGTGGTGTCGAGTTCGAGTACTTGCACTTCGAGGAGTACTTGAGAGGTCGGTCTATCGAGCGTGGCAATCATCTCCTCAACCTGCTTTAAGACCTCTTTATCAGAGGAACGCAAGAGGATGGTATTGGAGGCACGCTCGACGGCGAGAAAGACGACTCCTGGCAGGCTCGGAGTGGGGCGCCCATCTAAGCCCGCAGTGATCTGGGTGTTATTCTTATTGAGAGACTCAAGGTCATCATAGTACTCCCGGACGCGCTGAATGCCATCGTCATTGTCATTATTACGACGCGACCGACTACTCGATCCGCTAGAGCTACGACTAGAGCTGCGTGTGCTCGATGTGCTCGATTCGACGATGGTTGATTGCTCGGCGAGCTGTTGCATTCGCTCAATAGCCTTGTCAATATCATCGCTGGGGTCGTTGCTATACTCGTCTGGCGCAGTATAAGCAACCATGTCCTTAAAGACCTCTTGCAAGCTTGCTGCGATATCTTCAGCTCGCGGATAGACGACTGTGACAGTTGAGACAAACTTTTTATCGTTGAGCGAGCTACCGCGGATATATTCATCGAGAGTTTGCACGTAGATGACATCGCTCTCTGGATCTTCACGATACCAAAGTCCATGAGCGTGGCAGATCGCCTTGAGTGCACTCGCACAGTCAATCCCCCTGAGGAAGACTCGGACGTTGACCTTTTTTGCTGACTCATTAACTACAATATGTCGCCCCCATGTTTCTCCGAGTAGCCACATCGCATACTCTGCTGGTGCTTCGCGAATCATGAGCGATTTAATCATCGGTAGATTACGTCCAGGTACGTTTGGAGTAGGTTGCGCAAAAGCAACACCTTGCTCAATTGCTAGGCACGTTAGTCCCAGTAAGACCATGCGTGTAAAGTTTTTTCTTATCGTTAACATAATGTGTAACTTTCTCTTTGGTTCTTTTAAATTAGAGGGTGATGATGGTTGTCTCATTGGGGTTTTTCTTATTATGATAAACCTCGAGATGTGTCGGTAAAATATTTTTGATGTAGAGGTAAAAAGTGAAGTTGCCTTTAAGCTTTTCTCGTGCCAATTCTTCCTTGCTCCGCCCCCATCTATTGCCTCGCTTAGTAGGCTCACGGGTACGGATGAGATCGCCAGGCCGGACTAAAATAGGGCCTGCATCCTGATTTTGACGGATCAGAGCCATCGGCTCAACTGTATCATCTTCAGGAACGACGATCGCCAGCAAGGCAAAATCATTGGAGACTTCACCTAGGGTCGTTCGTTGCAATCTCCCCATAGAGCCATCGGTTTCAACCTCACGAGAGCGCCCCTTAGCAAATGGGTTAATGAGCTCGAGCTCTGGGTTGCCCTCTGCGTCGAGCAACGTTTGAGGAGGCTGGACTAATGGCACTGGCTCAGGTTTATTCTTTTGCGAGACTTTTGCGCTAGCCTGTGCTACAGGCGCCTTGGGCTTGGAGGGCTCTTGTGCCGAGAGATCCATGGGTATAGCAACCATCGTTGCCATGCCTAAGAGGATAAGAGACGTGTATTTAGATATCATGATAGGTTCCTTATTTAGTAATCAATTATACGAGGTTAAAGTGTAGCGGTATTCATTGCGGCCATGCCCATGAAAAATGCGACATAGACAAAGGCAACCATCCCCCCGACGACGACGACGAGAGTTGGCTCGATCAGTTTAGCCATCAAATCAAGACGGCGCTCTAGAGCATCCTCATAATACTCTCCGACATAGTGTAAGCCCTCATCCATATTTCCCGAGCTTTCACCGACTTGCACCAGCGCAGGGGTTAGTGGCGAGAGTCGCTGCAACGCCGATTGAGCCAATCCGTCGGAAAACATCTTACCTGCGCGGACAGCTCGTCTGATACCATCGATTTGAGTCTTGTAAAAAGCATTCGTCAGCGTCGCCTCGATCAGATCGAGCGACTCGACCACAGAGATCCCACTGCGGATCAAGATTCCCATGGTTTTATTAAAGAGAGCATTCTCTGCGAAGCATAACGCTTTGCCAATAATCGGAATCCAAAGGAATAGGTGATCCATTACCAAAGCACATGGCTTAAATAGTCGTATCACTAGTAGGATGATCGTCACGAGGCAAGGATAGATAATGAGCATATATCCTTTGTCTGCAATCCAGTCACTGGTATCAAGTAGAGCCCGAGTCACAGGGGGGAGCTTATCGGACTCGCCCCCCATCACCGATGCAATCTGCGGAATTGAAACAGTGCTCACATAATAACCAACCCCAGCCCCTAGCAAGACGACTATCGCAGGGTAGGTCATCGCGCGGATCATGCTATTGCGCATTTTGCGTTTTTGTTGCATCAACCTCACGCAATAGGCAAACATTTGAGGCAGCGAGCCATTGACCTCACCCACACCAATCAATCCCTGATAGAGCTCACCGAGTTGTGGTAAAGCCAATCGAATCGCCTTAGAGAGCGAGCTCCCCTGCTTGACACTTAAGGCGACCTCAAAAAGAGCAGATGCCATGTAGCCCTTAGCCAATCGGGCCGCCTGCTCAAACGCTTCAACAATGGCGATGTCCCCTTTGAGCAGGATGACCAGTTGCAACATCGCCTGCTCGATTTCCGTTTGTTTGATAAAAAAATTCGAGATGTGACGCTCCCATTTCGCACGCACTTTAAGCGTATCCTTACCCGAGATTTTGATCTGCTTGGCCGAAATAAGGAGAATCCCCTGCTCTCGCAAAAGCCCTCTGAGGTGCGATTCATTCTCCGCTGCAAGCGTGCCCGAAACCTTCGCACTCGCCTTGACTCCCACATACTTATAGGTCGGCATATCCGTAATCATAAGAGATCCTTATTCTCATCGAGTGAATCGCCCTCTTCACAAACGGTCGAGCGCAGCTCCTCTAGCGTCGTTTCTCCCTCGATGACTTTGGCTAGTCCATCACCCATCAGAGTTAACTCAGGCTGGCGGCCACGGAGATACTGATAGATCTCCATTTCGCTTTTGCCAGACAAAAGCAACTTACGGACTTGATCGGTAATGGGCAAGATCTCATAGATGGCAGTACGCCCGGAGTAGCCTTTCATACCACAATAGGCACAGCCGTGCACCTTGGGGATTTTGGGAGGATGCGTAGGGTCCCATCCACATACCCGACAAGTCGCCTCATCAGCAAGCACCCATGACATGCATTCGTGGCAGGGTCTGCGCAATAGTCGCTGAGCGATCGCCAAGCGTAAGGTCGCTGCGACTAAATAGGCAGGTACTCCCAAATCCACCAATCGTGTCAAAATGCCAGGCGCATTATTGGTGTGCAGCGTCGTAAAAACCAAATGCCCCGTAAGCGCACTACGCAAAGCCGTCGTAGCAGTCTCCCCGTCACGCACCTCACCCACCATGACGACATCTGGGTCATGACGCAAGACACTACGCAGCGCACCCTCAAAGCTTACTCGATCTTGCTTGCTATCGATCTTAATCTGAGTGACCCCAGCGACAGGTTTCTCTACTGGATCCTCGATGCTCATGACATGGAGCGTGTCAGACTGAGTTAGCTTGCGCAGTGCAGCATAGAGCGTCGTCGTCTTGCCTGAGCCTGTCGGCCCTGAGATAATTACCACACCATTAGGTGCTTGCAAGGCTGCGGTAAAAAGTGCCAATTGCTTACGATGCATCCCGAGGCTCTCTAGTGAATCCAACGATAGTGCCTCAGCAGCTTGGCTGAGGATACGCAGCGTGATATGCTCTCCATAAATCGTTGGCACGGTCGCCACGCGCAAGCTGACCTCCTGCCCACCAATACGCGTATCGATATTGCCATCTTGAGGAACACGCTTCTCCGAAATATCTAGCCCTGCAGCGACCTTGACATAGGAGGAGAGCTCTGCGGCAGTTTCTGCAGGGATCACCCGATCGGCATGGAGCTTACCATCAAGACGCAATCGCACCCGAGCGCCTGATTCTGTCGGCGTGATATGGATATCTGAGACATTACGAGTCAGTGCTCGATTGAGGATGTAAAAGAATAAATTTTCTGGTAAATCCAATTCTCCATTGAGCAGTGCATCAGGATAGTTATCCCGCAAAGCCTTTCGTAAGGAGAGCGGCTCGAGCGGCTCGACCAAGCGCACACTATACTGTGGGAGGATTCGCTCGATTTTCTCTTGGATTGAATAGTTCGCTCGGTCAGCCACGCAGACTGTCAGCATCTGCTCATCGAGATAAATCGGCAATACATTGAGCCCGCGAGCCACCTTGGCAGGTACGAGGTCAAGGATCGCCTGTGATGGGGCGATACGACGTAAGTCAACCTGTGTCATGTTTGGGTGTGTCATAGATAATTCACCTGTAAAACAAATGCCATGCCCATCTCACCATCATCGAACTGCACGACCTGGATCTGCTTAAAGTGGTAGGACTGCTTTAAAAACGATTGCTTGACGAGAAAGAGAAACATCTGCCTAAAGTCCCCCCGCACGACATAGTTGATCTCTACAGTTTTAAAGGGCAGATTGGGCTTAAAGGTCGGCTTCACGGGTGCTTGTACGACCCGAGCTGGATTAGCTTTTGCTTTGATCGTGACACCTTGCGCTCTCAGTTTGGCCTGCTGTGCCAAGATCCGATGCGAGCGCCGCTTCTCCTCCTGGACCATTTGCTTACGCAGTGCCTTATCGGGGATTTGCTCATACGATGCGAGCATCTTATCTAAATCATAGGAGAGGATAAATTCCTCCTGAGAGAGGCGAGGCACTTTTTGCTGGACTGGTCGAGGTTGCGGAATTGCCTTGGGTGAGGCCTCACGTGACAGATCTTGCGTCGAGAGAGAGAGGCTTAAATTGCACTTAGCCACCTGTAGCTGATGATGCCCCAATGCCTGATCGATGCTATTTTTGATCACCACGACCGCATCTTTACCCTGAGGGATAGGCTTGGTGCCTGCCTGATCCAGGCGTTTTTGCAAGGTGTCAAGTTGCTGCTCAAGACGCTTGGTTTCACGATCAAGACGATCTGGCTCAAATGCGTCCATAGCCTTTAATTGAATCAAGTGTTGCTCTTCTTTGGCGATTTGTGGTAGGCATTGCGTCTCGACACGGTCGAGACAAGCACGCCAGCCACAATAAGAAAAGGCAATACCATGGATCAATGCAATGGCGAGCCAGTGCCAACTATTAGTCTTTTTGAGGGAGAGGTTCATTGGGCAGGATCCTTCAAATTTTGGTATGACAGAGTTAAGTCAAAGTGTGAAACAGGGTTGCCCTCTTCATCAATTGAGTCTGAGAGCTTATTCTCGATAATGACGAGACCATACTTTTTTGTAAACGATTTGAGCGACTGGTTTATGCGCAGTCTATCCTCCGGGTCTCCCATCGTCCCTGAGACCAAGATCTTACCATCCTGCTCCTCGATCTTCTCTAGCGAGACCGTCACGCCAGCAAATTTGCAAAAGAAGTAGGCCGTATGGATAAAAGCAGCCAAGGGCTTCCGTCGATTGACCAGCGCATTAAAGTTTGCCTGCTCTTGTTGCAGTGCCCACGTTGCCGACTGTTTAGCCTGACGCGCCGTCTTTAGCTCCTGCTCCAAAGGCAAATAGGGAGCCGCATCCTGCTGATACTCAGTAGCGTGGTGATTGCGATAGAGGACATTGACACCCCAGTAGAGATAAGGAGAAGCCATGAGCAAGAGCGTAGGCACGACAATCCACGCATGGCTAAAGCGCTTACGAGGGACATAGGGATTGACCATTGGTAAGAGCGCACCCTTGAGATTGGCCCGAACCAATGCGGCCTCATTGATGACGCGATTCAAGAATGGCTCACGCTCAATGGTAACCGTCTCTGAGAAGCCCCCGGCACGCATGACCGCAGTGGGCCCCTCGCGCACCATCAATGATAAGACTGAGCAAGGCTGCTGTTTATCAAGAAATCGCACGCCGCGCTGAAGTCTATTGAGCCAATCGAGCTCATCCATTTCGAGGTAGCGCATACCGCCAGAGAGAGAGGTCGGCCCAGGGTTTTCACCTCGACGCCTACCGGGGATCACCAGATCGTGAGTATGGCCCATGATCAAGAGCGTCTCAGTGTGCTTGGATTGTGTCATCCAAGTCGCCATACAAGCCATTTCCAAAGATGCCACCCCAGTAATCAATACGCCCGCATCGATCAACTGTTGGTGAAGCGCAGTAATACGATCCTTAACAAATGCTGCCGTCAGCACGATTGGTTCCGCAACCCCAGGATAAGGGATCGTGGCACCTGCTGTGATCATTTCTGCAACATCAACATTGGTCATGTCAGCCAGCTCTGAGGTGATGATGCGATTAACCTCTTTAAAGCTTAAATTCGTAGGCAATCCCACTTCGAGTCGATGTACCTCGCCAGCGAGCAATAAACGCGTATGCGTCGTATGAGCAGCCTGTAATTCGCTGATGATTTCAGCAGGGATGACCTGGGCTGCACCAATGAACGATTGACGTAAGATCATCTCATGAGTAGCGCCAGCATAATAAGACCACCGCTCGCCATCATAGGTCAAGAGGGTGTGTGCGTAGGTGGGTTTGGGCTTTTTCATCGTCTTATGTTCTTCTTATTTTAGTGGATAAAGGGAAATGTCGAGGTGGTTGGTGCCCGGCTTTAAATGCACATACTGCACCGCAGAGATCGCTTTGTTGCTGTTTGTATCTGTGGCAGTGACAACAATCGCTCGCAGACCAATTGTCAAACCACTTGAGTCTGATGGATTGGGGATATTCCCATTCAGGGTCACAGGTTGCGCAGGGCTAATCACAAAGGATGCTGGATTTGTCTGAGTCGTATGATAAAGGCACTGGATGTCCATGCTATAGGACGTGTTTTTACCAATGAGGGTTGGCTCAAAGTAATAGATCGATGCAGATGCTAATTGCTCCTCACCCCAGGTGAGTGACACAGCCAATTCAACTTGCTGGGAGATTTGAGCTTGGTGTATGGCGAATCGCTGATCACTATCTTGCCAGCTGCGCTCTTGACCCGCGTCGTCTTTGAGCTGGTCACGGCCATAGCTAATTAGCTGAGCATCAGTCGTGCCCGATCCCTCCTCAAAGACCCAATCCCCGCCAAATGCATCACAGAGACGAGACTCGGTCTTGTCCTCCTCTGTTTCAGTCTGTAGCACCACCGCAGAGGTGTATGGTCCACGCCAGCCCGCCCCCAAATGTGCCGCCTCGAGTGCTGTCTTAACGGAATTGGAGCTGCCAATAAAAGTCTTTAGTGATACGGCTCCTGTAGATGAGGCGGTGTTTGCACGCCAGATCGGCAAGAGTTGATACAGGGGGGCTTCATGTATCGTCGATGTGCTATTAAAGATCGCCCGCTGGCACAGCCACTTGACCTCGTCAATCGTCTGAGGGAGACGACCAAAGTCGGAAATAAAAGAGAGCCCATCAGTACGCGTCAGGGCCTCTACCATCGCGCGCCCTTGACGCTGAGTCTTCTCGACTCGCTGACGGTCTCGCGAGGCTATCGTTGAAACCGAAACCGTCGTCAGCACGGCAGCTAAGATTGCCAAGACAACCATGAGCTCAACGAGCGTCATCCCCGAACGGCCAACCATGCATGGGCGCATCATTGCTGTATCCTCCATTGATCAAGATTGAGTAGCTCAACAAAGAAAAGGCCCTTGCTCTCATCGTAGGTACGAATCACCCCCGTGTCGAGGTTCAGCGGATAGGCATTATCGCCCTTGCGGCGATTACCTGAATAGCTGCGCAACTCATCAGCAGTATCGATCGCCTCATCATTCACCGCACAGACCAACAAGAGACGACGGTAAATGGGCTCGCTAGTATCACGCTCATCCTCACAGTGCTCAAAGTAGACTATGCGATAAATCCCCTCATAGCGCGTGGCAATTTGTGGGAGGATGATTTCAGTGGTTTTGTCAGGGTCTGGCTTGACCCAGTTGTCTCCATCCACAACGCAGGCCGCACCAGCATTCATTGAGATATAAGGCCCCTGCCAGCCTGTACCTACCATCGCATCAAAAGGTTTAAAGGTAATCAATCTCCCTGAGGCAACATCTCGAATAGCAGGTTGCTTGAGACACCAGAGACCATACCTTTCAAAAAAATTCACCATCCCATAGAGGCGATTGGTTTGATCTGGCTTAGCTTTAAAAGTATTGATAAAAGAGGTTGTTGGCAAGGGTTTTAATGAATCATGCTCTGTGATCTCGCGCATGAGCTGAATGCTATTATCCGCATAGCATTGTTGAAAGGCCTGCCTGATTTGCCCCATCTCATGGCGTGTCATCTCTCGTTTACCACGATCGACATTGTCACGACCATAGTAGACCGATACCCCAGCCCCGATGACCGCCACAATCGCAATCACGACCAGTAGCTCGACCAAGGTAAATCCTAAACGGTAACATTGCTCCATCATCTAAAGCCTTTCCCACTCATTTACGCAACTGTGCTTAGAGTGCCTGTAAAACGTGCTTGATAGCCTCTACCGCAGCAGAGCAGTCATCTTGATTTGGGTGCTTGGCAGCCTCAGCCCACCGTGCACGATTCTTTTCGGTATTGGCGTGAGGGCCAAAGGGGAATAGCCACCGCATGATCTTGATCAACTTAGGATCAATGGCTCCCTGACAATGGAAGGTGCCCACCTCGGTGCAGCCCTTACCATACGCTTTGGTGCTATTACGTAAACAGCGTTGTGCATGGTCACCATGCGGCACTGCGCCGAGGGTAAAGTAGGTGAAGACCTTTTTGTCTGTGAGCGTCTTCATGTAGGCCTTTGCCTTGCGGTCAGGCGCAGCCTTATCTATCCAGAATCCCATGATGATGAAATCATATGCAGCCGGGTCTGGTGCTTCGGCAATGGGGAAGAGGGGCGTGCCCTCGGGCATGGCGGCTTGAATCGCCTGGGCGATCTTCATCGTATTGCCCGTTTTAGAAGAACATATAATTGCAGCTTTCATCAGTTAATCCTTATTTAAAAGAAATGCCCCAGAGACACCAGATGGTGACTCTGGGCATCGTGTATCAGTACTAGTCGCGGATCTTGTCCTCGTCCTTAACCAAGTTGTCGCGGAGAGCAGCCACGGAGTAACCCTGAGGCGTCAAAACGTCGATCACTTGGGCGGGTTCACCTGCCCCCGTCATCGAGTTGTAGCCACCGACAGGGATACGGATTACAGCAACATAGCGGTTGTAAGCACCAGCGTTCTGCACTTGACGCTTGCCATAAGCAGGCGCATCTGCGCGAATTGACTTACCGCTATAGATCGAGCTAAAACGTCCCAGACCCATTGCGATCAAGTAGTACTTAGCCGTCGGCTTGCTAGCTTCTTCGCCGGGTTTGACAATGTCTTCAGGATCGAACCCACAGTTGCTAATGATTTCATCGGTCAAGTTCATCGGCATTGTGATTGTGTTAGGTCCCATAGCCATCGAAGCACCGCCACCGGGATAGATGAATGCGAGCTTGTCAACAGGGTTGGAATCTGTAATCTTCTCGGCATCGCTGTAGGCCTTTTGCCACGCGTCAAGAGTTTTGTACTCTTTTTTATTGATGGTAATGGCACCATTAACGAAATCGTCAGCGGTCTTCTTACCTGCGTCCACGAGAGCATTAGCGTCTACCAATGCGTCTTTACCGACGAGCGTGCAGCGGGTATTCTTGACATCAACACCACCGCCCATCATATTGGCTTCCCACGTTGAGTCATTCGCATCAGTCGCATCAGCGATGTGCTTATAAGTGAGGGTCATGCCACTGGTAGCCAAGGTCTCGACGATCTCATCTGGCGCCTGCTCAACCATGAGCGTCGCACCAAAGGGACCATTTAAGCCTTTGCCATATTTATTGGCAACTGAACCACCCATACCTTCGAAGTCCCCAGCAGTGTAGAGATTGCCTTGACTATCGATCAAAGAGTCCATCTCGTTGACCAACTTGTAATCATTGATTGCGCTCCAGTGCTTGATGACCTTTTTGAGGATAGAGACGTCGGAGATTTCGACGGACGTTTTGGCCTTGTCATCAAGGCGTTGATAGGTCACAGCGACGCCAGCACCAATAACGGCGATGATTGCCACGACCACGAGGAGTTCCACCAACGTGAAACCAGATTTTTTACTTATACTCATGATGAGTTTCCTTTTTATTTTGTTTTTTACTATGGGTGTCTCTGATCAACAACAGCGTTGGGACACCACAGGGTTTACCGCATGATTTGCGGAGAGTCTTTAGTTGGCTAAAGCGGCAGAGATAGCAGCCGCGGCCGCCTCATAGTCTGCAGTATTTGGGTGAGATGCAGCGCGCGCCCAGCGAGCCAAGCTCTCAGGAGTGGGCGCATGAGGACCATCGGTCATTTTTTTCATCACCTCGATGAGTTTAGGGTCAATGGCACCCTGGCAGAGGAAGTTGCCGATTTCGGAGCAGTCTGCACCATAAAATTCGCAACACTTCGCCATGCACTCCTTTGCGTGATTTGAGTCAGGGTCTGCTCCGAGGGTAAAAAAGGTAAAGACCTTTTTACCTACGATGGTCTTCATGTACTGCTTGGCCTTTTCGTCGGGCATACCGCGATCGACCCAAAAACCCATGACGATGAGATCATAGCCATCAGCAGCAGCGGCTTCTTCGACAGCAAAGAGATCGGTACCAGCGGGCATGGCGGCGTGGATGGCTTGGGCGACTTTCATCGTGTTGCCGGTCTTAGAGGAACATACGATTGCGGCTTTCATTTGTGCTTTCCTTCGATAACGAGTTGATAATCAGCGATGAGCTCGAGGAGCTCAAGGTCGTGTGTGATAAGGAGGATCGCGCCTCCTGCTTGAGAAAATGCTTTTAATTGGTCTGCAATAATGTGCATATTGCGTCCATCTAGTCCACTGGTCGGTTCGTCCAAGATGAGGAGCTCAGGTTGTTTCATCAAGGCACAGGCGATGACGAGGCGTTGCTTTTCGCCTCCCGATAAGGAGTGAGGATGCCTCTGGGCGAGGTGGGCAATTTGAAAAACGTCCATCCAATGGGCAACTCGCGCATCACGATCATCATCGGCACTTTTGTGAGTGGCTGAGTGCGTGAGCTCTTCACAGACGGTGCGCATGTAGAGCTGGACTTCCATCTGCTGCATGACAAAGGCGGTTCGCATGCGGTTTACCTTTGGGGTGAGCTTTTCTCCCTTAAAGAGGATAGCCCCAGTCTTGACCTTGTTGAGTCCACAGAGGAGTCTGGCAAAGGTAGTCTTACCAGCACCATTTTCGCCGACAATCGCAGTTACTGCGCCACTTGGGATATGGGTGCTAAAGTTGTTAAAAATGGTGTCGCCACGTGGATAGGTAAAGGTTAAACCTGTGACATCAATCGCAAAGGCTTGCGCCTCAGAGCAAGCGGGGAAAGAGAGCCGCTTGACATCGGTGCGGCGTAACCCCCACTGAGCAAGTGCGCCACAGCCATTGAGTCGATCGAGCGGATCGATGCCATCGGTGCGATCCGCATAGTAGACTTGTCGCCCCTCTGAGAGCACGAGTAGCTTGTCAAGAATCCCACGGAGCCAATAGAGCCGGTGATCGACAATGACCAGCGTCACACCACGTTGCTTAAGGGCGAGGCAAATCTCTGCAAGAGATACCGTAGCATCAGGCGAGAGATTGGCGGTAGGCTCATCCATCACGACGATATCAGCAGAGGCGGCGATGACTGATGCGATGATGCACTTTTGCTTTTCGCCTTGGGAGAGGTTAAAGACCGAGCGCGTAGCAATGTCAGAGAGGTTGAGGATTCGCAACGCTTCTCCAACACGCTGATGCATGACATCATGAGAGACGCATTGCCACTCGAGTGCGAGTGCGACCTCTTCCTCGATGGTCGTCGCCATGAATTGCTCATCTGGATTCTGCAAGACTGTGCCTACGTGCTCAGAGACCTCTGCCAAGGGCGTTGGATAGGTCATCCCAGCGACGGTTAGCTCACCAGTGACCGTACCCTTAAAATGGTTAGGGATAAGCCCATTAAGGATTCGCAAGAGCGTTGTTTTGCCACATCCACTGGGGCCTGTAATCAGCATCGCTTCGCCACGGCGCAGCGAAAAGCTTAGATCGTACAATGCTGGCTCTGATTGAAAGGGATAGTTGTACCCCAGATGCTTTGCACACACCGCATCTATCGACGTAGTCGCAGTATCGATATGGGACATCTTGGGGGCCTCGTTGACAGTGCTCATTGATTTTCTCCAGTCTTGGGAGTGGCTTCAGGCGTCTGCTGTGCTGCTACGGGCGGTTTCATCGACATCATACCTCCAGGTCCATAACCGACACCCTTGGGATAGGTGTTTTGCCAGAGTATCGCACTGGTGGCGATGATCAGCGTCAAAGCAAGCATGCCAAAATCAAACTTGCTGAAGTATAATTCATTATAATGCGTGGGTTGGCGGGTGTAGCCAATACGCTTCATCTCAGCTGCCATGGCCAGATTGTCAGCCATGCGCAGTGTGCGCATCGACAAAGGGATCGCTGTCAAGCGCAGTGTCTGAATAGGGTGGAGCACGGCAAATTGGATCGTTAGCGCAAACCCTCGCATCATCACCGCATCGCGCAATTGACGGATATTTAAGACAAATTCGGGGATAAAGCGACAAAATACTGTCAACGGCAAAAAGATTACTCGCGGAAAGCGGACGCTCTTCATCGCATTAACAAAACGTTGTACTTGGAAGTTTAAGCTAATAGCAAGCATCACGTTAACCGAGGGAATCATACGAATAAATGGCGTATGATAGTTGTCTACTAGCACCTGCTTAAAGATCGCCACAGTCTGCGCAGTTGGCGTACCATCAAAGGCTATCTCAGCCAATTTAAATGAGATTAAAATAATTGCCATCGAGACTGCAATCATACAAGTAATGCCCACATAAGTCATGAAAATGACCTTATATCGACGTGTCGCAAGGACATAGAGTGAAGTCGCTACAACCATCACAAGTAGCGGTCCTGTCGCACTTAAGTAAATCCCTGTCGCTGCAACAATCAACGAGATCAAGATGCGCGTGCGGATGTCAAAGCGATCGCTCGTAGGCTGTCTATTTGAGTTAAATCTCTCGAATAATTCCGGCATGGCGGAGCTCCTTTACAAACTTAACACCACAGGGCACACCAATAAAGAGACACCCTAAATAACCCAAAAGCACCACGGCCGCCCCAAAGATAAAGAGCGCAGGATTTTCACGCACCGTCAAATAGGAGAAAGAGAGCGATAGCATGCGACCAAACAAGTCGTAAAAGAGTACCCCACAGACCACAGCTCGCATCTTGGTGTAGCCTCCCATGATTGCAATCAGACCATCGCTGATGATCGCACCCAAGAGAAAGCCTGGCAAAAGGCTAATCAACGAGCCCCCCGCAATCAAAAAGGTGATCATCTGACCCACGAGCGTATACAGAGCCAATGTGCCAAACTTACAGACTCGCGCCACCATCACAATCAAAAGTGCCGTGGCGATACCATTCTTAAGCATCAAAGTAATGGGATTTGGCCCTCCTCCCAGCAAGGAAATAATTAGAGACGACACCTTGCTCAGTGCGGTAAAAAGCCCAATCACGATGAGCTCTTCTGTTTGCCAATAAAAGGGTCGATCCTGCATAAGCCTACTCTCCCATCTTGGGCGTTTCTTTACCAGATGCCATCTGTGCAAAGAGCTCCATCAAGCCCTTGCCCTGTGTTGCTGGGCTGTCGGGTGTCTTACCCCCTATACCCATCATGCTACCTACTCCCCCCATCCCAGCTGCACCAGCAAAAATATAACCCGTCAGCATTGAGGAGAGCTTCACTTGATAGCATTCACCCAACCGAGTCAATCGAAATCGATCATCACCATCAGCCGTGCACAGCCCCGCAGCTTGCCAATTGTCAAATAGCGGCGCAAAGTCGACATCAGGACTGGTCGAGGGCACAAAGTAGCCGCGCTCCATTTGATCCACGACGCGAGCCTTTTGCGCATGATAGGGCATCTTAGGCATCACCATCTGCAAAGGCTTAAGACCTGCATTGACCATCTCCTTATACTTGTCGATGTTGCTCGTCTGCATAAAAGAGCTCTCGCCAATTGCACCACCTGCTCCACAGCCAAAGGGGATGAGGTCGATATCTGTCTTAGCCCACTGATTGTAACGATTGCGCTCAAGTGAATTGCGCCCCCAGTGGGTGCAGGAGAGCTGTCGCCAATTGGCGCCCTGCAGATAGTCACATGCCTCACTATGACGCAAGATCAGCTCCTCTTCAGACCAAGCTCCCTCACGCTCCATTCGCTTGGTTATCGGCAAGCCAGGGAAAAGTTTCAAGCGATAGAGATCCACCCCATCAAGCGGCACATCGTCACGCACCGTGCGCAGGTTTTCCATCCAATCCGATTGTGTCTGACCTGGTAAACCATAGATGAGATCCGCTACGAGCGCCACCTTGTCGCCACAGATATCCTTGATGCGATGCAAGCGTGATATCAGCTCCTCACGAGAATTACGACGACCCAAGCTCTGACGAAGCACTGTGTCAAACGTTTGAATACCAAAAGAGAATCGTGTCGCACCAGACTCCACGCATGCACGCACCTGATCATCATCAAAGCCAAAGATCCTCCCCTCAACAGTGAATTCCACATCTGATGCAATAGTAAAGTGCGTGTAGATAAAGCCGATCAACCGGCGAAACTCATCCCCTGACAACGTCGTCGGCGTGCCACCACCAAAGTAAACCACATCAATCGGACGAGCCGTGTAGACACCACGATCGGCCTCCTGCTGGAGCTCCTTGATCAAGAGATCAATATAAGCCAAGCGACTCTCATCGGACGTGCTATGCGCATAAAATCCACAAAATGCACACCGACTCACACAAAAAGGAATATGGATATAAAGCATCATCCCATTTGAGCTAGGCTGCGTCTTGCACCACACCCCCTGTGTGTCGACTTCTTGCTTAGACATCATCATCGACATCATGTCTCCGTGAGGCATTGCACTACGCTCTGTTAGTTTGGACAATAAGCCAGTGCGGTCGGTTGGAAACTCAAACTGTGTATACATAACAATCCTTATTTGTGATGAGATTTTGATGATAGCGACAAACGAAAAATACGCCTAGACTCAGCCAAATCAGGCCTTGCTATTTGATCAATCCAGAAAGAATCTCAAAAACGAGGCGTATGTTATCACAGTTAAACAAAAACGCAAGGAAAAAGATAAGGAAACTTAATAATTAGAAGGGTGGACGCGTTTTATCAATGAGATAACGCATTCTTGAACGCTTAAAATGAACCATAGACCCAGTGTAAAAGTTGGGAAGTGTAACTTTTGGGCATATTTCTTGAACCTTTTCGACTCTTGTTTAATTTTAATTGGTCGGAAGTATAAAAGGTTGGAGTATCGCAACTGTCGTGGCGAGGACCAAGGTCATCTCTACGGGGGGTAGGGTTTAGAATTTGGAGATTGGGGAATCCTCCACAAGCGACCTGCGGGAGCCTCTAAGGCCACAGGCCGCTATCAGTGACTGAATCCCAAATCCCACAATCTAGAGGCGTAGCCGCTCCGTCGCAGACCGCTAGCGGGGTATGGGGCTCAATAAGCAGGGCGTGGGTAAATAAGCGGAGCATGAGGCAAGTCCTCATCACTCGCACTCGCAATCTAGACTCGAACTAGATGACGCAGCCTCCTTTAGGGACGCAAATAAACCTTGCCTTACCCTCGATTTGAGAGTCTGCTGACCTTTGACTCGCCCCTTAGGTAATCTCTCAAGCCTGATTTTCGGTTCTTGTACGATTATAGAGGATCGGAAGTAGAAAAAGTAGGAGCGTAGCGACTCTTCCTGGAGGCAGAGCCTCCTCATGGCACCAAGTCGTAATCAGGTATAACGCAGAGGCGGGGAGTGGATGCAACAGTCTCCCCAAATCCCAAACCCCAAATCCTAGCGATTGCGCCGCTTAGTCATTAAAGTAGAACAAGAGACATACGGGGCTAAATAGCCGTTTTCAGCGTCAAAACGCACCAATTTCGTCAAATTGCCCCACCACCAAGGCGCAAAAAAATCCCCCATAAGTCATTGACCTATGAGGGATATAAACTGGAGCCGGCAGAGGGACTTGAACCCACGACCTGCTGATTACAAATCAGCTGCTCTACCAACTGAGCTAAACCGGCTTGAAAACGGGGTTACTATAGCAAATTAGACAAAAAATGTCAAGCGAACTTTATTGTTTTTGTGGATATTATATGCCGCTGCCTATTTAATCAATGGTTTATTTACTTACGTGGCGTTTGGTACCACTGCACCCGGCCATCCACATCAGCCCTCCCACGTCCCTCTGGCTGGCCATCTTCGGAGCAGCCCCACCTCAAAACGGTGATTCGCCTCTCGCTTTACTTGGCGAGATCGAGTAGCCGCTGGGCATTACGGTCGGTGAGTGCTTCGATGGTTTGCCAGTCGGTGTTGCGTAAGGTTGCAATGGTTTTGGCAATGGAGAGCAAGTTACTTGATTGATTGAGGAGCTCAGGTCTGCCCAGGGTGAGGGGATCGCCTCCTTGTGGGAAAAATCCCGGCGAGTCGGTCTCAATGAGGAGCTTGTCGTCTGAGACCATGATTGCGAGATCTTGGGTGCGGTGACGATTGTGCCAGGAGACGGCTCCATTGATTGAGAGAAAGATCGTATCGCGCTGGAGGAGGGGGTGGGCTAATATTTGGGGATGAAAGCCAACTCCATGAACAACGATTGCTGGAATTTTGTCGGCATAGTCATTGGCTAGGTTAAAGAGTTTTTGCCACATGTGTGCGCCATGGAGGACGATGGGGCGCTTGAGCTCGGCTGCGAGATCGAGTTGGGCTTGATAGCAGTCTATCATGCAGTCGATGTCATCAGGGGCTTGCTGGGTCGCATCTAGTCCAATCTCGCCAATCCAGTACTGTGGGTTGGCTGTGAGGGTCTGGCGGAGCAGAGTCCATTGCTCGGGGGTGGTTTCACAGCTGTACCAGGGGTGAAAGCCAATTGCGCGAATGATGGGAAAGGGGGCATCGGGTAGGGAGAGACCCCAGGTTTCGGGTTTGACGGAGCAATTAATCATGCCTTTGAGATGACTCGCTTGCTGGATGAGCCTTTGAGCAAAAGGCGCAAGGGTCGGATCGTCTAAATGGCAGTGTGCGTCAAACATAGCTTCACCAAAATACCTTAGGTTGAGGGTCTAGATGAATATCGCGCATAGTCGGAAGAGCCTTAAAGCGCGGGAGCTGCTCGATGATTGAGTCTCCACCAAGCTTCTCAAGGAGGGCATCGGCGAGAACAAATGCCGTCATGGATTCGACGACGACGCAGGCGCGTGGCACGGGCGCGGTATCGGAGCGTTCATAGGTCGTCTGGGCGGGCTGGTGGGTGGACAGGTCAAATGATTCTTGTTTGACTAATGTCGTCGGAATGGGTTTCATAGCGACGGTTGAGATGACGGGTGCGCCTGTAGACATGCCCCCCTCAATGCCCCCGCATCGATTGGTTGGGCGGCCGTCTTGGGTTATCGCATCATGCACGTGTGAGCCTGGATGACGGGTATTCTCAAAGGCAGAGCCGATCTCAACGCCTTTCATCGCTTGGATGCTGATGAGGGCGCCTGCTAGACGGGCATCGAGGCGTTTGTCGGCCGAGGTAAATGAGCCCAGTCCCGTGGGAAGTCCTGTTGCAACGCACGTGATCGTGCCTCCGAGCGTTTCACCGGCTTGTCTTGCAGCGAGGATGGCGGCTTGATAGGCATCTTGGTGGTCGGCTGATGGTGCTTTGATGGGGGATGTTGCGGCAAAGTCACAGGCTTGGGTCGGATCTGCGACAGTGGGACAGTCGCAATCTCCTAGCGTGGCAACAAAGGTGCGGATCTCGATGCCAAAGAGACCAAGGTAGGCGCGGCAGATTGCGCCCATGGCGACGCGACAAGCCGTTTCTCGGGCGGAGGCGCGTTCTAAGGAGGGGCGAATATCGTCGTAGCGGTACTTGGTGACAGCCGCGCAATCGGCGTGTCCTGGGCGGGGGGTGGTGTAGGCGAGAACGGCTTTACCTTGCCAGGCTGCGTGGTCACGATTGGTGATTGTCATGGCAATTGGGGCACCGGTGGTCTGACCTGCCATGATGCCAGAAAGAAGGGCAACTTGGTCGGTTTCAATGACCATGCGGGCACCCGCGCCTGCTTTGAGTTGGCGTTGGGCGAGATCATGGTTGATCATCTCGGCTGTCAATGGTATGCCTGCTGGCATGCCTTGCAGGATGATCGTCAGGGCAGGGCCGTGCGATTCTCCTGCGGTATGATAGGTTAGAGCCATTGTTACAGATACTCCTACTTCCAAAAGTAATATCCCCACAGGCCGATGAGGCACAAGGTGAGGATGAAAAATAAAAAGCGCTGAAGTCCCAGATGCTTGATTTGAAAGAATTGGCGATAGAGCGTCATCAAAAACATCTTACACCTGGATGTGTTGCTGGCTTAGAGGTCTTTTTCCAGCGCTTTGACTTGTGCTTCGAGGTCGGCGAGCTTTTTCTTGAGCTTGTCGATTTGGCGAGGCATCATGAGACTCTCGGCAAATTTACGCTTGGACACTGCTGGCAAACCGATCACATATTCGCCCTCGGGCACATCACTGGTAACGCCAGATTTGGGACCTACTTGGGCGCGTTCGTGCACGGTTAAATGACCCGAAACGCCTGCTTGAGACCAAATGATGACGCCCGACTCGATCTTGGCACTTCCCGCGATACCCGCTTGTGCAATGACGCCGCAGAGGTCTGCAATTTGCACATTGTGGCCGATTTGCACGAGGTTGTCGATCTTGACCATGTTGCCGATACGTGTCCGGCCAAAGCGTGCGCGGTCGATGCAGGTATTTGAGCCTATCTCAACGCCCCTACCGATCTCGACGATTCCGACCTGGGGCACCTTGACGACGGTGGGACCTTGCTCGGTCAGCTCGACGGTGTAGCCGTAGCCATCGGATCCAATGCGGACACCCGTGTGAAGAATGGTCTCATCGCCAATGAGGCAGCCTTCGCGAATGGTCACTTGAGGATAGATGTGGCAACGGTTACCGACTTTGACATCTTGGCCAATGAAAACTTGCGCCTCAATGATTGCGTCGTCACCGATGGTTGCACCTGCTTCAATGACCGTGCATGCGCCGATGTGGACATTTTTCCCGATCGTTGCGGAGGGGGCAATGACGGCAGATGGGTGAATACCCGGCGCACGAATGACGGGTTTGGGGCCAAAGATCGGCGCCAAGGAGGCAAAGGCCTTGTCGGGGTTGGACACGCGAATGAGTGCTTTCGCCGAGGTCTCTCCTGTGAAGTCCTCTGTAACCAAGACTACAGAGGCCGCAGTGGCAGTCATTTGCTTGGCATATTTGGAATTGGAGAGAAACGAAACATCGCCTTCGCGCGCTTCGAGGAGGCTTGCCATGGCAAGGATCTCGAGAGATTCGTCGCCTTGAATAGTTCCATTAAGGATTTTTGCAACTTCGGTAATGATCATAGAGACCTCGATTCTTGATGAATTAAGCTTGGGGAGTGTCTGCATCGGCAGAGACCTCTGCAGCCTCGATGGGCTCGGCGGGCTCAGCGACAGGAGCAACAGCCTCGATGGGCTCGGCGGGCTTCTCTTCGCTCTCTTTGATGCCTTGACCGAGCTCTTCGGGCAATTTCTTAAAGAGGGGGAAATCTGCAGGGATGGCGAGCATGCCGTTGTAGAATTCGATTAGATGGCCTTTGGAGAGCAACCATGAGACTTGAGAGGCGACCTCTTTGAGGGCGTCGCCGTCTTTGCCATCGGTTAAAGCCGCCATCAAATCACGGCGCACGCAGTAGGGGTGGTCGATGACGAATCCCAGTGCCTGCTTTAAAACAGGGGTGACGTGCTCAATGTCTAGCATGGAGGGTGTCGTGCCCATGACGAATTCTGCGCCTCGTGAGTCATTCGCACGAAAGAGATGAAACTTGTGATGGCGAAAAGCACCACGTAGCGCAAAGAAGAGAGATCGAGGTGACCGCGTCTCATTGCGGATGGTATTTTTAAGCAAGAGCTTAATCGATGCATCTGGGGTAGCCTCAGCAATTGAGACAGGGCAGCAGACGTGTGATGCGCTTGCAATGATTTTGGGCATGATGTCGCGCTTAAAGAGCATCTCGGCAGCATCAAATTCGATGGCTGGCATGGCTTGAGCTGCTTCATCCTCCGCCTCGCTTTGCGTGGCTTGATCGATGGCGAGCTTGTAGACCTTTTTTGAGGTCATCGTTTGCTTCCAGGCTTCGATTGAGGCTTCGTCACGCAAGGTCTCAATTGAGGAGGATAGGTAGCGCTGCTCAGACATTTGGGCGCGGGCAGCGAGCTCGGCAACGCGATGCTTGTAGCTATGGTGGTTAGGTGCTCCGAGCCATTCGCCAGTGAGCGTGCAGCGGTTTACGCTAGAGAATGCACCAGATGGTGGTTGACAAGCGATGACTTCGGGTGTGTAGTATTCCTCAAAGTGCGTGCCCATGATGTGTTGCTCGACTTGATTCGGGTCTAACGCCACAAACCCACACTTTTTGCACTGATAAAAGGTCTTGGGGTCGTCTTTTTTTGACTCCAAGCGTACGAGGCAGGCACTGGGATTGTCAATGAAGAGGTTGACAAAGCTCTTGATCGGATAGGCTTGGTGAGAGGATTGGATGCGCTTCATCACGGTGCCAAGGTTCTTTTGACCAGGCAACAAACGGATCTCAGCATTGAGCTGCTGGACAAATTCGCGACGAGGACGACGTGGAGCCGAGCGATCCGTTGTGGCACGCTCGCCACGAGGTGCACGATCTGCAGGAAAAGCTGGAGGTGTGTCGATGTGAGCGGCTGCGCCATCTCGGGGGGTACGACGCTCTTGACCACGCTCTTGACGACGCGGCGGGCGATCACGGCGCGGAGAATTCGCCTCATCACGGTCGTCGCGATCTCTACGAGGTCGTCGCATGCCCTCGTTGCGGCTTTCGTGGCGAGGAGAAGTGTAGGAGTCAGACTTGTAGCGCTCGACATAATCGTCGGCAGAGGTCTTTGCCCAATCTGGGGTAAAGTCGAGATTGGACAAGAGGGATTCGGTGGTGTTATCGTTGCTCATAGTAATCCTTATGCTTGGCCTTTGGCAACAGCTGCAAGTAAGCCGCCATTGAGAATGATTTGTTTTTGACGGGTAGAGAGTGTCGTCGTTAAGGGGATTTGCGTCCTCTTGGTGCGGTTGATCAAGGTCGCTTGACCATTGCCTGTGACAACGTCGATGAGATTGTCGATGGCGATTTCATCACCTTGCTCAATCATGTCGTAGTCGGCAGGATTGATAAATGAAAATGGGATGATGCCAAAGTTGATGAGGTTGGCCAAGTGGATGCGTTCAATACTCTTGGCGATGACGGCCTTGACTCCCAAATACATTGGGCACAAGGCGGCGTGTTCACGGCTGGACCCTTGACCGTAGCTTTCGCCAGCGATGATGACATTGGCTTTACCTGCATCGCGATTGGCACTGCAGTTGGCGTAAAAGTTCGGATCGACGTGCTCAAATACGTACTTGGCGTATTGGGGAATGTTGGATCTAAACTTGAGTCTTGCACCAGCAGGCATGATGTGGTCGGTAGTGATTTTGTCTGTAACCTTAATTGTGGCATAGCCGTCGAGTTTTGCAGTGAGGGGTTGACCTGCGGGCACTTCACCGATATTGGGGCCGCGCATGATAGCCGTGCCTGGCACGCCCTTGCAAGCGGTCTCTTGGTAGAGGAATAGCGAGTCATCGATGGTGAATTGTGTGGGCATATCAACGGGGGGGACATCGCAGGTACGAGGATCAGTAAAGACACCCGTCAGGGCAGCTGCAGCAGCTGTTTCAGGGCTGACTAAATAGATGCCTGCATCTTGTGTGCCTGAGCGACCTTCAAAGTTGCGATTGCTGGTGCGTAAGCTGACTGCCTTGGAGCTGGGGGACATGTGCGCACCAATGCAAAAACCGCACGCATTCTCTAAAATACGGCAACCCGCTGCAATGAGGTGGGTGAGGAGGCCTTCATCAGCGAGCATACGCACGACTTGGCGAGAGCCGCAAGCGATGCCGACTTCGACATCGGGATGCACCGTCTTACCTTGCAGCATGAGAGCGACAGTCTTGATATCGCGATAAGAGGAGTTGGTGCATGAGCCAATCATGATTTGTTGCACAGGCTTACCCAAAAGTGAGGCGACAGTCTCGATGTTGCCCGGAGAATGGGGCGCAGCAGCGAGGGGCTCGAGGGTGGAGAGGTTGATTTCGATGACATCGGTGTAGGCGGCATCTGCATCGGCAACTAATTCCTGCCAGTCGCCTTCGCGGCTTTGAGCCTTGAGGAATGCTTTGGTCACATCGTCGGAGGGGAATACGGATGTGGTGACGCCCAATTCTGCGCCCATATTGGTCACCGTGGCGCGGCTGGGTACGTCGAGTGCTGCGACACCAGGACCGAAGTATTCAAAGATCTTACCGACGTTACCCTTTGTACCATAGATGGAGAGGACTTTGAGGATGATGTCTTTTGCAGAAACGCCCTTGGGCAAAGATCCAGTCAGCTTGATGCCGATGACCTTGGGCCAAGTCAAATAAAACGCCCCACCGCCCATGGCCACAGCCACATCGATACCGCCAGCACCGATTGCGATCATACCTAAGCCACCGCCAGTAGGCGTGTGAGAGTCGCTACCAATTAAGGTTGCGCCAGGCTTGCCGAAACGTTCCAAATGGAGCTGGTGGCAGATGCCATTGCCCGGCTTAGAGTAGACCACGCCGTAGCGCTTGGCCACACTGGCCAAGTAGTCATGGTCGTCGGCATTTTCAAAGCCAATCTGCACCGTGTTGTGGTCGACATAGCTGACGGCCAAATCGGATTTGACCTGCTCTAGTCCCATGCTCTCAAATTGCAAATAGGCCATGGTACCAGTGGCATCCTGGGTCAGCGTTTGGTCAATACGGATGGCAACCTCTTGCCCTGCGGTAGGGGTGCCTGAAACAAGGTGAGCTTGGAGAATTTTTTCGGTAACTGTCTTCATATAAATCGTAGATATTTGTTGTTAAAATCGGTGAAACTTAGTAAAGGATGCCCATTAGGCGGCCTTGCGAGCTTGATAGCGACGCTTGATGTAATACCAAAAGGGTGAGAGGTAGACGTAAAAGAGCGTCGAGGGAATCAAGTAACAGCAAGAAATAATCGCCGTCTTAGGATTTAAGAAAAAGCCAATAAACATCACCACTCCGACGAATTGACCGATAGGCGTATTCGTTGGCTTAGGATATTTAAAGGGCGAAATCTGCAAGAGCAAGCTTGCGATGCAGTTGAGGTACATGAATCCCAAGATATAGGGTGACTCAAGCGAGAGCCAAGCAGGTTTCCAAGCCCATTGACCAACCGCCGTACCCCACGCAGGCGATGACATAAAGAGGATAATGCCGGCCAAGCAAAGCGCATTCGCCGTGATCGGCATTCCCGTGTAGCCACTCATGCCGTGATCCTCATCGACCACCTTAAATCTAGCCAAGCGCAACGCACCCGAGAGCGCAATCGCACACGCCAACATGATCCCCACAGGACCCTGAAGCACACTAAAATAGACCAACATCGCTGGAGCAATGCCAAATGCCGTGATATCGACAAAGGTGTCAAACTCCGCACCAAATGGCGACTCCACCTTGAGCGCACGCGCAAAGGTCCCATCGAGACCATCGAGGATCATAGCCCCCAAAATCAGCTTCGCCGCAGTGAAAAAGTCCCCACTGGCAGAAAAAATGATACTGGTAATACCGCAAACCAACGCACCAGCCGTGATCGAATTGACAAAGCTGATGCGGGTGGTGCGAGGACTCGGACGACGAATGTTTATCTTTTTCATCTGTGACTCCTAGAAATAGTTACTTTCGTTTAGCGATGATCGATTCACCCGCACGCACCTTGTCGCCAGGCTTTACAACGATTTCCACCTGATCGGCAGGCATCCAAAAGTCCATACGAGAGCCAAACTTCATCATACCCAAGATCGCACCACGGCCAATTGTTTGACCAAGTGTCAACCAATAGACCACACGGCGCACGATTGGCCCAGTGATCTGCTTGTGCAAGCAGCGAAAACCATCTTCGCCCTCAACCACGATGATTGAGCATTGATTGTAGAGGGAGGATCTTTCATCAGGTGTCAAGAAGTGCTTACCATGGCGATATTCCAATTGCGTGACTTTACCACCGATAGCCGTACGGTTGACATGGACATTGAGAGGCGAGAGGAAGACGCTCACACGCACTGCTTGCTGTCCAGGGAAAAATTCCTTGACGATTTCTGCAGCTGGGTGGACAGAGCCATCAGCCATCTTGGTGTTTTCATCCACGTATTGCACATCCTTACAGACACCCTCAGCACCCGAAACGATGTTTCCCTCTCCAGCAGGAGCCGTGCGCACTGGATTACGGAAAAACCACAACATAAAGAGGGAGAGTACCACACAAAAAACCACGACAAAGCCAGCACCAGTTGGGCAATGAGCAAAGTGATACAACGCACCACCACCGCACAAAGCAATGACAAGGGGAGTCAAGATTAGAGGCCAACCATCTTTAATGATCATAATGAATATTCCTTCATGTAGTTACTGTTTTGTAGGAGGCAACTCAATAGATCAAACAATAATCTAGAGCACTCCAAAAAAATCTAACTACACTATAATATATAACTGGGGTATTTGACAAGCCTTTTCTATCGTAAACACCCAAAAATCGCTTCAAAAAGGCTAAAACAGGGCTATTCACTGCTTGCAGAGGCACCAAAATCCCCCACCACGAATCCTAGAATGGACGTGAATTGAGACGGGGAATCCTAAATCAACCAAGTCGCCGCGAATAGGAAGATCTCAGGGAATAGACAAGCGTAGATCATGACGACACGCGTAAGTGGATGATTTTTCATCTTGCATAGCGCATAGCTCCGCAAGTAGACTGTGCAACCATGCGTCAATAGTATGAGTAGTCCTACTAATTCAAAAATATCAAGTTTGTGCAAATTGCTGAAGAAGCCACCAAGCAATTTTATCCATGCATACACCACGAGAATTGGAGCGAATAAAAACTGCTTCATCAGGGGTACAATTGAGAGCTCCCAATAGGCAAGATTGTCAGTGAAAACAGATTGGCGAAGGCAAAAAACACGACCACCTCAAGCAGGCTCCACACCCCAAAAGGATAGAGTATCCACTTGCTCGTGTACCATGGGCCTTGTTCGTGCAATGCAATATGAAACAGCTTAAATGATGCTGCCATCATCGCAATGCAAGCCCCTATAGCCATGGCGAAAAAAGTGTACGGGTATAAATTACACAAAAACGCCATTGTCGACTCCTACAGGGCTGCGGCAAAGGGATCGCCGATTGCGGTGAGGTGGGTCTTGAGGGTGGTGCGCATTTGGACGAGCAGGTCTTGGGCACCCTGCGCTTGGTTTTTGAGCTCATAGGGGTCGGTCTGTCGGTCAAAGAGGTAGGCCGTGAGCTGCCCAGAGGCATCGCCGTAGTTAAAGACGCAGGTCCAGCGAGGATTGCGTATACCTCTCGAGCCGTAATCCTCAGGCTTCGCCAGCTTGACAGAGCAGTCACACACTGGATGCGCGGGCGTTTCGAGGGTGAGCGGTTCTCCATGCTTCATGTAGAGTTGCCATTCTTTTTGCGGCATAGGCACCTCATCTAATAGGTAGGGGGCGAGGTTGCGCCCTTGCATTGTAGGTGGGATCGAGCCCCCCGTCAGACCAAGAATCGTCGGAGCCAAATCGACAGGCTCAATGAGATAGCTATCATCACGCGGAGCAATGTGCCCTGGCCAACGGATCATCATCGGGATACAGATCGACTCCGCATAGGGGTTGTTCTTTGCCTCGCAACCATGGGCACCCAGGCAGCACCCATGATCAGAGAAGAAAAAGACAACAGTATCCTCCTCCAGCCCCTGCTCCTTAAGCGCCGCCATGAGTCGTCCAAATTGGTCGTCGACCCCCGTCACACACGCTTGGTAATTACGGATATTTTGCCGATAAAAGCGTCCCATAGGATGAGATTTAGGCGGCACATTGGGGCGCACGATGAGCGATTCCGGATCGAGATCCTTGTAGATAGTCTGGTAGTGGTTGGGCACCAAGCTATACCCCGTGTGCGGGGGATTCATACTAATGACCATCGCAAAGGGCTTTGACTTATCCCACTTAGTCCGCAGATAATTGATCGCTTGATTCACCTCATGCGTGGGTCCCCATTGATTGACAAACGCATATTCATCACGCTTTGCATGCGTATCCCAATACATCGGCCGCAGGTGGTCGTCATAGGTACCGTAAGCATGCCAATAGGAGAATCCATGTCGTCGATCAGGCGAGCACCATTCATTCCACTTGATCGTCCCCTGATTATTATAGGTAGGGATCCACGGCTGGTATGGTTTATCCAAGTGCCACTTACCGATATAAGCCATGTCATAGGCATTATGCGCCAAAATATCAGACCAGCACACCATCTCTCGATCTAATTCACAGCTTGCGCCATGTTTTATATGATAGAGACAATTGGTATGCACGCCATTCTTCGCAGGATAAACCCCCGTCATCAACATCGCCCTAAAAGGACTACAGACCGGATAGCTACTGATAGCCTCATTAAAGACACGACTCGATTGGGCAAAGGCATCCAGATGAGGCGTTTTGACCTTATCCTCATGCATAAAGCCCATCGACTGCGCCCGCATTTGATCCGGGAAGACGATCAAGACATTGGGTCGCTTAGGCGAGAGCGTTGCACCCATGACACCATGAGGCAACGCCGCCCCGACTAGACCACACGCAGAGACACGCAAAAAATTCCGACGATTCATTAGATATTCCTTTCATCGAGAGGCATCGCCCCCACATTAAGACCATTAGTCACTATAAGACCCGCGCATCATAAGCCCATTGTAAGAGTGCCTGTCGTTGACGCGGCCGACAGAGACAATCCCCCGCTTTGCAATTCGCTTGCAACTGGCCGACATGACGCCGCATAGCTCGCCATCTTTTGATTTGACGCGCATCATCCCGACACCGCCGTCCCAAATAGTATCGACAATACCACTGAAACCACCCACGAGGATCCTCCTCGTAGATCCAGCCCTTATCCCGCCACATTGCCAAAGGTTGAGATGCACTCACCCCAAAATAGTTCAGCACCGCATCATGGCCACCAGGCGACAGCTTCGCTCCCTTAAACCACCCCACCGGGAATTCCTCACGACAATCCGTAAGGTATTTTCCACCAAATACCCCCAACGCCAACATTTCAGCCGGCGACAAATCAGGCGAGAAGTCAGGCGCAAAGTCCATCCCCATTCGAGCCGTTAAATCGTAGTGGTAATTCTGTTGCATTAGATCGTTGACAATCATCTCATCACCTCACTAAAATTGGTTTGATGACACACTAGCAAATCCCCCTCAAAAAAGCAAGGACAAAAAACGTAACTTTCAAGAATAAAATTCCATAATCATGTTGAAATCGTATCCAATCGGGCTATTTGCTCGTTCCACACATCATTCGTACTCTTGCCATTGAAAATTTAACGTGGATAAGCATTCGTAAAATCGGTTGTTCGCTGCAGTCTTTTGGGGGACATGCGGCATAGCTTTGTCCATTTTGGTGCCATTCTACGGATAAACACATGATTGCGTTCGTTAGACCCTCGTTCACATGATCGATAGGGGTGTGCATAGTAGATATTGGCATCTGGGGTATGCTTACGTAATATTTCTAAGATTTGCTCTACACCTGAAAACTCTGAGCCATTATCAAAGGTAATCGATTTAATAACAGGGCACATCTTAATGATCTTTCGTAGAGCTCCCTGGAAACACCTCTTCGTATTTCGACTAACTTTAACGGTGAACTGCTTTCGTGTAAGTCTTTCTATTAATGAAACAAAAGCATAATTGTCGTCAACCGTAGAGACGATGGTGTCCCCCTCAAAAAGTCCAAAGGTATTACGCTCGTCAATCTCCCGTGGCCGATCGTCGATGGAGTGACCTTTTTTATCTTTATGAGGCTTAGTTTCTTTCTTTGGACCTTTATGCTTCTTCTTTTGCCAAAAAAAGGACGTCTTTCGCACTAATCCCTTTGATTTTACCATTGATTATCCAATGGTGTAACGTGCTTGGCGCGAGGTGTAAATCTGGATGGTTCTTGTTTAGGATGCAGCAAGCAGCATAAAGAGAATAGCGCCATTCATCCTCTGAAATATCCTTACGAAATCGTATCTTCTTAATCAGCGTAGGCAACTCTTTCGAAAGCAAGTTCGAGACGTTTGGATTCTTGATTAAGCGCGACTTCCGTCCCTGCCTGGCTCAGTTTCCGTCGACCTTGCTTTGAGCTAATTTTGCTGAATAACTATAGTAATAGTATTTTGTTTTACCATTTGCATTATTGGACATGGAGCCACGCTTTAATTCATTGGCGATCGTTCGCGTAGATCGTCCCAAAAGCATTGCCAGTTCTTTGTTATATGGGGAGAAATGTCCAGAATGCTGATATCCTATGTGAGCTCTTTTAATCCAACGCTCAATAAATAGTCGTTCTTCGTAAGAAAGTTGTT